>NZ_DATILJ010000215.1:0-23715 GCF_035476535.1 Aquabacterium sp.
ACCTGCGTGCTGGCCAGCGACACCACGACGCGGCCCGCGCCGTCCGGCCCTCGGCGGAAGTCGATGTCGCGCAAGGGCAGTTGCTCACGGTTCTGGCTGGCAGAAAAGTGGGTCGGCTCACCGGTGTTCGCCGCCACGTTGGGCGCCGTGCCGGCTTCGATCACCAACAGCAGCGCTTTGCCTTGCAGTTCCGCCCGATAGTTCGAGGCTTGACGCAGATTCAGCACCAGGCGTGTGCGCTCACCGGCCTGGGCAATGTTCACCGAGCGCAGATTGCCCTGGTTGACTTCGACGCTCGACTTGCCGATCGCGTTGACAACGCCTTGCAGGTCGATCGCGATGCGTGGCGGCGTCTGCACGGCAAAGCCGGTGGGCAGCGCAGTGAGCGCCTCTGACAGCTCGATTCGAACGACATCGGCACCCGCCTGCTGGGTACTGGTGATGGACTGGATCTTGTTCTGCGCCAGAGCGGCCAAAGGCGACAGCAGCGCCAGCGCAAATGCGGCCAGCCGGACGCGCCACTTCAGCATGTTGCGGTTCTCCTGCATATGATTCATCGCGCCTTCTCCTGCAGCTGGAGCGTGCTGGTGCGCTCGATCCATTCGCCAGCAGCGTCCTGCACGATCTCGCGCAGGGCCACTTCGGTCTCGGTGATGCGAATGACTTTCCCGAAGTTCTGACCGAGGTGGTCACCCAACTTCACCTGGTAGAGCAGGCTGTCCACCTTCAGCAATGCAAACTGCCGGCCGGACTTCGGCTCTGTCATGCTGCCCACCATGCTCATGCTGTCCGTCGGATACTGTTCGAGCGCTTCCTTGCGGCGGCTCATCTCGGCGGCCAGCAGCGAGTTCGGCTGCCGCGCCTCCTGCTTCAACGCCACACTGAGCTTCTGGTTGCTGAACGGATCGACCACCTGGCCGCCACCGTACGGCGCAGCGACGAACTTCTTCGGCGCGACCAAGGGCTGAACGTTCGGCTTGACGTCGCGCCTTTGCTGCTCCATCCACACCGTCAATTCTTCCTGGTCAGCGGTGCAGGCCCCGACCATCGCGGCAGCAGGTATCAACAGCCACTGTGCGGTACGCAACCCGGGCCTCATTTCTTCGCCCCCTTGGCCTTGGCCGCGGCTTCAGCCTTTGACTTGCGCACCTCGGCCATCTCATTGACGTCCAGGTAGCGGTAAGTGCGCGCAGTGGCCTCCATGGCCAGGTTGCCCGTGGCATCTTTCGGCGGTGTGGTGATGGCCAGGTTGTGCAGCGTGACGATGCGCGACAGATTCGCCACATCAGCCGCGAAGGCGCCGATGTCGTGGTACCGCCCGCTCACTTTCAATGCAATCGGCAATTCGGCGTAGAAGTCCTTGACCTCGACCTGGCCCGGCCTGAACAGCTCGAACTGCAGGCCGCGGCCGATGCCTGCCTGGTTGATGTCGGACAGCAGGGCATCCATCTCTGCCTTGCCCGGCAATTGCTTCTCCAACTGGGTCACGTACTCCTGCACCTGCTGCTTCTGCTTGCGCAACTCCGACAGGTTCACCGCCTGCCCCAGCTTGTTGCGGTACTCTGCCTTCAGTGTCGGTTCATTGTTCCGCGCCGCCTCGAGTTCTTCGGCGGCCGTGGACACCACCGCGAACCACAGCGCGGCCAGCATGGCCGCGCCGGCACCGAGCCAGGCGCAGATCTTCGGCAGCAAAGGCCATTGCCCGGGCTCGCGCGCATTGAGGCCCTTGAACTGGGAACTCGCCTTGCCGAAGGCGCTGGCAACATCGAGATTGGCGGGGCGGGTCGTCGTGGCCATCGCGCCTCCTCAAGCCGCCTTCGGCGGCGCTGACGCGGCCGAAGCCGGCGCGGCAGGCTGGGCAGCCGCCGGTTGTGTCAACGACACGCGAACTGAAAAATCGAACAAGCGACGCTGTTCCCGGCTACCGGCAGTCGGCGGCAGGTTCACGGCCTTGATTTCGACCAGTTCCGGGCGCCGCAACCACTGCGACTGGTTCTGCGCGTTGCGCAGGAACTCCGACACCCGCTCATTGGTCTGCGCCACACCGGTGACGGTGACGATGTCACCCACCTGCTTGACCGTCGTGAAGTAGATGCCCTCGGGCGTGTAGCGCACCAGTTCGTCCAGCAGGTAGACCGGCACGTTGCGATTGGTCTGCAGGTCTTCCACCGCCTTCTGGCGCGCCTTCAGACCCTCGATCTCGGACTTCAGTTCGGCAATGTCCTTGATCTGCAACTCCAGTCGCTTGATCTCGGCGCTCAGGAAAGCGTTGCGAGATTGCTGCGCGGCAGTCATCTGCTGCAGCACGACATACCAGACCCCGGCGGCGGCCACACCGGCCACGGCCGCGGCGCCCAGGCCGGCAAAAAACGCACGCTTGCGCTGTCGGCGCCGCTCTTCGCGGTGGGGCAGCAGATTGATCAGGATCACTGCACGAACCTCCGCATCGCCAGCCCGCAGGCCGTGAGGTAGGAAGGCGCTTCGCGCCGGACCTTGGCCTCGCGCACTGCCGACCCGAGTTTCATGTTATCGAAGGGGTTCACCACCATCGAGGCAAAACCCGTCAACTCGGTCACGCGCTCCTTCAATCCGGGCAGCGTGGCGGTACCGCCGGCCAGCATCACGTAGTGGACCTTGTGGTGCGGCGTGCTGGTGAAAAAGTACTGCAGCGCGCGGCCGATTTCCTGCGACAGGCTGTCGACAAAGGGCGACAGGATGGCCGTGTCGTAGTCTTCGGGCAGGTCACCGGCCAGCTTCTTCTGCTCGGCCTCCTCGAACGAAAAGCCGTACTGCCGCGAGATCAGCTGCGTCAGCTGCGAGCCACCAAAGGCCTGGTCCCGGTCGTACAGCATTTCGTCATCGCGCAGCACCTTCAGGCTGGTGGTGTCGGCACCGATCTCGAACAGCGCCACCAGTGCATCCTTGCCTTCGTTCGGCAAGGCAGCCACGACACGCGTCATCGCCAGCCGCGAGGCATGAGCTTCGATGTCCAGCACCTGCGGCTTCAGCCCGGCAGCTTCGGCCAGGCCCTGGCGGTCTTGCACGCGGTCCTTGCGGGACGCCGCAATCAGCACCTCGACATCACCGCCCGAGGTCGGGCTGGGGCCGATGACGCAGAAGTCCAGACTCACCTCATCCAGCGAGAACGGGATGTACTGGTTGGCTTCGGACTCGACCTGCAACTCCAGTTCTTCTTCGCGCAGGCCGGAGGGCAGCATGATCTTCTTGGTGATCACGGCTGATTGCGGCATGGCCATGGCGACATGCTTGGTGCGCGTGCCACTCTTTTGCACCAGCTTGCGCACCGCTTCGGCCACCTCATCGAACTTCTCGATCTGACCATCGGTGATCCAGCCTTTTTCAAAAGGCTCGGACGCAAAACGCTCCAGCACGAATTCGCCGTTCGCAGCCTGTCCCAACTCGACGAGCTTGGCACTCGACGAGCTGATGTCCAACCCGATCATCGGCGGATGCTTGCGGCCCAGCAGCAAGTCCAGAAAGCTCACGACAGGTCTCCCCCAACGGGCGGAAAAACGGACAGCAATTCTTAAGAAACTACTTCAATGCTAGCAGTAAAGCCTTTGTGCACCAAAGGAATTTTCCTTTTGGAGTCGAGGCGCTCGTTGTGATTCTCCGACGCTTTTGATGCCATTTGAAACAAGGCGCTAGCGGCCGCAGCGGGTTTCCACCGAGTCGGCCCAGCCAGGCGCCGGACTGCTTTCTATACACTCGTCCGATCTATGAGCGACTCCGAACGCGCCACCTCGGCGCCGCGCCCTGCAGACACGTCCCGGCCGGCCGGCTGGACCGCGGTGCCGATGCGCATTCTTGCGTGGTTGCTGGGCGCCGGCCTGGCGGCCTTGGTGGGCGGGCTGATGCTGCTGGCGGTGGCCCTGGCCGTGGCCTACCCGAACCTGCCGGAGATCAGCGGGCTCACCGACTACCGGCCCAAGCTGCCGCTGCGGGTGATCTCGGCCGACGGCGTGCTGCTCGGCGAGTTCGGCGAAGAACGCCGGCTGTTCACGCCGATCTCGCAGATTCCGAAGGTGATGCAGGAAGCGGTGCTGGCAATCGAGGACGCCCGCTTCTATCGCCACAGCGGGGTCGACTACGTCGGCATCATCCGCGCGGGCCTGGCGCAGTTCAACAAGGCCAAGAGCCAGGGCGCTTCGACGATCACGATGCAGGTGGCGCGCAACTTCTACCTGTCCACCGAAAAGACCTTCACGCGCAAGATCTACGAGATCCTGCTGGCGCTGAAGATCGAGAGCCAGCTCAGCAAGGAGCAGATTCTCGAAATCTACATGAACCAGATCTTCCTCGGCCAGCGAGCCTATGGCTTCGCCGCGGCCAGCGAGATCTATTTCGGCAAGCCGATGAAGGAGCTGAGCATTGCAGAAGCGGCCATGCTGGCGGGCCTGCCGCAGGCGCCCTCGGCCTACAACCCGGTGAGCAATCCGCAGCGCGCCACGCGACGCCAGCAGTACATCATCCAGCGCATGTTCGAGAACGGTTTCATCACCGAAGAGCAGGCCGACGCCGCGCACAAGCAGCAACTTCGCTACCGCACCCCGACCGACACCGGCGTGCATGCCGAATATGTGGCCGAAACCGTGCGCCAGCTGATCCAAAGCCAGTACGGCGAAGAGACCACCACGCGGGGGCTGAACGTGTTCGTCACCGTCGATGCGGCCGACCAAGCGGTGGCGTACCGCGCCTTGCGCCGCGGACTGCTGAACTATGAACGCCGGCAGGTCTACCGCGGTCCGGAAGACTACGTGGACCTGCCGGCCGACCCGAAGGACATCGACGCCCGCATCGCCGAAGCGCTGGCCGACCATCCGAACAACGACGAGCTGAAGGCCGCGGTCGTGCTCGAGGCCTCGCCCCGCAAGGTGGTCGCGGTGCTCGAGTCGGGCGAGACCATCACCGTCACCGGCGAGGGCCTGAAGCCCGTGACCTCGGGGCTGTCCGACAAGGCCGGCCCGAAGGTCCAGATCCGCCGAGGCGCGATCGTGCGTGCGGTCAAGGGGCCCAAGGGCGACTGGTCGCTGACGCAGCAGCCGGAGGTCGAAGGCGCCTTTGTCTCAATGGATCCAAGCACGGGTGCGGTGCGCGCCCTGGTCGGCGGCTTCGATTTCGGCAAGAACAAGTTCAACCATGTCGTGCAGGCCTGGCGCCAGCCGGGATCGAGCTTCAAGCCCTTCATCTATTCCAGCGCGCTGGAGAAGGGTTTCACGCCCCAGACCGTCGTCAACGACGCGCCGCTGTTCTTCGACGCCGGCGCCACCGGCAGTCAACCCTGGGAGCCGAAGAATTACGACGGCAAGTTCGAAGGCCCGATGCCGCTGAAGCAGGCGCTGGCGAGGTCGAAGAACATGGTGTCGATCCGGGTGCTGCAGTCAGTCGGTGTGCACTACGCGCAGGATTGGGTCACGCGCTTCGGCTTCGAGGCCGACAAACACCCGGCCTACCTGACCATGGCGCTCGGCGCGGGATCGGTGACGCCGATGCAGATGGTCGGCGCCTACTCGGTGTTTGCCAACGGCGGGCACCGAGTCAATCCGATGCTGATCACCCGCGTCACCGACAGCAAGGGCCGCGTGCTGCTGGAAGCGCAGCCACCGCCGATCGATGAATCGATGCGCGTGATCGATGCGCGCAACGCCTTCGTGATGTCGCAGCTGATGGGCGAAGTCACGCGCGCCGGCACCGCGGCCCAGGTCTACCAGACCTTCAAGCGGCTGGACCTGTACGGCAAGACCGGCACCACCAACGATTCGATGGACGCCTGGTTTGCCGGCTATCAGCCCCGGCTGGCCGCGGTGGTCTGGATCGGCTACGACAACCCGCGCAAGCTGGGCGACCGGGAAACCGGTGGCGGCCTGGCGCTGCCGGTGTGGATCGAATACATGACCCACGCACTGCGCAGGCTGCCGGTGCAGGACACTGCCGTGCCCGAAGGCGTGACGCAGCGCGGTGGCGATTGGATCTACGACGAGTACGGTGCAGGCGCTGGCGTCAGCAGTGTGGGTCTCGAAGACAAGCTGCCGCATGCGCCGAGTGACGAAGAGCGCCGCAGCATCCTGGACCTGTTCAAACGCTGAGTCCGTGCACCGAGTCAGGCCGTGCTGAACTTCAAAGGCTGCCCAGCCTGCTGGCTGGCAAATGTGGACAGCGCAGCGAAGAACTCGCTGCCATCCCGCGTATCCAGCCACAGCCCCGCCACATGACGGTAGTGGTGCCCGCCGGCACGCGCCGCAACCCACAACTCGTGCAAGGGCGGTTGGGTGTTGATGATGATCTTGCTGCCGTTCGGGAAGCTCAACTCCAGCAGGCCACCGGTGCGGTGCAGGTCGATGTCGATCACGTCGTCCTGCAGCCACGCGTCGATGGTGGCCTCGATGCCGGCGAGCACGGTACCGGACAGCTGATGAAACTCGCTGTCACTCAGGGTTGAAGCGGCGGCAGTCATGGTCGATAAAATCCGGCAGATGAAACTTCGGCTCAGTGTAGCGACCACCCCCCTCCTCTGCGCCACGCTGCTGGCCGCGGCACTCTGCGGCTGTGGTCAAAAAGGGCCGCTGAGCTTGCCGGGTGCCGCCGCAGCCGCGTCGGCTGCTTCCGCACCCGCCAGCCGCTGAATACGCCCGCCGCGCACGGCGCGAAGCGACCGGGAAGCGGCGCTCAGATCCGCCCTTCGGTCACCGCGTGGCAGGCCACCTGGATGCCCTGGAAGCTGCTCAGCGCCGGCCGCTCGGCCGAACAGCGCGCATTGGCATGCGGGCAGCGCGGATGGAAGGCACAGCCGCTCGGCGGATTCAGCGGATTCGGCACCTCGCCTTGCACCGGCGTGCGGGCCCGGCCGGTCATGCCGATGTCGGGAATCGCATCCAGCAACATGCGGGTGTAGGGATGCCGCGGTGACGTGAACAGCGTGTTGCGATCGGCCAGTTCCACCAGGCGGCCGAGGTACATCACGCCGACATGGTCACTGACATGGCGCACTACCGCCAGGTTGTGCGAGATAAAGAGATACGTCAGGCCGCGCTCGCGCTGCAGATCCTTCATGATGTTCAGCACCTGGGCCTGCACCGACACGTCCAGCGCCGAGGTCGGCTCGTCGCAGACCAGAAACTCCGGCTGCGTGGCCAATGCACGCGCGATCGAGATGCGCTGGCGCTGGCCGCCCGAGAACTGGTGCGGGAACTTCTCCATGTCGGCCGCGGCCAGGCCCACCGACGCCAGCAGCTCGCCCACCTGTTCTTTCAGCGCCGCCTCGCTGGTCGCCAGGCCATGCTCGCGCAGCGGTTCGCCGACGATGTCGCGCACCTTCCAGCGCGGATTCAGGCTCGCATAGGGATCCTGGAAGATCATCTGCATGCGCCGGTGCAAGGTACGTGCAGCGGGTGTGGACAGCATCACTTGCGTGTCCTGGCCATCGAAGGCCACCGTGCCGCGTGTCGGCCCATAAAGGCCCACCAGCAAGCGCGCCACCGTGCTCTTGCCGCAGCCGGACTCACCCACCAGCGCCAGCGTCTTGCCCTTCTCGATGGTGAAGCTCACGCCATCGACCGCATGCACGAACTGCCGCGGCTTGCGTTCGAGGACCCGGTTCAACCATGGTGCCGAGACATCGAACACCTTGGCCAGGTCGTTCACTTGCACCAGCGCCGTCATGCCGCGCTCCGTGGAGCTTCTGCACGCAGCCAGCAGGCCGCGCGCGTGGCGCCGGCAGCCATCAGGTCGGGCCGCTCGCGGCGGCAGCGTTCGAACACCTGCGGGCAGCGCGGATTGAACGCGCAGCCCGCAGGAATGGCGTTCAGCCGCGGCATCGCGCCGTCGATCTGCATCAGGCGCTCGCGGTCAATCTCCATCGACGGGATCGAGCCCATCAGCCCGACGGTGTAAGGATGCGCCGGCCGGTGGATCACATCGGCCACCAGCCCGATCTCGACGATGCGCCCGGCATACATCACCGCCACGCGGTCGCAGGCTTCGGCGATCACGCCCATGTCGTGCGTCACCAGCATCACCGCGGCGCCATGCTGCTTGGTCAGGCGCTTGAGCAGGCCGATGATCTGGGCCTGGATCGACACGTCCAGCGCTGTCGTCGGCTCATCGGCGACGATGAGTTTCGGCTCGGCCGCCAGCGCCAGCGCAATCACCACCCGCTGGCGCATACCGCCGGAGAACTGGTGCGGATACTGATCGATGCGCTGCTCGGCCGCCGGGATGCCCGTCTCCTGCAGCAGGCGGACGGCACGCTGGCGCGCTTGCTCATAACCCAGCTTCAGATGGACCTGGATCGTTTCGATCAACTGCTTGCCGATCGTCACCAACGGGTTCAGCGAGGTCAGCGGATCCTGGAAGATGGCGCCGATCTGGCGGCCGCGAATCTCGCGCATGCGCTCATAGGGCAGGTTATCGATGCGTTGTCCAGCCAGCCGGATCTCGCCGGCGGCCACCCGCCCCGGCGGCTCCAGCAAGCCGATGATGGCCGCGCCGGTCAGCGACTTGCCGGCGCCGGATTCACCGACGACGCCAAGGATCTCGCCCGGGGCGATGTCGAAGGACACATCGTCCAGCGCGCGCAGCGTGCCGCGGCGCGTTGGAAACTCCACCCGCAGGTGGTTGACTTCAAGCAGAGGAGACGCCATCGACATCCTCTTCAGCGCAGGCGCGGGTTCAGCGCATCGCGCAACCAGTCGCCCAGCAGGTTGACCGACAGCGCAATCATGATCAGCACCAGGCCCGGGAAGATCGTGATCCACCATTCACCCGAATGCAGGTAGTCCTGGCCGACGCGGATCAGCGTACCCAGCGACGGTGATGTCGGCGGCACCCCCACCCCCAGGAAAGACAGCGTGGCCTCGGTGATGATCGCGGTGGCGATGTGGATCGTTGCCAGCACCAGCACCGGCCCCAGCACGTTGGGCAGCACGTGCCGGCGCATGATGCGCGCCGGCGTGACGCCGATGACCCGCGCCGCCTGCACGTATTCCTTCTGGCGCTCGACCAGCGTGGAGCCGCGCACCGTGCGTGCGTACTGCACCCAGCCCGTCAGCGAAATCGCGACGATCAGCACCGCGAAGGCCAGCGTATCGTGGGCGTTAGGAAAGACGGCCTTGCCGATGCCATCGATCAGCAGCGCGATCAGGATCGCCGGGAACGAGAGCATCACGTCGCAGATCCGCATGATGATGCTGTCGACCCGGCCGCCGACGAAGCCCGACAGCAGGCCGAGCCCGACGCCGATGACCATCGACACCAGCACCGAAGCCAGGCCGACGAACAGCGAAATGCGCGAGCCGTACATCAGCGCCGACAGCATGTCGCGGCCCTGATCGTCGGTGCCCAGCGGGTACTTGCTGCTGCCTTCGGGCATCCAGGCCGGCGGCAGGCGCGCGTCCATCAGCTCCAGCGTCGCCAGGTCCAGCGGGTTGTGCGGCGCCAGCCAGTTGGCGAACAGCGCGCAGATCACGCAGATCGCCGCGATCAGCGCCGCGATGATCGCCACCGGCGAGTTCTTGAAGCTGTGCCAGACGTCGCCATCGAAGAAGCGCGCGAACGCCCCGGGCGCAGCAGGCTGTGCGGAGGCGCCGGACGCAGCCGGCTGCGCGGAGGGGTGTTCAGTCATGAGGGGATCAGTGGCCGCTTCCGCTGCGCTCAATGCGCAGCCGCGGATCGACCGCGAAGTACAACAGGTCGACCACCAAATTGATGGTGACGAAGATCAGCGCAATCAGGCACAGGTAGGCGGCCATCACCGGGATGTCGGCGAACTGCACGGCCTGGATGAACAGCAGGCCCATGCCGGGCCATTGGAAGACGGTTTCGGTGACGATCGCAAACGCGATGATCGAACCCAGTTGCAGGCCGGCGATCGTGATCACCGGCACCAGCGTGTTCTTCAGCGCATGGCCGAAGTACACGCGCCGGTCCGGCAGGCCGCGGGCGCGGGCGAACTTGATGTAGTCGGTGCGAAGCACCTCCAGCATCTCCGAGCGCACCAGCCGCAGCACCAGCGTCATCGGAAACAGCGACAGCGTGAAGGCGGGCAGCAACAGATGGCGCAGGCCGTCGGCCGTCAGCAAGCCGGTGGACACCGAGCCCAGCATCACCACCTCACCGCGGCCAAAGCTGGGCAGCCACTTCAGCGTCACCGCGAACAACAGGATCAGCAGGATGCCGATGAGGAAGTTCGGCAGCGAGACACCCAGCAAGGAGCCGGTCATCACCAGCTGCGACATCACGGTGCCGCGTCGCAAGGCGGCATACACGCCCAACGGAATGCCGAACAGCAGACCCAGCAGCGCGGCCACTGTCGCCAGCTCCAGCGTGGCCGGCAAGCGTTCGACCATCAGCGCCGAGACCTTGCGGCCCTGGCGCAAGCTCAGGCCGAACTCACCTTGCACCGCGTTGCCGATGAAGCGCGCGAACTGCACCGGAAACGGCTGGTCCAGGCCGAGGTCCACCCGCAGCTGCTGCCGCTGCTGCGGCGTGGCATCCTGCCCGAGCAGATTGGTGACCGGATCGCCGACATACTGGAACAGCATGAAGGCAATGAACGCCACCGTGAGCATCACGACCAATGCCTGGATCAGGCGGCGAAGAATGAAAGCGAGCATGGCGGCAGTCGGTCGTTGTGCGGGCTGAAAGGCGGCGGCTTGTGGCCATCGGCATCCGGCAGCGCACCTCCCCCGTGCGTTTGCGAACCAGCGCGCATGATCCGCAAAAGCCATGCCGGGCGCAAAAGGGGAAACACCCGTTCGCGTAGCGAGTGGGCGCGCGCGCAACAGTCGAAAAAAAACCGCCCCGAAGGGCGGTTTGTCTGCAGTCCTGGACCCCGCAAGGCCCAAGGAAACCAACGATCAGAACGAGTGGCGAATACCCAATTCCACACCACTGTTGTTCGTGCCGCCAGCGATAACGGCAGCACCGAAGCCGAGGCCGTTGTTCGCGACGACCCGGTTCTGAGCGCCCTTGTTGCTGATGCGCGCATAGGTCGAGTACAGCTGGGTGCGCTTGGACAGGTTGTAGCCATAACCAACGGCAATCTTGTTCCAGTCGTTGTCGCGCACAGCGGCCGGATCCTTGACGTCGTAACGGCTGTAGGCCGCGCGGAGTTCGCCCTGACCCAACGGGGCGGTGACGCCCACTTCGGCAGCCATGATCTTCAGGCCAGCGCCCGACTTTTCTTGCGCGACCATCACCATCGGCTTCACGACGCCGGCGTCGTAGGAGGCGCCGACATTGAAGTACTTGACGTCCCCACCGTCGGTCGCGCCTTCGGTCTTGCCGTAGGCGACATGCGCCGACACCGGACCGGCCGCGTAGCCGACACGACCACCGAGGTAGTTGTTCGTCTTCACGCCATTGAGGTTCTCACCAAAGCCGATCTGGACCTGGCCATTGATGCCGCCCAGGTTGCCCGGCAGGATGTAGCCGATGGTGTTGTTGGAGCGGACCGAATTCGTGCCATTGGCCCCGGCACCCACAGAACCAATCATGCTGTGCGTCAGGGCCTGACCGATACCGTTGGTACCGAACGGGTCATAGACCGTCGTGTTCCAGAAGTGCGGGGTGTAGTCGCGCCCGAGGCGGATTTCACCGAAGTTGCCCATCAGGCTGACCGTAGAACGGCGCTGGAAGTTGAAGCCAGCGGCATTGCCGTCGTCGTTGGACAGCGCGCCTTCGAGCCAGAAGCCCGCCTTCAGGCCACCACCAAGGTCTTCAACACCGCGGAAACCCAGACGGCTGCTGTTGAGGCCCGAGTTGGTGACGCCTTGCACCGTCTTGCTGCCAGCGGTGGTCTTGGCGCTCAAACGTGCGAAGCCAGCATCGACGATACCGAACAGCGTAACCGTCGACTGAGCCGACGCGGCACCCGCAAACAGGCCAAAAGCGGCGAGGGCGAGCAGAGACTTTTTCATTGCAGCTATCTCCTAGGTTGAACAAGAGGTCCCGATCCCGTAGGGAACCCGCCACACCGGGAAGGGCGCGGGCCGGTCAGGCCAACCTCCTCATCGGAAGTTGCGGCTATTCCACCAGACGCCCGCACCGCTTGCAAAGAATTGACCCGAAAAAGCCGCCTACTTGTTGTCTGACAACAACGCGACTCGAAGCCGGGTGCGACGCATCATCGCCGGTCCGCAAGGCCTCTTTGGAGCGCTGCGCTATGCTCGTTGCATGCCCCGCACAGACGCACTGATAGAGAGCGCCGAGATGGCCCTGCGCGCCTTGAGCCGCAGTGCTCGCTCGGCGCGACCGCTGCCGCAAGACGCCGTATCGGGTGCTGCGCCCCAGCTGTCGCCGGAGGAACGGCAATTGTCTGGCGCCTTGATGCGCGTGAACCATGTGGGCGAGGTCTGTGCCCAGGCGTTGTATGCGGCGCAGGCGCTGACGGCACGCACGCCGGAACTTCAGGCCCAGATGCGTGCCGCCGCACGCGACGAAACCGACCACCTGGCCTGGACCGAACGCCGCCTGGCCGACCTGGGCGACCGGCCCAGCCTGCTGAACCCGCTGTGGTACGCCGGCGCGTTTGCGATCGGCCTGGTGGCCGGGCGCGCCGGCGACCGCTACAGCCTGGGCTTCGTGGTCGAGACCGAGCGCCAGGTCGAGCAGCACCTGGCCAGCCATCTGGATCGCCTGCCGGCCGCCGACAGCGCCTCGCGCGCGGTGGTGGAGCAGATGAAGATCGACGAGGGCCGCCATGCCGACGCCGCCGAACAAGCCGGCGCTGCACCGGTGCCCGCGCCGGTGCGCTGGCTGATGCGCGCCGCCGCGCGGGTGATGACGGGCACGGCTCACTACATCTGATCAGGCTGCCACGATCTCGTGGCTATCCATCTATACAGCCACGATTTCGTGGCTGGTGCTCACCGCGGCCGTCTTGCCGAGCATGATGGTCGCCGAACAGTACTTTTCGTGCGACAGCGCAATCGCCCTCGCCACCGCGGCCTCGGGCAAGTTATGGCCGCTGACAATGAAGTGCATGTGGATGCGCGTGAACACCTTCGGGTCGACCGGCGCACGCTCGGCCTCGATTTTCACGCGGCAGTCGGTCACCTGGTGGCGGCCCCGCTTGAGGATCAACAGCACGTCGTAGGCCGTGCAGCCGCCGGCACCGACCAGCAGGGTTTCCATCGGTCGCGGCGCCAGGTTGCGGCCACCGCCGTCGGGTGCACCGTCCATCATCAAGGTATGGCCGCTGCCGGTTTCAGCCAGCATGCCCATGCCGCTGCCCGGTACCCAGTGGATCGTGCATTCCATTTGTCGCTCTCCGTAGCGGGGCGCAAGTGCACCCGTTGCGGGCGCCGCGCACCAGACCCTGGAGCGCCCACCCTAGAACCGTTGTGAAAGATGATATTGCAGCGCAGCATCGGCCACGCTAGACTGTGCTTCATCGGGTCCTTGTCAAGGACCCCACCGATTGTCTCCTCCACCTCCTCCAATGGTGGATTCAGCCCGGGGCTCACGCCCCGGGCTTTTTTCTTGGGCGCGCGATTTATGATGCCGCGCCGCGCAAACCCGTGCGCCCCCTCGAAAGACAGCTTCCACAATGGCCCGCGCCACGCACCCCGACTACCTGAAGAAGATCCTCACGGCCCGGGTCTACGATGTGGCGATCGAATCGCCGCTGGAGCCCGCGCGCAGCCTGTCGCGGCGTGTCGGCAACCATGTGCTGCTCAAGCGCGAAGACCAGCAGCCGGTGTTCAGCTTCAAACTGCGCGGTGCCTACAACAAGATGGCGCACCTGACGAAGGAGCAGCTCGCGCGCGGCGTGATCTGCGCGTCGGCCGGCAACCATGCCCAGGGTGTCGCACTGAGCGCGCGCCGCCTGGGCTGCCGCGCGGTCATCGTGATGCCGGTGACGACGCCCAAGCTGAAGATCGACGCCGTCGCTGCCCTGGGCGGCGAAGTGGTGCTACAGGGCGACAGCTATTCCGACGCCTACCAGCATGCGCTGACGCTGCAGCAGGCCGATGAGCTGACCTTTGTGCACCCGTTCGACGACCCCGACGTCATCGCCGGCCAGGGCACCATCGCGATGGAAATCCTGCGCCAGCACGAAGGCCCGATCGACGCGATCTTCGTCGCCATCGGCGGCGGCGGGCTGATCTCCGGCGTGGCCTCTTACATCAAGGCGGTGCGGCCGGAGATCCGCGTGATCGGCGTGCAGACCCGCGACTCCGACGCGATGGTGCGCTCGGTCAAGGCCGGCAAACGCGTGCAGCTGAACGATGTCGGGCTGTTCTCCGACGGCACCGCAGTCAAGCTGGTCGGCGAAGAGACCTTCCGGCTGACGCGCAAACTGGTCGACGACTTCGTCGTGGTGGACACCGACGAGGTCTGCGCCGCGATCAAGGACGTGTTCCAGGACACGCGCAGCATCCTCGAGCCCGCCGGCGCGCTGGGCGTGGCCGCGATCAAGCAGTACACGGCGACGCACAAATGCAAGGGCCAGACGCTGATCGCCATCACCTGCGGCGCCAACATGAACTTCGACCGCCTGCGGTTCGTCGCCGAGCGAGCCGAATTCGGCGAGCAGCGCGAAGCCCTCTACGCGGTGACGATCCCCGAGGAGCGCGGCTCGTTCAAGCGTTTCTGCGAACTGATCGGCCCGCGCGCGGTGACCGAGTTCAACTACCGCATCTCCGACGCCGACGAGGCCCATGTCTTCGTCGGCATCGCCATCAGCCGGCGTGACGAAGCCGACAAGATCGCGCGCAACTTCCAGCGCCACGGTTTCGCCACGGTGAACCTGACCGACGACGAGTTGGCCAAGGAGCATGTGCGCCACATGGTCGGCGGCCGCTCCGATCTGGCGTTGGACGAACGACTGTTCCGCTTTGTCTTCCCCGAGCGGCCCGGTGCGCTGATGCGCTTTCTGTCCTCGCTGCACCCGGACTGGAACATCAGCCTGTTCCACTACCGCAACCAGGGCGCGGACTATGGCCGTATCCTCGTGGGCATCCAGGTGCCGCGCGGCGACGCCAAGGCGTTCCAGGCCTTCCTCGATGCGCTGGCCTACCCCTGCACCGAAGAAACCGACAACCCCGTGTATCGCCTGTTTCTGCGCTGACGCAGCGTGCGCGCCGCCTGAGCAGATGGGTGGACCCTGACCTGCTTACACTTCGCCCATGTCGCTGAACCGCTCACTGATCTCGCCGACCTCCAGCCCGCTGCTTGAGCGCGCGCTGGTGGAAAAACTGCAGCGCCGCTGCGAGGCGGTGGGCGGCCTGGGCGAGCTGGAACCGGTGGCCGTGCGCCTGGGCCTGATGCAGAACACGCTGAAGCCGCGCTTTCGCGATCCGCAGCTGGTGATATTTGCGTCGGACCATGGCCTGGCGGTCGATGGCATTGCGCTGCCGCTGCGCCGCCAGTCGCATGAACAGGTCAACCAACTGCTGACCGGCCAGCTGCCGGTGTCGGTGTTCGCCCGCATCCAGGGGCTGGAACTGTCGGTCATCGACTGCGGCCTGGCCAACGAACTGGCGCCGCACGAGCGGCTGATGCCGCGCAAGATCGCCCACGGCACGCGCAATGCCCGCGTCGGCAACGCGATGGCGCTGGACCAGGCGCATGCCGCCATCCGCGCCGGCATGGAAATCGGCGATGCGCTGCGCGGCAACATGGTGGCCTGCGCTGGCATCGGCGTCGGAGCGCAGGAAGCCGCGGCACTGGTGTTGTCGCGGCTGACGCAAAGCCCCGTGCGCGACCTGCTGGTCAGCGGCCCGCAGATGAATGCCGAGTCGCTGGCACACCTGATGGTCATCGCCCAGGCGGCGCAAGGCCGGCACCGCGAGATCACCGATGCGGTGGAAGTGCTGGCCGCTTTCGGCGGTTTCGAAACCGCGGTGATGGTCGGCGTGATGCTGGTGGCCGCGAGCAAGCGCCACCTGATCATGGTCGATGGCATGGCCGCCTGCGCGGCGCTGATGGTGGCCTCGCGCATTGCTTCGGCCGTGACGGACTACTGCGTCTTCTGCCGCAGCCACAGCCACCGCGGGCTCGATCAGGCGCTGAACCTGTTCAATGCCTCGGCCCTGCTGGAACTCGGCCTGGACAGCATCGACGGCACCGGCGCCTGCCTGTCCTGGCCGCTGGTGCGCAGCGCCGCAGCCTTGCTGACCGAGCTGGCCGATGGCGAAGATCCGGGCCCGTCGCGGCCCTCGCCGATGGTCGTCGATCAGCCGCTGGCCAACGACGACGCGGCCGCGGAGGCTTTCCCGCCGGGCTGATTCAGCGGGTCGCCGGCAGCCCGTCGTTCGGCGGCTGGACCTGGGTTTGCGGCGTGATGCCGAAGGCCGGCGGCTGCGACGTCGCGCCGGCCGGGGCCACCGGTGCCGGCATCGGCAGCGCCGGGCGCATCGGCGGCGTGCCCGGCCGTCGCTGCAGCATCGGTGCCGGCAAGGCGGCGATCGGCGCCACCGGCAGGCTCGGTGGCGGCGGCACGCCGGCTTCGCCCTGGGCCACCGGCAGCGAGCCGCGTGCGGCTTCGGCCACCGCCGGCAACTCCAGCATCACGCTGGGCGGGCCGCTGCCGTCATTGCCGAGTTCAACCCGCCGATGGCTGATCGAACGCACGACCAGATCCCCGTCGACACGGCCGCCCACCGCCACCGCACGCGGCGTCTTGCCGTCCACCGCAATCAAGGCCAGCCCGGCATGCTGGCCGCGCGCCGGTGCCACGACGCCCAGCAGCTTGAAACGGCTGTCCGCCGCCACCGGCACCACCGCGGCCACTTCCTCCGGCGGCGGGCTGCCGAACAGCCGCGTCAGGTCACCGCCTTGCGGCAAGGCCTGTGTGGCCAGCGTGGCGTGGGGCGGCAGTCCGCGCGAGCCGGCTGTCAGGCGCAGGCCCCAGAACACAGCGGTCGCGGCCACGGCGAGCCAGATCACAAAGGACAACAGGCGCGAGGTCATGCGCCGATTATCATTCAGCGCTTCGACGATCCCTGCTGGAACCATGCCCCTGCCGACACCCTCGCCCACCCGCTTCCTGCGCCGGGCCGCGCGGTCCGGCTTCACGCTGATCGAGCTGCTGGTCGTGCTGGTCATCATCGGTGTGTTGGCGGCGCTGATCGTGCCGAACCTGCTGGACCGCACCGACGATGCGCGTGCCACCGCGGCGCGCACCGACGTCAACAACCTGATGCAGGCACTGAAGCTTTACAAGCTGGACAACCAGCGCTTCCCCAGCGGTGAGCAAGGCCTGGGCGCTCTGGTGCAAAAACCCAGCACCGGCGCCGTGCCGCCGAACTGGCGCCCCTACCTGGAAAAGTTGCCCAACGACCCCTGGAACCAGCCCTACCAGTACCTCAACCCCGGCGTGAAGGGCGACATCGATGTGTTCAGCTTTGGCGCCGACGGCCAGGCCGGCGGTGAAGGCAAGAACGCTGACATCGGCTCCTGGCAGTAAGGCCCGGCGGCTAATCGGCCGGGAGCCGTCAGGCTTCACGCTGGTCGAGTTGCTGGTCGTGCTGGTGCTGGTGGGCATTTCGGTCGCGCTGGTCAGCCTGGCGCTGCGCGATCCATCCGCGGCACGTCTCGAGCAAGAAGGTGCGCGACTGGCCGCGGTGCTCGAAGCTGGGCGAGCCGAATCGCGGGCGCTGGGCGTGCCGGTGCGCTTCGAGCTGGGCAGCCCGGTGGCCGGCGAAGGCTTCCACTTTGTCGGCCTGCCAGCGCAGTTGAAGCTGCCGCAGCGCTGGCTGAACGAAGACCTGCAGGCCGAGATCATCGGCGCCCGCGCGCTGCTGCTGGGTCCTGAACCGCTGATCGGCCCGCAGCGCATCAGCCTGCGCCTGGGCGAGCAGCAGTTGGTGCTGGCGACCGACGGGCTCGGACCCTTCGCGCCTCTGGCTGCGGCCGCGCCCGGCACGCCCTGATGCCACACCGCCTCGCCCGTCCACCGACCCATCGGCCGGCCCGCCCGTCGACCGGCTTCACGCTGGTGGAAGTGCTGGTGGCGCTGGCCATCGTCGCCATCGCGCTGGGCGCCGGGCTCAAGGCCGCCGGCGCGCTGACCAGCAATGCGCAGCGCCTGGCCGACGTGACAGCGGCCCAATGGTGTGCCGACAACGCGCTGACCAACCTGCGCCTGGCGCGCCAGTTCCCCGGCGCCGACAGCGACTTCGAATGCCAGCAGCTGGGCCGCGACTACCGCGGCCGCTTGCTCAGCGAGCGCAGCGAGCACCCGAACTTTCGCGTCGTCAAGGCCCAGGTGCTGGACGCCGACGGCCATGTGCTGATCACCATCGCCACGGTCTTCGGGCGCTATTGACCATGTCGGCAAGGCACTCACGGCCCGGACAGGGCTTCACGCTGATCGAGGTGCTGGTCGCGCTGCTGATCATGTCGGTGCTGGCGGTGCTGGGCTGGCGCGGCATCGACAGCATGGCGCGCTCGCGCGAGGTGGCGCAGTCCGCCTCCGAGCGCAGCCTGCGCCTGTCGGCGATTGCCGCGCAGTTCGAGGCCGACCTGCTGGCCGTGGAAGACACCAAGACCGCGCCCGGCCTGGCCTTCGACGGCGCCGCGCTGCGCCTGACACGGCGCACCGATGCCGGCCTGCAGGTCGTGGTGTGGTCGCTGCGCGAGGGCGTGTGGCGGCGCTGGGCCAGCGCCGGCAGCACGCGCGTGGCCGGGCTGCAGGAGTCCTGGCTGGCCAGTCAGCAATTGCTGGGCAACGAGCCGCAGCAGATCAGCCTGCTCGACAGCGTCAGCGGCTGGCAGGTCTACTTCTACCGCGAGGGCGCCTGGACCAATGCGCAGTCCACCGGCGAGCTGGCGGCGACGGCGGCATCGGGCACGGCCGGCACGCCGGGAACCACGACGCGGGAAAAACTGCCGCAGGGCGTGCGACTGGTGATCGAGCTGCCCGAGGGCAAGCTGACGCGCGACATTGCGCTGGGACCCCAACTGCCATGACACGCCCGCCCGCACGGCCGAGGCTGCCCGCACCCCGCCGGCGCCAGCGCGGCGCGGCGCTGCTGGTGGCCATGGTGCTGCTGACGCTGGTGGCCACGCTGGCCGCCGGCATGGTGTGGCAGCAATGGCGCTCGATCGAAGTCGAAACCGCGGAACGGGCTCGCGTGCAGGCGACCTGGGTGACCTATGGCGCGCTCAACTGGGCGCGACTGGTGTTGCGGGAAGACGCCAGCACGGCCCAGCGCCGCGGCAAGCCCACCGGCGAACAGGGTGCGTGGAACAACCCGCTGCAGGAATCGCGCGTCTCCACCTTCCTGGCCGCCGACCCCAACAACACGGCTGACGGCGGCGGCTCGGACCTGTTCATCAGCGGCTCGATCCAGGACGCCCAGGCGCGCTACAACCTGCGCAACCTGGCCGAGGACGGCAAGATCGAGCCCAAGGAATTGGAGCTGCTCGAACGCCTGTGCAAGTACGCCGGCGTGTCCAGCGATGTCGCGGGCCGCCTGGCCGACGGCCTGCTGGCGGCCCAGGCCGGCACCGACCAGAACGCCGCGCTGACGCCGATGCGCATGGAAGACCTGGCCTGGATCAGCCTGGACGGGGCCAGCATCGAGCGGTTGCGCAAGGTGGCCACGATCCTGCCGCGCACCACCAAGGTCAACCTGAACACCGCGCCGCGCGAAGTGCTGGCCGCGGTGGTCGAGGGCCTCGACCTCGGCATGGCTGAGCGCCTGGTGCAGCTGCGCAAGACCGCGCCCTTCGAGACGGTGCCGGCCGCGCAGGCGCAACTGCCCGCGGGCATCACGCTGCCGGAGACGCACCTGTCGGTGAGCTCCGACTTCTTCGAGGTGCACGGCCGCATGCGCTTCGAGGACCGCGTGCTTGAGGAAGACACGCTGGTGCTGCGGCAGAACCTCGAGGTGTTTGCCGTGCGCCGCCAGCGCGCGCAAAGCGTGTTGCCGCAGACGCCATGACGCAGCGCTTCCCGGCCGCCCGCGGCCCGCGGCGTGACGCAGTGGCCGGCTTTGCCACAATGCGGGCCGCGCGCCCCGCCGGTGACGATCGCGTCGCGCCGGACATGCGACCACCGACGTTTCTTTACGCGACCTTGCTAGGCTGACCCCCACCCATGTCGATGCTTGTGATCCAGCTGCCGGCCCGAAGCCGCACCGGCGGCGCCGTGCCGGAGGGCGCTGCCGAGTACGGCCATGTGCTGAGCGCCGATGGCCTGGCCGCCAGTGCCCACGGCCGCAGCACCACCGCCCAGCTGCCGCGCGCCGACACCGTGGTGGCGGTGCTGCCGGCCACCGAGATCGGCTGGCACCGCATCACGCTGCCCCGCGCGCCGGCCAGTCGCCTGCGGGCCGCGCTGGCCGGCGTGCTGGAAGAACAGCTGCTCGACGACGACGAGCAAGTTCAGCTGGCCCTGGCCCCGCAGGCCCGCGCCGGCCAGCCGACCTGGGTGGCTGCCGTGCACCGGCCCTGGCTGGCCGCCCAGCTGGCCACGCTGGAGCAGGCCGGTCTGGCGGTCGAACGCGTGGTGCCGGCGCTGTGGCCGGACGCCAACGCACATGGCCACTTCTTTCCCGCCCCTGAACACGCTGCCGGCAGCGGCACCGACGCTGCCGAACCCTGGCTGGCGCTGGCCGACGAAACCGGGGTCTGCACGCTGCGCCTGGGCGGCGGCCTGGCGCGCCAGCTGCACAGCCGCTGGAAAGAGCGAAGTGCCAGCTTCACCGCCGAGCCGGCCGTGGCCGCTGCCGCCGAGCGCTGGCTCGGTGCCCCGGTGCAGGTGCACAGCGAGGCCGACGCGTTGCTGGCCGCCGCCCGCTCGCCGTGGAATCTGCGGCAGTTCTCGCTGGTGTCGCACCACCGCGGCCTGCGCGCGCTGCGCGACGGCGCCAAGAAGCTCATGAGCCCCGCCTGGCGGCCGGTGCGCTGGGGGCTGGCGGCCCTGCTGCTGGCCCAGGTGCTCGGCCTGAACCTCTGGGCCTGGCAACAGCAGCGCACGCTGGCCGCACGCCAGCAGGCGATGAACGCGCTGCTGCGCAGCAGCCACCCGCAGGTGCGCGCCGTGCTCGACGCGCCGACCCAGATGCAACGTGAAACCGAACTGCTGCGCGCCGCCGCCGGCCGTGCCGGCGATGCCGACCTGGAACCGCTGGTGGCGCTGGCCGCCCAGGCCTGGCCGCCGGGCCAGGCGCCGGTGCAAGGCCTGCGCTTCGAAGCCGGCAAGCTGACGCTGATGGCGCCGGGCTGGGCGCCACCGCAGATCGAGCAATTCCGCAGCCGCGTGGCCGCTGCCGGCGTGTCGGTGGACAGCGCGGAAGGCCGGCTGGTGCTGAGCCGGGGCGCGCCCGCAGTGCAGCGCGGGACCGGTGCCGTGCCTGGTGGCACGCCAGGCGGCACGCCCGCCGCCGGCAAGGGCGCCTGATGGACACCGCCGACACCTCCGCCTGGCGCAGCGCCCGCAACACCCTGGCCGCCGCCTGGGCCGCCCGCAATGCGCGCGAGCGCAGCATGCTGTTGCTGGCCGCCGCCGTGCTGGGCCTGTACCTGCTGTGGGCGCTGGCGCTGGCGCCGGCGCTGGCCACCGTGCGCAGCGCACCCGCCAAGCTGGATGCCCTGGACGGCCAGTTGCAGCAGATGCAGCGCCTGGCCGCCGAGGCCACCGAACTGCGCGCCACGCCGCCGGTGCCGCCGGAACAATCGCAGGTGGTGCTCAGCGCCGCCGCCGCCCGCCTGGGCGACAAGGCCAAGCTCACGCTGCAAGGTCCGCGCGCCACGCTCACCGTAACCGGCATGCCGGCCGAGGAGCTGACCGCCTGGATCGCCGAGGTGCGCGTCGGCGCCCGAGCCCGCGTCATCGAAGGCCAGCTGAACCGCACGCCGCAAGGCCTGTACGCCGGCAACGTGGTGCTGGCGATCGGGGGCGGGCCGTGATGCGCTCTGCCCTGCTGCGCCGGCCGGCGCCGGCAGCGCAGTCCGATCGCGCCTGGCAACGCGCCCAGCACGCCACGCGCCGCTGGGCGCTGTGGGGCGCGGCGACCGGTGTGCTGCTGGGCGTGCTGCTGTTCCTGCCGGCCAGCTGGCTGGCCGAGCGCGTGCAACAGGCCACCGGCGAACGCCTGCTATTGGCCGATGTACGCGGCAGCGTCTGGAACGGCAGCGCGGTGCTGCTGCTCACCGGCGGCCCCGGCAGCCGCGATGCCTCGGCCCTGCCGGGCCGGCTGCGCTGGCGCCTGCGGCCGGCCTGGCGCGGCCTGCGCATCACCGCCGAACAGGCCTGCTGCCTGAACGGCAAGCTGCATCTGCAACTGCAGCCCACGCTGTCGGGCTTCACGCTGGTGCTGCCGGCGCGGCCGCAGGCCATCGGCCAATGGCCCACGCGCTGGCTCGAAGGGCTGGGCGCACCGTGGAACACGTTGCAACTCGGCGGCACGCTGCAGCTGTCCAGCCCGGGCCTGACCATCGAACAGGTCGCCGGCCGCACGCGTCTGACTGGCACGCTGGAGTTGCAGGCGCAAAGCCTGAGCTCGCGGCTGTCCACGCTGGACAGCCTGGGCAGCTACCGGCTGGCTTTGCGCAGCGACGCCGCCGCCGGCGACGCTGTGCAGGTGTCGCTGCAGACGCTGGAAGGCGCCTTGCGCCTGTCCGGCAGCGGCCAGTGGACCGGCGCGCGGCTGCGTTTCCGCGGCCAGGCCCAGGCGGCCGAGGGCCAGGAATCGGGCCTGGTCAACCTGCTCAACATCATCGGCCGGCGCCAGGGCGCGTCGGCCGTCATTTCGATTGGATGATTCCCATGCGCCAGCCCCCCCAGCGATCCCCGCGCCGCCCGTCCGCGCGGCCCCGCGCCGCACGGGCGCTGCCCCTGGCCTGCCTGGTCGCCGCTGCCTGGCTGAGCCCGCCGCTGGCCGCGCAGGAACCGGCCACCGCGCCGGCCACCAGCGCGCGGGCAGCGAACCCGAAGCTGCGCTCCAGCGCGCCGGTGACACTGAACTTCGTCAATGCCGACATCGAAGGCGTGACCCGCGCGATGTCGGCGATGATCGACCAGTCGATCCTTGTCGACCCACGCGTCAAAGGCACGATCACGGTCTACAACGAGCAGCCGATTCCGGTGCGCGAGGCCTGGTTGAACTACCTGGCCGCGCTGCGCGGCCTGGGCTTCGCGCTGGTCGACAACAACGGGTTGCTGAAGGTGGTGCCCGAGGCCGAGGCCAAGCTGCAGGCCGGCACGGTGTCGATCGGCCCGGTGCAACAGCGGGGCGACCAGGTCATCACCCAGGTCTTCCGGCTCAGCCATGAGAACCCGAACAACCTGGTCGCGGTGCTGCGGCCGCTGATCAGCCCGAACAACACCATCAATGCCAACCCGGGTACCAGCTCGCTGGTGATCACCGATTACGCCGACAACCTGGCGCGCATCGGCCGCATCATCGCCGCGCTGGACCAGCCTGCGTCCACCGAGATCGAGGTCGTGCCGCTGCAGCATGCGGTGGCCACCGACATGGCCGCGCTGGTGCAAAAGCTCGGCGAAAGCTCGGCCACCGGCGGCGCACAGGTGCCGGGCGCAACGGCCGCGACCACGGTGATGGCCGATACGCGCAGCAATTCGCTGATCATCCGCGCCGCAAGCCCGGCGCGCCTGGCCTCGATGCGCGCGCTGATCGGCCGGCTCGACCGCCCCGGCGCCGACGGCCCGGCCGGCAGCATCCATGTCGTGCACCTGAAGAATGCCGACGCCACCAAGCTGGCTGCCGTGCTGCGCGCGGC
>NZ_DATILJ010000216.1:0-2197 GCF_035476535.1 Aquabacterium sp.
CCGCTCGCCGGCCTGAGCCCGGCCGAAGCGAAACAGGCCATCGGCGTGCTGGCCGGCCTGCGCGGCCGCTTCGGCATGCTGCTGATCGAACACGACATGGACGCGGTGTTCTCGATGGCCGACCGCATCTCGGTGCTGGTCTCGGGGGCCATCGTCGCGACCGGCACGCCAGCACAGATCCGCTGCGATGCCGTGGTGCGGCAAGCCTATCTGGGGGACGAATGACGACGGTTCCGCTGCTTGCCATCGAAGGCCTTTGCGCCGCCTATGGCGAGGCCCAGGTCCTGTTCGGCGTCGACCTGTCGGTGATGCCCGGCGAGGCAGTGAGCCTGATGGGCCGCAACGGCATGGGCAAGTCGACGACCATCAAGGCGGTGATGGGCATGCTGCCTGCAACGGCCGGCAGCATCCGCTTCGCGGGCGAGGCGCTGGCCGGACAGCGCATCTACCGGGTCGCGCAGCGCGGCATCGGCCTGGTGCCCGAGGGGCGCCAGATCTTTTCCACGCTGTCGGTGCGCGAAAACCTGGTCGCCACCGCGCGCGGCAACGGGCCGTGGAACGTCGACGCCGTGTACGCGCTGTTTCCGCGCCTGAGCGAGCGTGAGCACCACCTGGGCAGCCAGCTGTCCGGCGGCGAACAGCAGATGCTGGCCATCGGCCGCGCGCTGCTGACCAACCCGCGCCTGCTGATCCTGGACGAGGCCACCGAGGGCCTGGCGCCGCTGATTCGCGCCGAGATCTGGGCCACCGTGCGCCGGCTGCGCGAGGCGCAGCTGGCGATCCTGATCGTTGACAAGAACCTTCGCGCATTGAGCGAACTGTGCGACCGCCATGTCGTGCTCGAACGTGGTCGCACGGTGTGGCAGGGCAATTCGACCGATCTGCAGGCCGAGTTCGAAACCGTATCCAGCACCTTGAGCGTTTAAGGAGAAACAATGAAATTGATCCGACATTCGGCAACCGTCGGCGCACTGTGCGCCGCGTTGAGCGCCGGGCTGACCGGCGTGGCGCAGGCCGCGCCCGAGACCTACGTCTTCGATACGCAGCACACCTATCCCAACTTCGAGGTCGACCACATGGGCTTCTCGTTCCGACGTGGCTGGTTCGAGAAGACCACCGGCCGGGTGACGATCGACCGCGAGAAGGGGACCGGCGAGATGGCGATCGAGATCGATGCCGCATCGATCAACACCGGCCTGAAGCTGCGCGACGATTTCGTCCGTAGCGACAAGTTCGGCTTCCTCGATGTGGCCAAGCACCCGACGATCGTCTTCAAGTCGACCAAGTTCGACTTCACCGGCCCGCAGCTGAACCGCATCAGCGGCGAATTGACGATCAAGGGCGTGACGCGACCGGTCGATCTCGACGTGGCCTTCCTGCGCTGCGGCGAGCACCCGATGAGAAAGCTCGCCATGTGTGGTGGAGAGGCCCGCACACTGATCAACAAGAGCGATTTCGGCGAGTTCGGCGGCCGGCTGCTGGGTGAGCAGATTCGCCTGGGAATCGAATTCGAGGCTTACCGCCAATGAACGCGGCCGCGGTGCGCTACGACCCGGTCGCGATGTCGCTGCACTGGCTGCTGGCCACGGCGATCCTGGCCAGCGTGTGCAGCGGTTTGTATGCGTCGGGTCTGCCGTTCTCGCCGGCGCGGCTGCGCTGGGTCAACTGGCACAAGTGGCTGGGCATCGCCGTGCTCTTCGCTTCTGGATTGCGCCTGTTGTGGCGATTGAGGCAGCGCGCGCCCGACCTGCCTTCGGCCGTGCTCGGCCGCATGGCGGCATGGCAGCGCCTGGCCTACGCGTGGGTCCATCGCGTGATGTACCTGCTGTTCCTGGCCGTGCCGTTGACCGGCTGGGCCTACAGCTCGGCAGCCGGCTTCACCATCGTCTGGCTTGGCATGCTGCCGTTGCCCGACTGGGTGGCGGCCGACAAGGCACTGGCGCCGGTGCTGCGCACGGCCCACCAGGCCCTCGTCTACAGCTTGTGTGCACTGGTGGCGCTGCATGTGGCCGCTGTCATCAAGCACCAGTGGTTCGACCGCGATGGTCTGCTGCTGCGCATGCTGCCGCAAGGCCGGGTGCGGCCATGAACGGCGCGCGCATCCGTCACAGCGTGGCGGCCGACCCGAGATGCGCGCGGGTCAGTGGCGAGCCATGTCGCGTCAGTTCATGCGGCTTTGCACGTTCACGGCCGGCGC
>NZ_DATILJ010000217.1:0-14290 GCF_035476535.1 Aquabacterium sp.
TTTCCTGCAGCAGCAGCGGCTCGCTGTCGGCTGCGGGCAGCTGCGCCACCGCGGCCAGGCGGTCGAGGTACAGCGCGGCATAGGCCGGGTCCTGGTAGTCGATCAGGCGGCGCACGCCTTCGGTCAGCACCGTGCTGGCGCTGGCCGGGAACTGCCGGACGATGCGCTCCAGCAGCGCACGCACCGCTTCATCGCGCGGCGCGGGGGTCGCCGGCGCCACGCCGGCCGCCGACGCGCTCAGCGCCACCACCGTGGTGGCCGCCTCGGTGTCGGCATCGGCACGCGCATAACCTGCGGCAAAGGCCTTCAGGCTGGGCTTCACGCCGACACCGCCGCGCGTGATCGTGGCTTCGAACTGGCTGCGCGAGAACGGCAGCACGCTGGTGCCGGCCAGGGCGCCGAACAGCACCGCGCTGATCACGCTGCCAGCCTCGTCGGCGGCCTGCGCCATGTCGAAGCGCACAAAGCGCCGGGCCGCGGCCCGCGCATGGGCGATGAGCTGGTCGCTGTCCGCACGGCCGTCGCCCATCGCGATCTTCTCGGCGATCGAGTAGACGCGGTGCGTGGAAGCCACCAGCGTGGTGCGATCGGGCGTGACCAGCCCTCGCTGCACCGCGCGGCCGGCTTCCATCAGCTCGGAGGCCATCACCACGTCGACATCGCCCGGCAGCGGCATCAGCGCCAGCACCGGCGTGCCGCCGTCGCTTTCGGCGCGGGCCTGGGGGTACAGCTCGACGTAGTAGATCGTCGCGCCGGTGCGCTGCGCAACGCCGGGCACCGAGGTGGTCTGCGCGATGTGGCCGTTGGCTTCGCCGAGGTCGACAATCCAGTCGGCGAGCACGCCGCCGCCCTCGCCGCCCATCGCGAGGATCGCGATCTTGATGGGTTGAGTGCCTGACATCGGATTCATCATCAGAAGGCGTAGCGCGCGCGCCGCTGCGCATCACGCTGTTGCAGGTGGCCGATCACCGCGGCCCGCACGCGCTGGCGCAGCCGGTCCCAGCGCGTCGGGTTGCTGACGATCTGCGCCTTATAGAACGACGGGCACAGCACCGCGGCGTGCGACACCTCGCCGCACAAGCCGCAGCCGACGCAGGAATCGAGCACCGTGGCCACCGGGTCGGTGCGCAGCGGATCGGGATTCGGCTTGATCGACAGCGAGGGGCAGCCCGACAGGCGGATGCAGGAATGGTCGCCGGTGCAGGTGTCGGCATCGACGCCGAAACGTTCACGCACCACGCGCCGGCCGGCGGCCACCGCCTGGCGTTGCAGCGGCTTCTCGCGGCGCTGCTTGTTGAGCATGCATTCGCTCTGCGCGATCAGCACCTTGGGGCCTTTCTCGCGGGTGGTCAGCGCTTCTTTCAGCGCATCGCGCATGGCAGCCAGGTCGTAGGTGCGGCGCACCGTGCGCACCCACTTCACGCCGACACCGCGCACCGCCGCTTCAATGGCATGGCCGGTGCTACGCGTGTCGTTGTGCGCCACGGACGAGAGCAGGTCCTGGCCGCCGGTGGCCGAGGTGTAGCTGTTGTCGACGACGATCGTCAGGTTGTCGCTGCGGTTGAACACCGCATTGGCCACGCCGCTGGTCAGGCCGTTGTGCCAGAAGCCGCCGTCGCCCATCACGCTGATGGCGCGTTTGCCGTCTGACGCATTCAGCGCCGCCGCGCCGGCGCCGCCCAGGCCGTAGCCCATGGTCGTGTTGCCCAGGTTGAACGGCGGCAGGATCGAGAACAGATGGCAGCCGATGTCGGCGCTGACATGGTGCGGCCCCAGTTCCCGCTCGACCAGCTTCATCGCGGTGAAGATCGGCCGCTCCGGGCAGCCAGTACAGAAGCCAGGCGGCCGGGCATTGACGCTTTGTGTGATCGGCTGCAGCGGGATCACCGCAGCGCGCCGCGCCGCGGGCGGCGCGGCCGGCTCGATGCGGCAGTAGTGTTCCAGGAAGGCCCGTGCGCCCTTCAGCAGTTCAGCCGCCGTGTATTCGCCCGCCACCGGCAGCATGTCCTTGCCGTGCAGCGTGGTGCTGCAGCCGGCGCGGCGCAGGATCGTCGCGATGTTCTGCTCGATGAAGTTGGGCTGGCCCTCTTCGATCATCAGCACGGCCCGCTTGCCCTCGCAGAAGCGCAGCACTTCGCTGTCGATCACCGGGTAGGCCACGTTCATCACGTACAGCGGCAGGCGGCTGTTGCCGTAGATGTCAGCCACGCCCAGCTGCGACAGCGCGCGCAGCAGCGTGTTGTAGCTGCCGCCCTGCACGACGATGCCGATGTCGTCGGCATGCGCCGAGAAAAACTCGTTCAGGCCCTGCGCTTCGATGAAGCGCACCGCGGCCGGCCAACGCTCATTCACCTTCTCCTGCTCGTGCACGAAGCTGGCCGGCGGCAGCACGATGCGGCTGACGTCGCGCTGCGGGCTGTCCAGCGCGTCGCGCACGGTGAAGGCCGGCTTCAGGTTGTCGGCTGCGATGAACTCGCCGTGCACGTGGCAGGCGCGCACGCGCAGCTGCAGCATCACCGGCGTGTGGCTGGCTTCGGACAGCGCAAAGCCCTGCTTCACCGCCTGCACGATGGACGGCAGGTTGGGCCGCGGGTCGAGCAGCCAGATCTGCGACTTCATCGCGAAGGCGTGGCTGCGCTCCTGCATGATCGACGAGCCTTCGCCGTAGTCTTCACCGACGACGATCAGCGCGCCGCCGGTGACGCCGCCCGAGGCCAGGTTGGCCAGCGCGTCCGACGCGACGTTGGTGCCGACGGTGGACTTGAAGGTCACGGCGCCGCGCAGCGGATAGTTCACCGAGGCCGCCAGCGTGGCCGCGGCCGTGGCCTCGCTGGCGCTGTTCTCGAAGCGGATGCCGTGCTCGGCCAGGATGTCCTGCGCATCGGCCAGCACGTCCATCAGGTGCGAGATCGGCGAGCCCTGGTAGCCGGCGACGTAGGCCACGCCGGATTCCAGCAGCGCCTTGGTCACCGCCAGGATGCCTTCGCCGCGGAACACCGCGCCGGCGCCGAGCCGCAGCTTCTTCACTTCCTCGACGAATGAACGTTCAGCCATCGTGCCTCTTGCGGAATGTGCGCTGGAATGGTTTAGAGTTGAACATATGAAAAGTCATACGTCAACCGTCTCGCAAAAATCGGGCCGCGGGCACAATGGCACGATGCAAAAGAACCGGCGGGAAGCGGCCCACTTCGTCGACGACTACCTGCCGGCGCTGCTGGCGCAAGCCAGCCAGCTGATCTCCGGCGAGTTCCACCGCGTGGTCACCGCGCACGGCTTCAGCGTCTCCGAATGGCGGGTGCTGGCCACGCTGGCCGGCAACGAGCCGATGAGCATCGGCCGCATCGCGCAGATCACCACCATCAAGCAGCCCACGGCCACGCGCCTGCTCGACCGCATGGAGGCCAAGGGCCATGTCGAGCGGCTGGAGAAAGACGGGGACAGGCGCATCACGCTGGTGCGCATCACGCCCACCGGCAGCCGCCTGGTGTCGCGGCTGATCCCGCTGGCCCGCGAGCACGAGCAGCGCGTGCTGGAACCCTTCGGCCTGCAGCGCGCGGAAGACCTGAAGTCGACCTTGCGCAGCATCGTCGAACTGCACCGCGCGCCCGCCGCGGAGGCGCCGGAAGACGCCGACGACGACGAGGACTGAAGCGGCCGCCGTCTACGCGCGCAGGAAGCCGAGCACGGCCTGCGCAAAGGCCTGCGGCAGCTGATCCGGCAGCGGCACGCCGCCACCCGGGATGTCGACCACACGCGCCTGCGGCAGATGCGCCTGCAGCTCGGGCACATGCGGCGAGGCGAACGGATCGTCAACCGCATGGATCAGCAGCGTCGGCTGCGTCACGCGGCCGATGTGGTCTTCCATGCGGTACGCAGCCACGGCGCGGTGGCCGCCTTCGACATCGCCCGAGACCTTGAGCGCGTCAGCGACAAAAGCTGCCAGCAGGTCCGGCCGGCCCAGCGGATAAAACGCCTGGCGGCGCTGCCACAGCGCGGCCAGGTGCGTGCCGTCGTCGCTGGGCGCCACTGCATCGATGGGTGGGCGCTCGCGCCGCGCGCGGCGCAGCGCTTCGTTGACGAAGGGCGTCGACGACAGCACCAGCGAGGCCACGCGCGCCGGGTGCGCCGCCGCCAGCTGCAGCGCGATCACGCCGCCGGTGTGATGGCCCACCACATGGGCCCGCGGGATGGCCAGCGCGTCCAGCAATTCCACCGCCAGCGCGGCCCAGGCTTCGATGCTGGCCGCGTCACGCAGCGGCGCCGAGTCACCGAAGCCGGGTGTGTCCATCGCCAGCGCGTGGAAGTGCTCGCCGAGCAGCGGCAGGACCTCGCGGTACTCGCGCCAGCTGCGCGGCGTCTGGTGCAGCAGCAGCACGGCCGGCGCCGCCGCATCGCCGCAGTGTGCGAAGTGGAGCTGGCCGGTGGAGAGCTCGGCGAAGGCGCGGCGGATGAGGGGCATGTCGGCCTTCGGGCGGAACGGAATGAGATCAACACATTACTTTTCATTGATTAAGGTGTCAACTGATCCAGAGTCACGGGTATCGGTGGCATCGACTCCCTGGCCGATGACCCTCGACTCGAGGACGCAGAAGGCGTGCAGTGCGAGTAGAAAGAAGGACGGGCATGCCGGACGACTGACCTTGCATCGTCATCAAGTCGCATGACGACGGACCGAAAGACCAATGCCACAGTCCGCCGCATTCAAGCGTGGGAGACAAGGATGCGTCGATGGCTCAGCCTGATCGCGATGACCCCGCTATTGGCCTTGCTGACGGGCTGCGCGCATGTGGTCGTCGACCCTGACGGCACGCGGCACATCGCGGGTTTCATGGTGCTGACGCTGCCGCCTGCGCACCAGGACATCGGCGCCGACGCCGTGCGCCTTCGCTCGCTCGGCCTGACGGTGACGCGCGGCCACGCAGCGGGCGCGCAGCTCACCCTCGGCTACTCGGACACGACCATCGCCGCGATGAGGAACGACAGCGCCATTTCCCGGACCACGCTGCGCCGCGTGATGCGCGAGGAACAACCACCCAAGGAGGAGTGAACGATGATCCGCCACCCATTCGCGTCCACCGGCGCGCATCCCGCCATCCGTCTTGGCCTTGGACTGTGCGCGATGGCCCTGCTGGGCCTCACCGGCTGCGCGACGAAAGATGCCGTGTTTGTCACCAAGACCTCGTTCAGCGTGCTCGATGTCGACGCCACGCCGGCAGGCATCAGCGTCGCGCACGACCGGGTGGAGGGCTACTTCGGCCCGCGATTCGACAATGGCCACGTCTATCCGGTCACCGGCTACTTCCACGCGACCGGCTCCGGCATGCTGCGTGAAGTGCAGCAGGTCTTCGCCGGCGGCGAGGCCGCAACGGTCGTGCTGGGTGCGTCCCCGGGCATGCCGGCGTCAGACAACTGCGGCGATGCACGCGACCATCCTCCCTTGCTCTTCGCCACCGGGACGACCCTCGGCATCAAGCTGGGCTTCGCGGAGAACACGGTCGTGCCCACTTCCTTCGTCTTCGGCTACCGGCGCAAGGAAGCGGCCTGGGTCCCGGTTTCGAAAACCTGCCAGCCGTCCGTGCTCGCCTCCTTGGACAGCGGCGCCACGGCACGCAGCAAGGAGGGCGATCCGAAGCTGAACGCCGGCGTCACGCAGTATTTCGCGACGGGCGCCGCCGCGGTGCAACTGGCCATCGACCCCGTCATCCGCGGAACCTTCACGCGAGAAGCGCAGAAGGCCGTCAGCAATGTCGCAGAGTTCAACAGCCGGGAAGCCGTGCACAACCAGCTCGCCTTGGACATCTTCAGCTGCGCGTCGAAGGTGCCGGACACCAAATTCGACAGCGTCGTGAGCAACGCTGACGAACTGGGTGTGCTGGCTTCCGCCAGCGACGCCGCAGAGATCCGCAAGGGAGTCGATGCCAAGGACCGACTAGGGCGCTACGCCAGGCTGCTGCGGCTGCGCAATGGCGACGAAGACCCGCGCACGGCGGCCCTGGGCATCCACAAGGCGAAGGTCTGCAAGCTCGCCGCCACCTCCTGATCCGCGACACCCAGTCCGGCCTCACCATCGGCCGGCACCCAGAAAGGATCGACCATGGAAACCTTCACCGTCCCCTGCACCCGCTGCGACGAGTTCCGCGCGCGATTCGAGGCCGAGGGCTTCACCGTCCAGGGCTGCGACCCGGATCCCAACAAGGCCGACATGTGCGTGCTGAAGTTCGAGCGCCCGACCACGATCAAGGCCGCGGCCGCAGCGCCCATTGGTGCAACGGCTGCAAGCGCCCCGGCGGGGGCTGCCGCCAAGACGACCAAGTCGACGGCCAAGGCCTCGTCCGGCACGGCAGCCGCCGCGCCCGCCGCACCCGCTGTGCCCACCGCATTGGCGGCGCGCCGCCACGTCAACCTGAAGGCGCTGAACCTGCGGTCCACGCCGTCCGCCTCTTCCTCGGCCAATGTGCTGCGCACCTTGTCGCTGGGCCAGCCGGTCGAGCTCATCGGCGACCAGCAAAGCGGCTGGTGGCCCGTGCAAGTGCCGGACGGCAGCGAGCGGGGCTTCGTCAAGGCGCTCATCGACGACTCGAACGGCATCGGCACGCCCAGCCTGCGCGTTCCGGTCGAAGCCGCACGGGAATCGCTGGTGGCCGAGGCGGTCCGGCAATGGGAGCGCTTCAAGTTCGGGCAGGGCAAGGAGACCGTCGATCCCTTCTTCAAGATGATTGGCGAGATGTGGGCCGCTATCAAGCTGCCGCACGACGGTCGCGATGACATTCCCTGGTCCGCGGCGGCCATCTCCTTCATGGTCCGGCAGGCCGCCGCCAGCCACGCCGGCTACAAGCCGTTCAAGTTCGCGGCGAGCCACTCGAAGTACATCCACGACGCCATCATCAAGGCCGGCCAGGCAGGCGCTCCGTTCCATGGCTTCCGGCTGTTCGAGCACAAGCCGCAACTGGGCGACCTGGTCGCGCGTTCGCGCGAGGGCGCCATCAGTTTCGAGCAGGCCGCAGCGTCCGACGCGTTCAAGAGCCACACCGATGTCATCGTCGCCATCCATGCCGACGCGGTGTATGCCATTGGCGGCAACGTGTCGGACTCGGTCAGCGTGACGCGCTATCCGAAGACTGACAGCGGCCACCTCAGCGACGCGGGCGGCGTTTTCGCATTGCTGGTAAACAAGGTTTGACGCGGCCGCGCCAAGTCCGCTGGCGGACACCGGCAGTCAGCCAGCGGAACCGATAGCCCGCCCCCCCTCGCTCCGGCCAGACAGCATCGGTCGATCAAGCTCGGCGAACCTACATCTGATGCAGCAAGCGACAGGTAAGCTGGTGAGGCCGTTTCGCGGCATCGCGCAGCGCGCCCCGGTAACCCCTGTACTCATGCGCGGCATACACAGCGCGGTCCCAGGGGTAGATCGACGGCATCCAACCCGTTGTCTGGGGTGCAACGCCGCCCGTGCTGATCACCGGGCTGCTAGTCCACGCGGTGTTCGACGAGTTGGGTACCGCATCGCGGATCTTCGTCGCCACCTTCACGGCGGCGCGCATGTTGTCGGCGAGGCTCATGCTGCGGTCTCCTGTCAGCACCGTCCGGATGGTCGCGCGTCTCGGTTGCTGGCACACGCGCGCAGGCCAGTGAACTTATCCGCTCTGGGCTGCGGTGGCGCGTCTCGTGCGCAGGGCCTGGCCCGCTGCGCCTGGCCTTTCGGCCGCAGGGTGTCGAACTCGACAAAGAGCGGCCATATCCGCCACACAGCCGCGGCCTAGACTGCCCGCCACCACGATGAGGACTCTTTGCATGCGCACACTTCGTTTCGCCAGCGCCCTGCCACTGTCAGTGCTGCTCACCGCCGTTCAGGCCCCGGCCATCGCGGCGCCGCCGACGGATTCGGCCACCCAGGCCGGATCGCGTGGTGGACCACCGAACGGCCCGCCGCCGGGCCCACCGCCGGAGGCCATCACGGCCTGCACCGGCAAGACCGCCGGCGTGAAGGTCAGCTTCAAGGGCCGGGGCGGTGAAACCATGTCGGGCACCTGCCAGCTGCAAGGCAGCACGCTGGCGGCGCGCCCGGACGGGCCGCCCGGCGGCGCGAGCGCGCCAATGGGGCGGCCACCGGTATCCCGCTGAGTCGGCGGCCGGATCCTGCGGGACCCGGCTTTGCGCCGGTTGTCAGGCCGGCTCTTGAGTCAATGGGGCTCTGCCACTTGACTCAACCCCCTCGGGGGCGGACGACGTATGTCGTCGGCCTGGGGGCTCTCTCAGGCCGAGATGCCGACCGTCAGCGTCGCGGCGTAGCCGGCGCTCAGGCTGCCGGTGACGGTGGCCATCTGCAGCGCCGCGCTGTCGTTGCCGAACACGCCGTCGGACGACAGCGACACCCCCTTCAGCGCGGTGACGCTCTTGCTGTAGCCGGTGGCGCCGGCATAGACCTCGCTGCACACGGCGGCGGGCAACGCCAGCTGCGAGGTCTTGACGTCGTTGACGCCGGTCGTGGCCACGCTCAGGCTAGGGTAGATCTCGAAGTGCATGTGCGGCCAGCGGCCGCTGTAACAGCCCGGGAAGATGGTGGTGAAGGTGACGCTGCCGAGGCTGTCGGTGACCTGCACGCCGCGCAGGTAGTTCTGCGCCGGCACGGTGTACAGCGAGTAGTTGCCGTCGCGGTCGCAATGCCACAGGTAGACGGCATAGCCGTTGAGCGTGGTGCACACCGATGCGGTGTTGACGAGCTTGAGCGTCACCGTCAACGGCACGCCGGCGGCCACGCCGGACATGCTGCCGAAGCTGCTGCGGATGTCGCTGCGCACGATGCCCGACTGGGTCAGCACGTTGACCAGGCTGCCGTTGCTGCTGTTGGTGCCATCGCCCGGATACGGGCCGGCGGTTTCGCTGGGGATGGTGCTGCAGGCGCTCGACGGGCTCGGTGCGGGCGACGGGCTTGGCGAAGGCGATGGCCGTCCCCGGCCGGGTGCGGCGGACACTGCATTGCCAAGGAAGGGCAGCCCCGCCACGGCCGTGAAGCCGGCCAGCGTGCGCAGCGCGCGGCGGCGGCGCTCCAACTCGAGCATGCGCTCCAGGTCGGCGCGCAGGCCGGGGTCGTCATGGTGATCGTGGTGCATCGAGGGCTTTCCTTGCTGGTCAGTGGCGAAACGGACGCTGTCCGCGGCGTGCCTGGCCCGGTGGCGGGCTTGGCATCGGCACATGCTGCCGATCGGGTCTGTCAAGGAGATAGCCGTTTTGTGTCGTGGCAGACATCCTTGTTGCTTGTTGCTGGCGGCGGCGTCGGTACCGCTATAGTTACCGGTACCGAATATCGGCCGCCGATAACATCCCCTCACCCTCACCGCAGGACCCACCGTCCCTTGGCTCGCTCCACGCCTCCCAAGCCCGCCGCTGCCGCGACCGCCACTGTCACGACCAAGCGGCACGTCACGATGGCCGACATCGCGGCACGCGTCGGCGTGTCGAAGATGACGGTCTCGCGGGCGCTGAACCGCACCTCGCAGAACGACCGGGCCACCTCGGAAGAGCTGCGCCAGCGCATCCTCGCCGCCTGCGACGAGATGGGCTACGTGATCGACCAGACCGCGCGCACCTTCTCCAGCAAGCGCTCGGGCTTCGTGGCGGCGGTGATCCCCTCGCTGAACAACTCCAACTTCTCGGAGACGGCGCAGGGCATCACCGCGGCGATCGAAGGCAGCGGCCTGCAGCTGCTGCTGGCCTATTCCGACTACCGCACCGAGAACGAGGAACAGCTGCTCAAGTCGCTGCTGATGCGGCGGCCCGAAGGCATCATCCTGACCGGCGGCAAGCACACGCCGTCCGCGCGCGCGATGCTGCAATCGGCCGGCATCCCGGTGGTCGAGACCTGGGACCTGCCGGCCGAGCCGATCGAGCATGTGGTGGGCTTCTCCAATGCCGAGGCCAGCGCGGCGCTGGTGCGGCACCTGCACGGCAAGGGCTACCGGCGCATCGCGTTCATCGGCGGCACCTCCAATCGCGATACACGCGGCGCGGACCGCCGCCGCGGGTATGCCGAGGCCATCAAGGCGCTGGGGCTGCCGGCCGGCCGGGTGATCTCCTTCGGCCAGCCGCCGATCTCAATGAGCCAGGGCGCGGAGGCCGTGGTGCAGCTGATCAAGCAGTGGCCGGATGTCGATGCGGCGGTCTGCGTCTCCGACCTGTCGGCCTTCGGTGCGCTGGCCGAATGCCAGCGCCGCGGCTGGAAGGTGCCCGGCCGCATCGCGATTGCCGGCTTCGGCGATTTCGAGGTGGCGCGCAACTGCCACCCGCGCCTGACGACGGTGGCGCTGGATTGCGTGGGCATCGGCCGCGCGGCCGGCGAGTTGCTGATGCGCGCGATCGATGCCGCGCGCGAAGACCAGCGCCTGCCGGCCGAGACGGTGCTGATCCCGTTCCGTGTCGAGGAGCGGGAGAGCACCTGATCAGGCGGCCTGCGCCTCGGCGCTGAAATCGATCAGCACCTTCATCGCACGCTGGCGGTCGCCGGCCAGGGCAAAGGCTTCGCTGGCTTGGGCCATCGGGAAGGCCCGCGTGATCACCGGCGACAGGTCGATGCGGCCTTCGTTGATCAGCCGCACCGCCAGCGCGAACTCATGGTGGAAGCGGAACGAACCGCAGATCGACAGCTCCTTGGCCACCACCATGTTCTGCGGAATCGACACATCGCCGCCCAGGCCCAGCTGCACCACGGTGCCGCGCGGGCGCATCACCTCCAGGCCGTCGCGCAGCGCCCGCTGGTTGCCCGAGCATTCGAGCATCACGTCGAAGCTGCCCTTGTTCGCGCTGTACTCGGCCACCCATTGCGTCTCGGTCGCGACGTTGATCGTGCGCTTGGCACCCATCGCCCGCGCAACGACCAGCGGCTGATCCACCACATCGGTGGCGACGATCTCCGCCGCGCCGTGCACACGCGCGGCCGCGATGGCCAGCACGCCGATCGGACCGCAGCCGCTGACCAGCACCCGCTTGCCCAGCAGCGAGCCGGCGCGCGAGACAGCGTGCAGCCCGACCGAGAAGGGCTCGGCCAGCGCGGCCAGCTGCATCGGCACGCCGGGCGCCACCGGCACGCATTGCACCGCCTCGCACAGCAGGTGGTCGCGGAACGCGCCCTGCACATGCGGCATGCGCATCGCGCTGCCATAGAAACGCATGTCCAGGCACTGGTTCGGCAGGCCTTCCAGGCAGTAGCCGCAGGCGCCGCAAGGCCGGCTGGGGTTCACCGCCACGCGATCGCCGGGCTTCACCGCCGTGACGCCCTCGCCCACCGCCGCCACCGTGCCGGCCACCTCGTGGCCCAGCACCATCGGCTCCTGCAGCCGCACGGTGCCGAAGCCGCCGTGGTTGAAGTAGTGCAGGTCCGAGCCGCAGATGCCGCCCATGCCCACCTTCACGATCACCTGGCCCGGACCCGGATCGCTCACTGCCTGTTCGGTCAGCCGCAGGTCTTCCGGGGCATGGATCACCAGGCACATGCATCGCCATTTCATCGTCTTGTCTCCGTTCAGGCCACCGGCGTGAGCAGCGGCTGGCCAGTGAAAAATGCCTGCAGGTTGTCGCGCACCAGCTGGCCCATCGCACGCCGGGTTTCCACCGTGCCGCTGGCATGGTGCGGCTGCAGCAGCACATTGTCGAGCCCGAGCCAGCGCGCATCGATGTTCGGCTCGTTCCAGAACACATCCAGCGCGGCGCCGGCGATCGTCTTGTGCTGCAGGGCATCGATCAGCGCCGGCTCGTCGACCGTGCTGCCACGCGACACATTGACGAGGAAGCCGTTCGGCCCCAGGGCCCGCAGCACATCGGCATTCACGATGCCCTTGGTGGCGGGGCCGCCGGCCAGCGTGACCACCAGCAGATCGCTCCAGTCCGCCAGCGCGGCCAGGTCGGCGAAGAAGCGTTGCGGGCTGTCTGCACGCGCCGCGACGTCGTGGTAGCCGATCTCGACGTCGAAGCCGGTCAACCGGTGCGCCAGCGTGACCCCGATGCGGCCAAAGCCGACGATGCCCACCCGCTTGCCGTACAGCCGCGTCACCAGCCCCATGTTGCCCTGCGCCCAGGCGCCGGAGCGCACGTAGGCATCGGCTGCCGGGATGCGCCGCATCAGCCCCAGCGCCAGGCCGACCGCCAGGTCGGCAACGTCGCCGGTCAGCACATCGGGCGTGTTGGTGACGCGGATGCCGCGGTCGCGCGCGGCCGCCAGGTCGATCGCATCGGTGCCCACGCCATAACAGGCGATCAAGGCCAGCTGCGGCAGCGCGCCGATCAGCTCGGCGTTCGCCCCCAGCTCGCCACGCGTGGCGATGGCGCGAATCGACGGTGCGTGCCGGGCGATGAACGCCGCGCGGTCCTCGGCCTCCCACAGGCGATGCAGTGTGTAGTGCGGCTGCAGCGCGGCCATGTCCCACTCGGGGTAGGGCCCGGTCATCAACACATGGGGACGGTCATCGGGGGCTGTCATCAGGGCACTCCGCAGCAGCAAATATGGTACCGGTAACTATAAACTCGAAGCGAAGTGCTGGCAAGGCAAGTCATACCGGACAACCCGGAGAACTCGCGCGGCCAGTTGACGAATCAACAAGGTACCGGTAACGTGCATCCTTCCATCCGCAGGACTGACCGACCGTGAAACTCTTCGACTTGAGCGGCCGCATGGCCTTGATCACCGGCTCCAGCAAGGGCATCGGCTTCGCGCTCGCCGAAGCACTGGGCTCGGCCGGCGCCACGCTGGTGCTGAATGCGCGGGATGCCGATCGCCTGGCCGACGCGCGCCAGGCCTTGCAGCAGCGCGGCTACACCGTGCATGCCGCGGCCTTCGACGTCACCGACCCCGCGGCGGTGACGGCCGGCATCGCGCACATCGAGTCATCGTTCGGCGCCATCGACATCCTGGTCAACAACGCCGGCATGCAGCACCGCTCGCCGTTCGCGGAGTTCCCGCTGGAGGCCTGGCGGCGGCTCAATGCCACCAACCTCGACAGCGTGTTCCTCGTCGGCCAGGCCGTCGCGCAGCGCATGATCGAGCGCCGCCGCGGCCGCATCATCAATGTCTGCTCGGTGCAGAGCGAGCTCGGCCGGCCCGGCATCGCGCCCTACGCCGCGACCAAGGGCGCGGTGAAGATGCTGACCAAGGGCATGGCCATCGATCTTGGACCTTATGGCATCCAGGTCAACGGCCTCGGCCCGGGCTACTTCAAGACCGAGCTGACGCAGGCGCTGGTGAACGACGAAGCCTTCACCGCGTGGCTGAGCAAGCGCACGCCCGCGGGCCGCTGGGGCGATGTGAGTGAACTGGCCGGCGCGGCGATCTTCCTGGCTTCCGATGCCGCCAGTTTCGTCAACGGGCACGTGCTCTATGTCGACGGCGGCATCACGTCCAGCCTGTGACACCCCAGGAACTGCGATGAACGCACTCGGCCCACAACGCATCGCCGTCATCGGCACCGGCATCATGGGCTCGGCCATCGCGCGGCGGCTGATCGACCGCGGCCATGCCGTCACGGTGTTCGACATCGACGCCGCCAAGGCCGAGGCCGTCGTCGGCGCGCGGCGAGCCGCCACACCCGCGCAGGCCGCGGCGGCCGCCGACTTCGTGATCACCAGCCTCAACGCGGCGGCCATCGTCGGCCAGGCCGTGTTCGGCGACGGCGGCATCTGTCGCAGTGCCACGCCCGAACGGCTGCTGATCGACATGTCGTCGATCGACCCGGCCACCACCCGCACGCTGGCGCAGCGGCTGCGCGACGAGACGGGCATGGGCTGGGTCGACGCCCCGCTGTCCGGCGGCGCCCCGAAGGCGCTGATCGGCCAGCTGACGGTGATGGCCGGCGGCAGCGTGCGCGACGTGGAACACGCGCGCGCCGTGATGGACGACCTGTGCGCCAACTACACCCGCATGGGCGGGAACGGCGCGGGCCAAACCACCAAGCTGGTGAACCAGCTGCTGTGCGCGATCACCTTCCAGGCAGTGGCCGAGGCCGTCCGCCTGGCCGAAGCCGGTGGTGTCGATGCCGGGCGCATCGCCCACGCGCTGTCCGGCGGCCGGGCCGACAGCCGCATCCTGCAGGAGTTCGGCCCGAAAATGGCCGCGCGCGACCTCACGCCCACCGGCCGCATCGACAACATGCTCAAGGACCTGGAAGCCGTGCAGGCCTTCTCGCAATCGCAGCGCCTGCCGCTGCCGCTGACCGGCGCGGTCGCCGAGCTGCACCGCGCCTTCGTCGCCGCCGGACTGGGGCCCGAGGACACGGTGGCGATGATGCGGCAGTTCGAGGGCTACCGC
>NZ_DATILJ010000218.1:0-1807 GCF_035476535.1 Aquabacterium sp.
GCAAGCCTGCATCAGTTGCGCGGCACCGGCCGTCTGCGGCAGTGACACGCCGATGGCCTTGGCGCCGGCCAGCGCGAGGTTCAGGTCCTTCTGGTGCAAGCCGATGCGAAAGCCCGGGTTGAACGTGCGCTTGATCATGCGTTCGCCATGCACTTCGAGGATGCGGCTGGCCGCAAAGCCGCCCATCAGCGCCTGGCGCACCTTGGCCGGGTCGGCGCCGGCCTTGCTGGCGAACAGCAGCGCCTCGCCGACCGCGGCGATGTTCAGCGCGACGATGATCTGGTTGGCCACCTTGGTGGTCTGGCCATCGCCATTGCCGCCGACCAGCGTGATGTTCTTGCCCATCTTCTCGAACAGCGGCTTCACGCGTTCGAACGCAGCTTCAGGCCCGCCGACCATGATGGTCAGGCTCGCGGCCTTGGCGCCGACCTCGCCGCCGGACACCGGCGCGTCGAGGTAGTCGCAACCCAGTTCATTGATGCGGGCGGCGAAGCGCTTGGTCTCGATCGGCGAGATCGAGCTCATGTCGACCACCGTGGTGCCGGCCTTCAGGCCAGCGGCCACGCCGTTCTCGCCGAACAGCACCTGCTCGACATCGGGCGTGTCCGGCAGCATCAGGATCACCACCTCGGCCGCGCGCGCGACTTCGGCACTGTTGGCCACCACGGTGGCCGGGGCCAGCGCTTCGGGCAGTTTCTTGCGCTGCGGGACCACCAGCGTGTGGCCGGCCGCCAGCAGGTGCTGCGCCATCGGCGCGCCCATGATGCCCAAGCCGATGAAACCGATCTTCATGTCATGTCCTTTGCGTGATAGCAATCAATTCAATACGAGCCGGAGCCGGCGGCCGGTGCTGCCGGCGTCACCGAGCTTGTCGCCAGGCCGCTGCGCATGCGCGAGACCACGCCCTGTGCGCCGGCGGCCATCAGCCGCGCATCGGAGCTGACGGTGACGAACTGGAAACCCTTGGCGATGCGCTTGAGCGCCGCATCCGGGCTGCCGTTGTGGATGCCGGCCACCAGGCCATGGGCCTTGGCCCGCGCCAGGATGTGATCGACCGCCTCGGCCGCCGGCGGGTCCAGGTCGTCGAAGGTCGGCGTGCAGCCCAGCGCCAGCGACAGGTCCGAGGGGCCGATGTAGATCGCATCCAGCCCTTCGACCGACAGGATATCGTCCAGGTTGTCCAGCGCCTGCGCCGTCTCGATCATCGCGAAGGTGACGATGGTGTCGTTGGCATGCTGCGGATAGTCCGCGCCGCCGTACAGCAGCGCACGCACCGGCCCGAAACTGCGCGTGCCCTTGGGCGCGTAGTGGGTGTAGGCCACCAGCTTCTGCGCGTCTTCCCGCGTGTTGATCATCGGGCAGATCACCGCATAGGCACCGGCGTCCAGGGTCTTCATCAGGATGCCGGGCTCCAGCCAGGGCACACGCACCACCGGCACCGTCGGCGTGGTGGAGATGGCCTGCAGCATGCCGACCATCGCCTGGTAGTCGACGACACCGTGCTGCAGGTCGATGGTCAGCGTGTCCCAGCCCTGATGGGCCATGGTCTCGGCCGAGAAGCTGTTGGGAATGGCCAGCCAGCCGTTGACGGCAGCGCCGCCTGACTTCCAGATCGTGCGCAAGCGGTTTTCTCTCATCGGGGTCTCCAGGGAGTTCTTGAAGTTCAACGATCCAGCGCCGGGCGTTTCGGATTGAATGTCCAGTTCGGGATCAGGTACTGCATCGCCGCCGCATCATCGCGCGAACCGAGGCCGTGCTGCAGGTACAGCTGGTGTGCCTTCTCGACCTCGGCCATGTCCAGTTCGAC
>NZ_DATILJ010000219.1:0-28229 GCF_035476535.1 Aquabacterium sp.
GCGATGGTGTTCCAGCGCCCTTTTCTTCTGCACCTGTCGGTGCGCCGCAACCTGCAGCTGGCGCTGTGGCTGGCCGGTGTGCCGGCGGCCGAGCGTGAACAGCGCTGGCCGCAGGCGCTGGAACGCGTCGGCCTCGAAGCGCTGGCACAGCGACCCGCGCGCGCGCTGTCCGGCGGCCAGCAGCAGCGTCTGGCGCTGGCCCGAGCCTGGGCGGTGCAGCCCGACATCCTGTTCCTCGACGAACCCACCGCCAGCCTCGACCCGTCGGCCAAGCGCGAGGTGGAAACGCTGATCGAAGACTTCGGTCGCGACGGCATGACGCTGGTGATGAGCTCGCACAACCTCGGCCAGGTCAAGCGCCTGGCCACGCGCGTGGTTTACCTCGACGCCGGCCGGCTGACGGTGGACCTGCCGGTCGACGATTTCTTCCGGCGCGACGCCCTGCCGTCAGCCGCCGCCCAATTCCTCAAAGGAGAACTGCCGTGGCATTGAACCGCTTGCGTCGACTCGTGCTGGCCGCCGCGCTGGCCCTGCCGGCCACGCCGATCCTGGCCCAAAGCCCCTTCATCGTCGTCGCTTCGACCACCTCCACCGAACAGTCCGGCCTGTTCGGCCACCTGCTGCCGCAGTACAAGGCGGCCACCGGCGTCGAAGCCCGCGTGGTGGCGCTAGGCACCGGCCAGGCGCTGGACATGGGCCGTCGCGGCGACGCCGATGTGCTGTTCGTGCACGACCAGGCGGCCGAGGAGAAGTTCGTCGCCGAAGGCTTCGGCCTGAAGCGCCAGCCGGTGATGTACAACGACTTCGTGCTGATCGGCCCGACCGCCGACCCGGCCAAGACCCGCGGCAAGGACATCGTCGCGGCGCTGCAGAAACTGGGCGCTGCCGGCGCGGCCTTCGTCTCGCGTGGCGACAAGAGCGGCACGCATGCCGCGGAGCTGCGCTACTGGACGGCCGCCGGCACCGACATCGCCGCCGCCAAGCCCAATGGCTACAAGGAATGCGGCTGCGGCATGGGGCCGGCGCTGAACATGGCCGCGTCCACCGGCGCCTATGTGCTGGCCGACCGCGGCACCTGGCTCAGCTTCAAGAACCGCGCCGACCTGGCGGTGCTGGTCGAAGGCGATACGCGGCTGTTCAACCCCTACGGCGTGATCGTCGTGAACCCGGCGAAACACGCGCACGTCAAGCAGATGCTGGCCCAGGGTTTTGCCGATTGGCTGGTGTCGCCGGCCGGCCAGGCGGCCATCGCGGCCTACAAGATCGGCGGCGAGCAGCTGTTCTTTCCTAACGCCATCAAGTAGCGTCCAGCGCTGGCCAGCCCAGCAGTTCGGCCAGGCGGGTCACGATCCAGCCGGCCTCCGCCTCGCTGAAGCCCGATTCGGCCGTGCCCAGGCCGGCCCGGGTCCGCCGCAGGATGATCTCCTCGGCGACGCCCTGGTCGTGGTGCACGGCCTGGCTGTGGTCGACCAGCATCTGCGCCATGTCCTCGCACAGCTCGTAGCGGGCGCGAAATTCGCTCAGCGGCACGGCCAGTCGGCCACGGCCGTCGACGAACAGCGCATGGAACGAGGGCGGGATGAAGATCTGGTAGTCGTCGGACATCGGTGCCGCATTGTGCGGCGCGGCTGAATCGCCGCCCGAGCGCGGATCAAGTCACGCAGCCGGCCTCCACCGCCACCTGCGGCTTGACGTTCACCGGCTCCGGGATGAAGAAGCCGTAGCGCACCGCCGTCAATTCCGCGAGGATGCTGACCGCGATTTCCGGCGGCGTGCGAGCGCCGTTCTTCAGCCCCACCGGGCCGTGCAGGCGGGCCAGCTGAGCTTCGGTGAGGCCGAAGTGTTCGGACAGCCGCTGCTTGCGCTTGCTCTGATTCACCCGCGAGCCGATCGCGCCGATGTAGAACGCATCGCTGTTCAGCGCTTCCATCAGCGCCAGATCGTCGAGCTTGGGGTCGTGCGTCAGCGCAATGATGGCAGTGTGGCCATCGGGCTTCAGCGCCGTGACGGTGTCGTCGGGCATCGTGCGCAGCAAGGTGGCGCCGGGCACATCGAAGCCTTCGGCGTACTCTTCGCGCGGGTCGCAGACCAGGACTTCGTAGCCCAGTGCACCGGCCATCTGCGCCAGGTATTGCGTCATCTGGCCGGCGCCGATCAGCAGCAGCCGCCAGTGCGGGCCGTGGTGCGTGGTGAGTGTCGTGTCGCTCAGCTGCAGTTCGTCGGTGTCGGTGGCCGGCTGCAGCGCGATGTCGCCGGTGGCCAGCGTCAGCACGCGCCGCACGCGTTCGCCGCGGCTCAATCGCTCCAGCAATTCGCTCAGCCGCGTGCGCGGCAGCACCGGCTCCAGCACCAGCTCGATCAGGCCGCCGCAGGGCAGGCCGAAGCGGTGCGCCGCATCGGCATCGATGCCGTAGCGCACGACCTGCGGCACGCCGGCCGCGAGCACGCCTTCGCGGGCCTTGTCGATCAGGTCGTCCTCGATGCAACCGCCGGAGACCGAGCCTGCGACGACGCCGTCGTCGCGGATGGCCACCGCCGAGCCGGGCGGCCTGGGCGCTGAGCCCCAGGTGCGGGTGATCGTGCCCAGCACCACGCGGTGGCCGGCGGTCGTCCAGGCCGCGACCTGGCGCCAGATGTTCAGATCGATGTTGTCCATCGTGGGAGCGTCCTGTGGGTGTCCTGCGTGTGTCGGGCGGGAAGCCTATGCCGACAGTAGCGCTGCCGGTGCCAAGCCATCGACCCGGGTGAAACCCTGATTCTGCGGCGCCCGGCAATCCCCAGGGGCCCGGGGGTTTCAGCGGGGCGCACCCCGCGGCCTCACGCGGCCGCTGTTCCGCTTCGCTTCAGGGTTTACCCATTGGTGCGCGGCACGAAGCAGCGTCCTAGGATGCCCGCATCGGGGCTGCCGGTGGCCTGCCGGCGCCCTGTCACTTCAAGGAGACACGATGGGCACGACGATCACGCTGAAGGTCAACGGCAAGTCCGTGACCCGGGAAGTGCAGCCGCAGACGCTGCTGGTGGAGTTCATCCGCGAAGACCTGCGCCTCACGGGCACGCACGTGGGCTGCGACACCGCGCAATGCGGCGCCTGCACCGTGCACCTGAACGGCCGCGCGGTGAAGAGCTGCAGCACCTTGGCGATCCAGGCCAATGGCAGCGACGTGACGACGATCGAAGGCCTGGCCGCCGAAGACGGCACGCTGCACCCGATGCAGGCCGCCTTCCGCGCCTGCCACGGCCTGCAGTGCGGCTTCTGCACCCCCGGCATGGTGATGAGCGCGGTCGACCTGGTGCAGAACCACGCCTGCAGCACCGAACAGCAGGTGCGTGACGGCCTGGACGGCAACATCTGCCGCTGTACCGGCTACCACAACATCGTCAAGGCCGTGCAGCAAGGTGCTGCCGCCATGAAGGCCTGAAGGAGAACACGATGACTGCACGCCAAGGATTCATCGGCCAATCGGTGGAACGCCGCGAAGACGCACGCTTCCTGACCGGCCGCGGCCAGTACACCGACGACATCCACCTGCAAGGCCAGACCTACGCCTGGTTCCTGCGCTCGCCGTATGCGCACGCCAGGATCACGTCGCTCGAAACCGCCGAGGCCGCCCAGGCCGAAGGTGTGCTCGGCATCTTCACCGGTGAACATTTCAAGGCCGTCGGCGGCCTGCCCTGCGGCTGGCTGATCAACAGCCTGGACGGCACGCCGATGAAGGAGCCCAAGCACCCGGTGCTGGCCGACGGCAAGGTGCGCTATGTCGGCGACCGCGTCGCGATGGTGGTGGCCGAGACGCTGGAGCAGGCCAAGTCGGCGGCCGCGCTGATCGAGGTCGACTACGAAGAGCTGACACCGGTGGTCGACACCGCGAAAGCCGCCGGTGCGGCGTCCGCCGTGCATGACGAAGCACCCGACAACCGCTGCTACCACTGGGGCATCGGCGACAAGGACGGCACAGACGCGGCGATCAAGGGCGCCGCGCATGTCACGACGCTGAGCTTCATCAACAACCGGCTGATCCCGAACGCGATGGAACCGCGCGCCGCCAACGCGGTGTACGACTTCAACGCCGACAGCTACACGCTGTACGTCAGCAACCAGAACCCGCACGTCGAGCGGCTGCTGATGTGCGCCTTCGTGCTGGGCATTCCCGAGCACAAGATGCGCGTCGTGGCGCCCGATGTCGGCGGCGGCTTCGGCTCGAAGATCTTCCTGTACGGCGAAGAAACCGCGCTGGTGTTCGCCAGCAAGCAGATCAAGCGCCCGATCAAGTGGACCTGCGACCGCTCGGAAGCCTTCCTGTCCGATGCGCATGGCCGCGACCATGTGACCACCGCCAAGCTGGCGCTGGACGCCAACGGCAAGTTCCTGGCGCTGCGGGCCGACACCACGGCCAACATGGGCGCCTACCTGTCGACCTTCTCGTCCTCCATCCCGACCATCCTGCACGCCACGTTGCTGGCCGGCCAGTACACGACGCCGAAGATCTGGTGCGAAGTGACCGCCGTGTTCAGCAACACCTCGCCGGTGGATGCCTACCGCGGCGCCGGCCGGCCGGAAGCAACGTATCTGCTCGAGCGCATCGTCGAGACCGCGGCGCACGAGATGAAGATCGACCCGGCCGAGATCCGCCGCCGCAACTTCATCCATGAGTTCCCGTATGCCACGCCGGTGGGCCTGACCTACGACACCGGCGACTACGAAGCAACGATGAGCCGTGCGATCGAACTGGCCGACGTCGCCGGCTTCCCGGCGCGCAAGGCGGCCAGCGAGGCCAAGGGCCTGAAGCGCGGCCTGGGCTATTCGGCCTACATCGAGGCCTGCGGCATTGCGCCGTCCTCGGTGGCCGGGGCACTCGGCGCCCGCGCCGGCCTGTTCGAAGCCGGTGAGGTGCGCGTGCATCCGACCGGCAAGGTCACGATCTTCACCGGAAGCCACAGCCATGGTCAGGGCCACGAAACCACATTCGCCCAGGTCGTTGCCGACAGGCTCGGCATCCCGCTCGACGACATCAGCATCGAGCATGGCGACACCGGCAAGGTGCTGTTCGGCATGGGCACCTACGGCAGCCGCTCGCTCGCCGTGGGCGGCACGGCCATCGTCAAGGCCGTGGACAAGGTGGTCGCGAAAGGCAAGAAGATTGCGGCCCACCTGCTGGAAGCGGCGGACTCCGACATCGTCTTCGAGGGCGGCCAGTTCAAGGTGGCCGGCACCGACAAGGCCGTGCCCTTCGCGTCCGTCGCGCTGACGGCTTATGTGCCGCACAACTTCCCGCACGACAAGCTGGAGCCCGGCCTCAACGAAAACGCCTTCTACGACCCGAGCAACTTCACCTATCCCGCAGGCACCTACATCTGCGAGGTGGAAGTCGACCCGGCCACCGGCCACACCCGCGTCGAACGCATGACCGCCTGCGACGACTTCGGCAACGTCATCAACCCGATGATCGTCGAAGGCCAGGTGCATGGCGGCCTGGCGCAAGGCATCGGCCAGGCGCTGCTGGAGCACGGCATCTACGACAACGACTCAGGCCAGTTGCTGACCGGCAGCTACATGGACTATGCGATGCCGCGGGCCGATGATTTCCCGAGCTTCACGGTCGAGACCGTCAAGGGCACGCCCTGCACGCACAACCCGCTGGGCGTGAAGGGCTGCGGTGAGGCCGGTGCGATCGGCTCGCCGCCGGCGGTGATCAACGCGATCTGCGATGCCTTGGGCATCAAGGACATGCCGATGCCGGCCACCCCCTACACTGTGTGGAAGGCCGCGCAGGCCCTCAACCGCTGAACCGACATCGAAGGAACCCCCATCATGCAAGCCTTCGCATACTCCAATCCCTCCTCGCTGGCCGATGCAACTGCCCAAGGCGCCGGCGCCAATGCCAAGCTGCTGGCCGGCGGCCAATCCCTGCTGGCCGCGATGAAGCTCGGCCTGGCCGCGCCCGATGCGTTGGTCGACCTGAGCGCGGTGCCTGAACTCAAGGGCATCAGCGTCTCGGGCGGCATCGTCAAGATCGGCGCGATGACCACGCATGCGCAGGTCGCCGCGAGTGCCGAGGTCGCCAAGGCGATCCCGGCCTTGTCCGACCTGGCCGGCAACATCGGCGACCGCCAGGTGCGCAACCGCGGGACCATCGGCGGCAGCCTGGCCAACAACGACCCGGCTGCCTGCTACCCGGCAGCAGTGCTCGGCCTGGGCGCGACGATCCACACCAACCAGCGCAGCATCGCCGCCGACGATTTTTTCAAGGGTCTGTACGAGACAGCGCTGAAGGAAGGTGAGCTGATCACCGCCGTGAGCTTCCCGGTGCCCGAGAAGGCCGGCTGGCAGAAGTTCAAGCAGCCGGCCTCGCGCTTCTCGATCGTCGGCGTCTTCGTCAGCAAGGGCTCCCAAGGTGTGCGCGTCGCCGTCACCGGTGCCGGTGCCTGCGTATTCCGCGCCAAGGACCTGGAAGCCAAACTGAGCGGCAGTTGGGCCGCCGCCTCGCTGGCCGGCGCCAAGGTCAGTGCGGACGGCCTGAACACGGATCTGCACGGCTCGGCCGAATACCGCGCCGCGCTGATCCCGGTGCTCGCCCAGCGCGCGGTGGCCTCGACCTTGTGAGTTCTGCGCTCCCCACCAGCATCGACGACACCCAGGCCCGGCTGCTGGCGCACGACTATGTCGCCGACCGGCAGCTGGCCACTGGCGTCTTCCTGGCGCTGAAGCTGCAGCGCCCGCTGTTCCTCGAGGGCGAACCCGGCACCGGCAAGACCGAGATCGCGCGCACCCTGGCCGCGATGCTAGCCCGGCCGCTGATCCGGCTGCAGTGCTACGAAGGGCTGGACCTGGCGGGTGCCGCCTATGAATGGAACTACGGCCGGCAGATGATGGAGATCCGGCTGGCCGAGCGCGACACCATCAGCCGCGACGCACTGGCCGCCGAGCTGTTCTCCGAGCGCTTCCTGACCAAGCGCGCGCTGCTGCAGGCCATCGACCCGGCGCGCGACGTGCCGCCAGTGCTGCTGATCGACGAGCTCGACCGCGCCGATGAACCCTTCGAAGCCTTCCTGCTGGAAGTGCTGTCGGACTTCCAGATCACGATCCCCGAGCTGGGCACGGTGAAAGCGGTCACGCCGCCGATCGTCGTGCTGACCTCGAACCGCACGCGCGAGATCCACGATGCAGTGAAGCGCCGCTGTCTCTACCACTGGGTTGGTTTCCCCGATGCCCGGCGTGAACTGGAGATCCTGAAGCGTCGCGTGCCCAACGCCGGCCCGCAGTTGGCGCAGCAGATCGTCGCCTTCGTGCAAAAGCTGCGCGAGATCGAGCTCTACAAACTGCCCGGCATCGCCGAGACCATCGACTGGACCCGCGCGCTGATGGAGCTGGACTCGCTGGTGCTGGACCCCGAGGTGATCCAGCACACGCTGGGCGTGCTGCTGAAGTACCAGGACGACATTGCCAAGGTGCAGGGCAGCGAGGCCGCGCGCCTGCTCGAGCAGGTCAAGCGCGATGTGCAGGTGATGTGATGCGCATGGTCGTTCCGCGTTGTCGCTGAACGGCAAGCCCGATGCTGCCCGCCCGACAGACCCCGGGTCACCTGGCCGAGAACGTCATGCACTTCGCGCGCGTGCTGCGCACGGCCGGCATGCCGCTGGGCACCGACCGCGTGCAGCTCGCGCTGCAGGCGCTGCAGGTGGCGGGCTTCGAGAGCAAGCGTGATTTCCATGCGGTGCTGAGCGCCTGCCTGCTGGACCGCATCGAACACCGCGAACTGTTCGACCAGGCCTTCGTGCTGTTCTGGCGCGACCCCGACCTGATGGGCCGCATGCGTGCCCTGCTGCTGCCCAAGGTGCAGCTCAAGGAGGGCGCCACCCCGCCGCCGCCGGAGAACCGCCGCCTCGGCGAAGCGCTGTTCCCGCACCAGCCGAACCAGCCGCCGCCATCGGAAGGCCAGGACCAGTTGGAGGTCGACGCCCAGCTGACCTGGAACGACAGGGAGGTCCTGCGCAAGGCCGATTTCGACACGATGACGGCCGACGAGTGGCGCGACGCGCAACGCCTGCTGGCGCAAATGCGCCTGGTTTTCGAGCCGCTGGCCACGCGCCGCAGCCAGCGCGCCGCGCATCCCGGCCGCGCCGACTGGCGCGCCACGCTGCAGGGCATGGCCCGCCACGGCGGCGAGCTGTGGGACATGCGCTGGCGCCGGCCCCGCGACAAACCCGCGCCGCTGGTGCTGCTGGCCGACATCTCCGGCTCGATGAGCCGCTATTCGCGCATGCTGCTGCACTTTGCGCACGCCATCGGCCATGCCGAGGCGCGTGTGGAGAGCTTCGTCTTCGGCACGCGGCTGACACGCACCACGCGCCTGCTGGGCAGCCGCGACCCCGACCTGGCCGTCTCGCAGGTGGTGCGCGCGGTGGAAGACTGGTCCGGCGGCACCCGCATCACCACCAGCCTGCATGAATTCAACCAGCGCTGGGCGCGCCGCGTGCTGTCCAGCCGCGCCACGGTGCTGCTGATCAGCGACGGCCTGGAGCATGGCGACACGCAACGCCTGAGCTTCGAGATGGAGCGCCTGCACAAGAGCTGCCGCCGGCTGATCTGGCTGAACCCCCTGCTGCGCTTCGACAGGTTCGAGCCGCGCGCCGGCGGCATCAAGGCGATGCTGCCGCATGTCGACCGCTTCCTGCCGGCCCACAATCTGCAGAGCCTGGCCGAACTGGTCACCGTCCTGTGCCAGCCCGGCACGGCGCACTGAATCCTTCTCATCGAATCGAGCCACCATGGAACTCACCCAACAACAAAGCCTTCCGGTCAGCCAGGCCCAGGCCTGGGAAGCGCTGAACGACATCACGCTGCTGCAGGCCGCAATCCCCGGCTGCGAGGGCATCACGCCTACCGGCGACAACCAGTACGAAGTGCTGGTGCTGGCTGCCATCGGCCCGGTCAAGGCCAAATTCAAGGGCAAGCTGCAGCTGGAAAACCTGCAGGCACCAACGTCCTACACCATCCGCTTCGAAGGCCAGGGCGGCGCGGCCGGCCACGGCAAGGGCAGCGCCGACATCCGGCTCGAAGCCAACGGCCCGCGCGAAACCGTGCTGCACTACACCGCCAAGGCCAGCGTTGGCGGCAAGATCGCGCAGATCGGCTCGCGCCTGGTCGACATGGCCGCGCAGAAGATGGCCACCGAGTTCTTCGACAAGTTCAAGGCCGCGCTGCAAGAGCGTTATCAGGTCGCGCCCGAACCGGCGCCGGTGACTGCGCCGCAAGGCCTGTTCGCGCGCATCGCCGCCTGGTTCAAGCGACTGTTCGGCTGACTCTGAACCGCGGGTCAGGACGCCGGCGTGGCGGACTGCACGCCCGCCCGGCTCATGGCCGCCCGCAAGGCCTCGTCTTGCGTCGCCAGCGGCAATCCACGACGCAAGGCAAGTTCAAGATAGGCCGCATCGTAGGCACTCAGACCATGGCGAGCGGCAATGTCATCCAGCACATCGATGGCCACCGACTCACGATCGACCCGGATTCGCAGGGCCGCCGCGGCGATGGCCAACTCGCGGCGCTTCTCAGCCGTGATGCGTTTGCGGCGCTGGGCACTGAGCAGCAAGTTGCCTACTTCCAGCAGCCAGAGCCCCGGCACCCAGACATCGTGGGTGGCGGTGGCCTGCAGCGCCAACTCTGTCGCCGGCGTGGCTTCGTCAGGCAGAAACCACGCCGCGCTGACCGATGCATCGACCACGAACGCCCCTGTACCAGGCATCAGGGCAGCCATGTTCAACGGCGGCCCTCTCGGATGAGGTCGCGGCTCTTCAGCCTACCCAGGCTCACGCCCTGCCGGCTGGCGCGCAGGCTGGCAATGGCATCACGTGCGCGCGCGCCGGCATCCTCGTGCGCGGGCGGCACCAGCCGCGCGACCACCTTGCCACGGCGCGTGATGGCAATCTCTTCGCCCGCCTCCACCCGGTGAATCAGCTCGGACAAACGGTTCTTCGCTTCAAAGAGGGCAACGTCGCTCATGCGCACTCCGATCGATGGGTCGAAGAAGTGTAGCCCTCTTATGGCTAGCTAGCTATAACGCCGCCGCCGACTCCACAGGCTCGTGTGGGGCCTTGTTATCCTGCATGCATGAAAGCCCGCGGCGTCCACCTGCAGTACAGCTTCGAGGCCGAAGGGCAGCGCGGCGCGGTGCTGCACAACCCCTTGTTCGACCTGCTGACTGCCGTGCACGAGCATGGCTCGATCCAGCATGCGGCCAAGGCGATGGGCGCCTCCTACCGCCACATCTGGGGTGAGCTGAAGCGCTGGCAGGAGGTGATGGGCGAACCGCTGGTCACCTGGACCCAGGGCCAGCCGGCGCGGCTGACGCCGTTTGCCGAACGCCTGCTGTGGGCCGAGCGCCGTGCCCGCACGCGGCTGACGCCGCACATCGAAGCACTGCGCGCCGAGCTGGAGCGTGTTCTGTCCGAGGCGCTGGACGGTAACCAGCATGTGCTGACGATCTTTGCCAGCCACGACCTGGCGCTGCCCAAGCTGCGCGACATCGCCAGCCAGCAGCAAGGCCTGCACATCGAGCTGCGCTTTGCCGGCAGTGTCGATGCACTACAGGCGCTGGCCGCGGGGCGCTGCCTGGTGGCGGGCTTCCACGTGCCGCCTTTGCGCAGCCTGGGTGTGGCCCACGGATCGGCCGCCGGCCGCGGCGGCGCGCCGGTGTTCGCCAGGGCGATGAAGCCGCTGCTCAAACCCGGCCTGCACAAGCTGATCGGCTGCGTGCGCCGCACGCAAGGGCTGATGGTGCACCCGCTGAACCCGTTCCGCATCCGCGGCCTGCCGGACCTGGCGCGCAGCGAGGCGCGTTTCGTCAACCGCCAGGGCGGCTCGGGCACGCGGCTGCTGATGGACCACCTGCTGTCCGAACAAGGCCTGGCTGCCGCGTCGATCAAGGGTTACGACAACCCGCCGGAAGACAGCCATGTCGCGGTGGCCGCGGCCATTGCCAGCGGGCTGGGCGATGTCGGGCCGGGCATCGAATCGGCGGCGCAGCAGTTCGGCCTGGACTTCATCCCGCTGATCGCCGAGGACTATTTCCTGGTCTGCCTGAAGGACGCGCTGGAGCACCCTGCCGTGCTGAAGTTGCGCCAGGCGCTGGCCAGCCCGGCCTGGGCCCATGCGCTGGCCGGCATGCCGGGCTATGAACCCTCGCACAGCGGCGAGGTGTTGTCGCTGACCCGTGCGCTGCCTTGGTGGAACTACCGGGTGCCGAAGAAGGTGACGGCCTGACGGGCTTCGGTATGCTTGCGGCGGCGCGGCGATAGACCGGCGCCGGGAGGATCCCAGTGAAGATGAGCTTGTCGATGCGGCGCGCGGTGCGCTGCCTGCGGGCCATGGCTGCCATGGTGTTCGTCTCCGGCCACGCGGCAGCAGCCGATGCGCCGCCGGCACCGCCGCCGGTCAAGGACTTCTTCAGCGCCGACCAGATGTCACAGCCGGTGCTGTCGCCCTCGGGCAAGTACCTGGCGGTGCGTCTGGCCACCTCGAACGGACGGCGCCAGCTGGCAGTGATCGACCTCGTCGCACCCGCCCTGACCAAGGCCATTGCCGGCTATGTCAACGCGGACATCGCGGCCGTGCACTGGGTCAACGACGAGCGGCTGGTGTACACCATCACCGACCTGCAGGCCGAGTATGGCGACGGTTTCGCGCCGGGGCTGTATGCGGTGGACCGCAACGGCAACAACCCGCGCCCGCTGGTGAGGCGATTCCGGGACGTGTCCGAGACCGGCACGCGCATTGTCTCGCGCGAACTCTCGCCGTACCACCACCTGCTTGACACAGTGCGCGACGGATCGGCCGACGTGATCGTTGAGCGCTACGACTACGACAGTCGCAACGACTTTTCGGGCAGCGTTCTGTTCCGCCTGGACACGCTGACTGGCAGCGTGCGCAGCATCGAGACGGGGATGAAACAGCGGGTGCGGGACTGGCTGGTGGACGACAGCGGCCAGGCGCGTGTGGCGGAAGTCCGGATCGACGACCGCAGCACGGTGTTCTGGCGCCCCGCGGCCGATGCCCCATGGGTGGCGGTGTCCCAGGGCCAGACCTATACCGGCGGGGCAGGCACTTTCTCCCCGATGACCTTGGGGCCTGACGGGCAGCTGTATGCGCGGGCGACGCGCGGCGACGCCGAGGGCACGGCTGCGCTGTTCCGCTTCGACGCCAAGACCCAGCACCTGGAGGCGCAGCCCGTGGTCGGCGTGCAGGGCTTCGACTTTCGCGGCCGGTTGATCTTCGACCACCGCCAGCGCAAGCTGCTGGGTGTGCGCTATACCGCCGACGCCCGGGACACGGCCTGGTTCGACGCCGACATGAAAGCAGTGCAGGCGGCGATCGACAAGCGCCTGCCCAGCACCATCAACCTGCTCGACGTCGCCGAGTGCAACTGCTCGCCCTGGGTGGTGGTAACCGCGTATTCGGACCGCCAGCCCCCCATCTACCTGATCTACAACCGCGAGAAGAGCGAACTGGCGATGCTGGGCAACTCACGCTCGGCAATCGATCCGACCCGCATGGCGCAGCGCGAGTTCGTGCGGATCCCGATGCGCGACGGCCTGTCAACACCCATGCATGTGACCCGGCCTTCAGGCAAAGGGCCGTGGCCGACGGTGGTTCTGGTGCACGGCGGGCCGCAGGTGCGGGGCGGCAGTTGGGGCTGGTATGCCGAGTCACAGTTTCTGGCCTCTCGGGGATACCTGGTCGTCGAGCCAGAGTTTCGCGGCAGCACCGGTTATGGCCAGAAACTGTTCCGGGCCGGCTGGAAGCAATGGGGGCTGGCGATGCAGGACGACGTGGCCGACGCCACCCGCTGGGCCATCCAGCAAAAGTTCGCAGACCCACAGCGCATCTGCATCGCCGGCGCCAGCTATGGCGGCTATGCCACGCTGATGGGGCTGATCCGCGACCCGGATCTCTACCGCTGCGGTGTGGCCTGGGCGGCCGTCACCGACATCCAGCTGATGTTCGATCTGCACTGGAGCGACCTCAGCGAGGAATGGAAGCAATTCGGCCTGCCAGTGCTGGTGGGTGACCCCGAGAAGAACGCCGATCAGTTCGTTGCCACCTCGCCGCTGAAACAGGCACACCGATTGAAACTGCCGCTTCTGCTGGCCCATGGCGGCAGCGATCGGCGCGTGCCGATTGCCCATGGTTCGCGATTCCGCGATGCCGTCGCCAAGACCAATTCAAGTGTCGACTGGGTGGTGTACAACGACGAAGGCCACGGATGGTTCAAGCCCGAGAACCGCTACGACTGGTGGACGCGGGTCGAGAAGTTCCTCGGTCAGCAGATCGGGCCGAAGTGAGCGGCGGCCTGGGTCAAGCTGAATCCGACTCATAGGACCTGAACAGATCCGCCAGCGTCTGTCCCGGTTCATCCCGAAAACGCTGCTCCAGCACCGTCAGCTGCTGGATGCGGTCGACGCGGAAGCTGCGGAAGCCCTGGCGGCTTTCGCACCAGGCGGCCAGGGTCCAGACCTGGCCCCAGTAGAAGCAACCCAGCGGGTGCACGGTGCGTTCGGTGTCGGCTTCCTTCAGGTCGCGGTAATGCATGAACAGCTTGCGCCGCGATTCGGTGGCCAGGCGCAGCACTTCGAGCCGGCCGCGCGTGGCCTCGTCCAGCACGCCGGACGGCGCATACAGCGCCAGGCTTTCGGCCGCCGCGCGCACCGCTGACGGCAGTACCGAGAGAATCTTCGACAAAGCCGTTTCCGCCTGCGCGGCCAGTGCGGTATCGAGCCGAGGCCGGGCCAGGCGCACGGCGGCCACCAGGGCCTTGGCTTCGTCGGTGGTGAACATCAGCGGCGGCAGGTCGAAGCCGGCGCGCATGCGGTAGCCGACGCCCGCTTCGCCTTCGATCGGCACGCCCTGCGCCACCAGGTCGGCCACGTCGCGGTACACCGTGCGCAGCGAGACCTGCAGGCGCTCGGCCAGAAACGCTGCGGTGGACAGACGCCGGCCACGGATCAGCTGCACCAGTTGAAAGAGCCGATCCGCGCGCCGCATCCGCTATTCGCCGTCCCAGTAGTCCACCGGTTGATTCTCGCGCCCCATGAAGTAGAACGAGCCGGTGGGCAGATCCGCGTAGACACCGAGCTTGCCCGAGTCCGGGTACTGGCAGACCTCCACTGGCGCCTGCGAGCTGATCGCCAGGTAGCGCAGCTGGCGCGTGCCGGTGTTGATCAGCTGGTGCGCGGTTTCGGGCCCACCGGACGGACAGCCGATCACGTCGCCGGCTTTCACCGGGTGCACCGTTTCGCCCAGCCGCAGCTGGCCTTCGCCCTCGAGCACGATGAACAGTTCGTCGTCGATGCGGTGGCTGTGGAACGGGAACGCGCGCATGCGCGGCGGCACTTCGACGACGCTGCAGCCCAGCTGCTTCAGGCCCAGCTGCGGGCCCAGGCGGGCCATGCGGGCGTCGAAGCGTTCGGCGGCCTGGCCGGTGGGCGCATATTCAGCCGGGCGCGCTTGGGTGGTGATCTGCGACAGGTTCAGGATCGGGGTGGTCATGACGTTGAACTCCTGTGAGGGTAGGTGGCTGCTCAGCCCATGGCCGTGCACAGCTCGACCAGCGTGCCGTCCGGCGCGCGCAGATAGGCCACGGTCTGGCCCCAGGGTTTGACGGTGGGCTCTGTCAGCAGCAGCGCGCCGGCGGTGATCGCCCGGTCGCAAGCCGCCGCCACGTTGGCGGTGACCAGCCCGATCTCCATGCCCAGCGGCGCGGCGCTGCTGTCGGCCGGCACGTAGTCGCGGCCCAGGCTGTCGCGGGCGGTGGCGTGCTGGGCGAAGGCCAGCGCCGTGCCGCCGGTTTCCAGCTCGCCATACGCGCCGCTGGGGTGCAGGAAGCGCGGGGCCAGGCCGAAGGCTTCTTCGAAGAACTTCAAGGACGCGGCGACCTCGCGCACGTAGACGATGGTGTAGGCGAATTGCATGCAAGGGCCTCCTGGCGGTGTTGTGCTGAACGAAGCACGCATGCTGCGCCGGGGCTGCTGACAGCGAAGTGTCAGCAGCCGGCCGCGCCGCCCCCGTGTCCAGCCCGGTGGGGCCGGCCCGTCGCCAAAGCCGGTCTTCCGGGCTACGGCAGGGTTCGAGAGGCGCCGGATGGGGCCGAGACCTGCGCTTCGTCGGAGGACGCCAGGCACTGTCTCATCAGGATCGAAATCGCTCGCGATTGGTGCGCCTTGGCCAGGCTGTGCACCCGGGACGCAAACACCTCGCACCGGGGGTACTCGGCCTTCAGCACATCGGCTTGCGCGCAGATGTCGAGCATGCGGCCGATCTTGGAAAGATGGTCGAGCTTCAGCAGCTCGTCCCTGGGTGGCAGCACCATGTCCAGCCGATCGGACGCGGGAGCGGTGCGGCCCTGCGCAGCCTCCCGCAGCCGTGGCAGCTCGCGGACCCAGGCCACGCCCAGCCAAGCGCCAACGGTCTCCACCAGACGCTGCGGCTCGATGGGCTTGGCGATGAACGCGTCGGCACCTGCCGCCAGGCATTGCGGCTGTGCGTCCTGCAGTGCCGCCGAGGACATCGCGATGATCTTGATACCCTGCAATGCGGGCAGGCCGCGAATCCGGCGCGTCGCCTCCAGACCATCCATCACCGGCATGGCCATGTCCATCAGGATCACGTCGGGCGGCACCTGTTGCGCCGCCTCCAGGCCCGCGCGGCCATCGCCGGCGGTCCGCACCTCGAAGCCCACCTGCCGCAGGGCGTCGGTCAGCAGCGTTCGCAGTGCCGGCGCGTCATCGACCACCAGCGCCTTGCGCCGCGGGCCTTCGTAGCCGACGATGCGCCCTTGCGGCGCCTCGGTTCTGGCCAGCGTGCCGCACACCGGCAGATCCAGGTCGAACCAGAACGCACTGCCTTGCCCGGGTTGGCTGCGCACCAGGATGTCGCCGCCCATCAGGCGCACCAACTGGCGGCTGATGGTCAGGCCCAAGCCGGCACCACCGGTCCGGCGCGGCGCCTCGGCCACCTGTTCGAAGGGCTGGAAAATGCGCGACAGCTGCTCGGGGCTCATGCCGATGCCCTTGTCCTCGACCTCGAAGCGCAGGCGAACGCTCGCCGCGGTGCCGTCGTGCGGCGGCGCCACGAGCGGCCCCACACGCAGGCACACCTGGCCGCGGTCGGTGAACTTCACGGCGTTCGACAGCAGGTTCAGCAGCACCTGCCGCAGCCGCATGTCGTCGATGCGCACGGCCGCCGGCAGCCCGGGCGCCGCCTCGACACGGAAGTCCAGGCCCTTCTCGTCGGCTTTGACACGCACGATGTCGGCAACGACGTTGAGGAAGGGTGTCAGTTCAACCACCTGCGCATGCAGATCCAGCTTGCCGGCGTCGATGCGCGAGAGGTCGAGGAGGTCGTTGATCAAGGCCAGCAGGTGCGTGCCGCTCTGCGCGATGATGCCCAGGCCACGCGCCTGCGCTTCGCTCAGGGGCTCGCCGTTCTGCAGCAACTGCGCGAAGCCGAGGATGGCGTTCAGCGGCGTGCGCAGTTCATGGCTCATCTGCGCGAGAAAGTCGCTGCGCATGCGGGCCAAGCGGCGCGCTTCGGCCAGCGCCTCCTCGCGCGCCGCCTCGGTGGCCTTGCGGTCGCTGATGTTGCGGGCCACGCCGACAGTGCCGAGCAGCGTGCCGTCCTCGTCGAGCACCGGCGCCTTGTAGGTCTCCATCCACACCGTGCTGCCACCGTCGGCGAGCGCCTCCTCGGTGGTCCTGCGGTCTTGTGAGTGCATCACCTGTTCATCGTCGGCCACCACCGCCTGCGCCAGCGGCGGCGGCAGCAGTTCGATGTCGGACTTGCCGACCATGTCGTCCGCCGTGTGCCCCCGCGCCTGGGCATGGGCCTGGTTGGTGACGAGGTAGCGGCTGCGCGTGTCCTTGAGCCAGGCCCACATCGGCAGCATGTCGATCAAGGTGCGCAGGTAGCGCGCCTGCTGGCGCAGCTGGGCGGTGCGATCCTGCACGCGCTGCTCCAGCCCGGCATTGAGCGCGCGCACCGCATCGCGCGACTGCTCCAGCTGCACGTTCAAGGCCGCCAGCAGGCCGAACGATCGGCGCAGCCGCAGCAGGAAGAAGGCGGTGACGGCCAGCACCGCGGCAATGCCGCCGAGCATCGACCACGACCAGCGCTGCTCCAGCGTGCGCTGTTTCAGCTCGGCCGCCTGCCGCTCGTTGCGAAGGGTCAGCTCGTCGACCTGGCGCTGCCGGCTTTCGGTCTCGTAGCGCTTGATCAGCTGCAGCATGCGCACGCCGGCCTTCTCGCGATTGGCCTGGCTGGTCAACTCGCGGGCCTCGATGGCGTAGCCGTAGGCCTGCTGGTGATCGCCCCTGGCAGCGGCGATGGCAGCCATGCGCAGCGCGCTGCCGCTGGTGTAGAGCGCCAGGCCCAGGCCCTTGGCCACCGCATAGGAGCGCTCGGCATCCGCGTGTCCGGCGGCCACATCGCCCATCGCCTGGTGCGCCTCGCTGCGCGAGTTCAGCGCAAACCACTGGCCGATCCGGTTCGGGTATTTCTCGAAGATCGCCAGCGCCGCGTCATACAAGGGCAGGGCTTCCTTGTGCCGACCTTGGGCGCGCAGATTGCCGCCCAGGTTCATCAGCGAGAAAGCCTCGGCATACGGTGCGCCGACCGCACGCATCATGACCAGGGCTTCACGGCCGAGCGCTTCGCCGCCCGCCGCGTCGCCACTGTTCACCTTGGCGCTGGCCAGGCCGGTGATGGCAAAGGCCTCGAGCAAGCGCGAGGACGCGGCGCGTGCCTGATCGCGCATCTGCACGAAATGCTCGAGCATCTCGCCGGGGCGGAAGCTCTGCTCGTAGGCGATGGCCAGGCCATGGTGGGCGTAGGTCAGTGCCAACGGATGGTTAGCGCGCCGCGCAATCTCCATCGCCTGCACCGCCACCGCGATCGAATCGTCCAACTGCTCGAAACGCCGGTACATCACCGTGGTGCGCAGCAGCGCCTCGCCCAGCAGGTCCGGCCGATCGGTCACGCCTTCCAGCACCGAGACGCTGTGGGTGGTGGCCCGCACCAGCTCATCCAAGCGCCCCTGGTTGATCGAGTTCAGCACCACGACCAGGTCGGACTCGGCCTGCCCGACCTTGTCGCCGTGCCGGGCGGCCAGCTCGAAGGCCTGGCGCGCATGCTCGGCGGCCGGCTCGGTCAGGGCCAGGTAGGTTTCAATGCGCGCCAGCAGGTTCAGCGCACGCGCCCGGTCGGCCGGCGCCGCATCGGCCGGCAGCGTGGCCTGCAGGCGTTGGGCCGCTTCATAGGCCGGCGGCAACTCGTTCTCGGCCTGCAGGCGCACGCGGGCGGCCTCGGCCCGCCAATCATCCATCGCCGTGGCGGCCCGCGCCCCGATGCCGACCAGGCCAAGGCCCAGCAGCACCAGCACGCAGCGGAGTGAGGCGCCGGCGCTCAAGACCGCAGCGTCCCGCCAACGCCGAGCTGCCGGTCGTGGATCCCGTTGCCCCGCGGCCGGGTGGCCACGCCTTGCCGCGCGCTGTGCAGATTTGTTCGCATCGTTGACCTCCAGATTCGGCGAACGCGGAACCAGAACGAACCGATGGCGCGACACCAGCACGCAGTGCTCATGTCCGATTATCCGCATGCGGGCGCCTGATCGAGCCTGATCGGCGATGATCACGGCTGTCCTCGATTGCAGAAGCCGGGAGCCCATGCACAGCACCCTGAACCGCCGCCACTGCCTGCTGCTGGGCCTGGCATCCAGCTTGACCCTGCCGGCCTGGGCCGCGGCGCCCGCCAAGCCGACCGCGCTGAGCCTGCCGCCGATGCCGCTGCGCGAGCGCCGGCTGGCCAACGGCCTGCAGGTCATCAGCGTGGCCGACCGCAGCAGCGCCACCGTCAGCGTGCAGGTCTGGTACCGCGTCGGCGGCAAGGACGACCCGGCCGGACGATCGGGCTTTGCGCACCTCTTCGAACACATGATGTTCAAGAGCACGAAGCACATGCCCAACGAGATGTTCGACCGGCTCACCGAAGACGTGGGCGGCAACAACAACGCCTTCACGGCCGAGGACATGACGGGTTACCAGAACGAGGTGCCGTCCAACCACCTCGAGCGCCTGCTGTGGGCCGAGGCCGAGCGCCTGGCCAACCTGAACGTCGACCAGGCCAACCTCGACAGCGAGCGCGCCGTCGTGCAGGAAGAGCTGCGCCAGCGTGTGCTGGCCGATCCCTACGGCCGCCTGTTCAACGCGCTGTCGGTCGAGGGCTTCGCGCAGCACCCCTACAAGCGCCCGGTGGTCGGCAGCATCGAAGACCTGGCCGCCGCCACGCTCGACGACGTGCGCAGCTTCCACAGCGCCTACTACCGGCCGGACAACGCGGTGCTGATCGTCGTCGGCGACTTCGAGGCCGCCCAGCTCGACGGCTGGGTCGACCGCTACTTCGGCGCGCTGAGCACACCGAGTTCGGCGATCCCGCGCGTCACCGTGCGCGAGCCGGAGCGCACGGCCGAGCGGCGCGTGGCGCTGCACGGCCCCAACGTGCCGCTGCCGGCGGTGGCCGTGCTGTGGCAGGGCCCGAACGCCGCGCACCCGGACGCCGCGGCGCTGCAAGTGGCTTCTGCGCTGCTGTCGGCCGGTGATTCGGCACGGCTCAACGAAGCGCTGGTCTACCGCGCCCAGGCCGCGCAGGCGGCGGCCTTTGCCGCTGAGCTGTACGCCGATGCCGGCATGCTGGCCGCCTATGCCATTGCCGCCAGCGGCCAGCGGCTGGACAAACTGGAAGCTGCGCTGTTGGCCGAGATCACGCGGCTGGCGAACGGGCCCATCACCGCCGCCGAACTGGACAAGGTGCGCACGCAGCTGCTCACCGCTGCGCTGGTGTCGCGGCAGACGCCGCAGGGCAAGGCCGGCGCCATCGGCAAGGCGGTGCTGCTGCGCGGCGATGCCAAGGATGTCAATCAGGAGCTGGCGCGTCTTTCGGCCGTTAGCGCCGCGGATGTGCACAGGGTGCTGACGCAGATGTTGAAGGGAAAACGCGTGACGGTCCACTACACGCAGGAGGGCAAGGCATGAAGCGCCGGCCCTGGTTCAGCGTCGCGCTGTGCATCGTCCCGATGGGGATTGCCCTGATGGGGATCGCCCTGTCGGCCCAGGCCGCCACCCCCGGCGCCGACGCCCCGCCGCTGCCGCAGCCGCCGCGCCCGGTGGTGGTGCCGGCCTTCGATCAACACACCCTGCCCAACGGCCTGACGCTGGTGGTGGCGCCGCGCCACGAAGCCCCGGTGGTGACCATCGCGCTGCTGGTGCGCGCCGGCCCCGAACTCGACCCCGCCGGCCGCAGCGGCACCGCGGCGATGACGGCCGGGCTGCTGACCAAGGGCGCACGCCGCGGCGGCCGCGCGGTCTCGGCCACCGAGCTGGCGCGCCAGGCCGAAGCACTGGGCGGCACGCTGGAAGCCGCCAGCGGCTGGCGCTCGTCGACCGTGGCGATGACGGTCACGACGCCCAAGCTGGACGCCGCCGCCGCCTTGGTGGCCGACGTCGTGCGCCAGCCGACGCTGGCCGCGGCAGAACTGGAGCGTGCCCGCGCCCAGTCGCTCGACGGCCTGCGCGTGACGATGGGCGATCCGGGCGCCGTGGCCGGCATGGTCGCGCGCCGCGCGTTCTGGGGCGACAGTGCCTATGGCAGCGTGGCCACCGTGCCCTCGATCAAGCGCATCACGCGCACCGATGTGCAGGCCTTCCATGCCGCCGCCTATCGCCCTGAGCGCGCCGTGCTGGTGCTGGCCGGCGACATCGAAGCACCGCAGGCCCAGGCCCTGGCGAAGAAGCTGTTCGGCCCCTGGCGCGGCGCCGCGAATGCCGCAACCACACCCCGCCCGACGACGCCCAGCGCCCTGGCCCAGCCGCTGGTGCTGATCGACATGCCCGGCAGCGGCCAGAGCGGCGTGGTGGTGGCCGCGCCCTTCGTCGCCTCCGGCGCGGGCGACCGGCGCGCCGGCCAGGTCGCCAATGCCGTGCTGGGCGGTGGCTATTCGGCGCGTTTGAACCAGGAAGTGCGCATCAAGCGCGGCCTGAGCTACGGCGCCTTCAGCGAGGCCGAAACCCACCCCGCCAGCGGCATGGCGCAAGCATCGACGCAGACCAGCCACCCGAACGCCGCGCAGGTGCTGCAACTGGTGCGCGGCGAGATCGACCGCCTGGCCGAAACACCGCCGACCGCGGAGGAGCTGGCGGCACGCCAGGCCACGCTGATCGGCAGCTTCGCGCGGCGGCTGGAAACCACCGGCGGCCTGGCCTCGCTGGTGGTGGCCCAGCTGGTGCAAGGCCGGCCGCTGGACGATTTGCAGCGCAGCGTCGACGAGATCATGGCCGTGACCCCCGCGCAGGTGCAGGGCTTCGCGCGCCAGCACTGGCAGGCCAAGACCTTGCGCGGCGTCATTGCCGGCGACCTGAAAGCGGCCGGGGACGCGCTGACCGCGCTGCCGGGCTCGGCGCTGCGCGTGCCGGTGGAATCGCTGGACCTGGATCAACCCTCGCTGACCCGCCCATGAACACCGCCCAGGCCCATGCCGATGCAGTGCCGGCGCAGCAGATCAGGCCGTTACCGACGGGCGGGCTCGGCCCGACTTGAAACCCGCATCCGCCGCACCCATGTGCCGAGCTTGTGATGCTGCGGAGCCCCGGCGTGCCGATGCTGATAGTCGCAGGCCTCGTCCTGCTGATGCTGGGCTGGTGGCTGACACACACCTGGCGCGGCGAACGCCGGCGCGCACGCTGGCAGGCCGCGCCGTTTCCGGCCACCTGGCGCCGCATCCTGCGCCGCCGCGTGCCGCTGGTGGCCCGCCTGCCGGTGCCGCTGCAGCTGCGGCTGAAGGGCCTGATCCAGGCCTTTCTGGCCGAAGTGCCGATCATCGGCTGCGGCGGTTTGACGGTCAGCGACGAGATGCGCGTGACCATCGCCGCGCAAGCCTGCCTGCTGCTGCTGGGCCGGCATCGCGGCGGCACGCCGGTGAGCCATTTCCCGAACCTGCGCCAGGTGCTGCTGTACCCCGGCGCCTTTGTCGTCGAACGCGCGGCGCCGCAGGCTGGCGGCGTGCTGCAGGAACAGCGCCGCACGCTGGCCGGTGAGTCCTGGCAGCAAGGCCAGGTGATCCTGAGCTGGGACGCCGTGCGCGACGGCGCGGCCCTGCCCGATGACGGCCAGAACGTGGTGCTGCACGAGTTCGCGCACCAGCTGGACCAGGAGACCGGTGCCGCCAACGGCGCGCCGCTGATGCCCGGCACGGCGCACCTGCGGCAGTGGGCCGCCGTCTTCAGCACCGCCTTTGCCGAGCTGCAGCAGCGCCTGCAGCAAGGCGAGCCGGGCTGCCTGGGCCCCTACGCCGCCAGCAGCGAGGCCGAGTTCTTTGCCGTGGCCACCGAAGTGTTCTTCGAGCAGCCGCGGGCCTTGCGCCAGGAGTACCCGGCGCTGCACGACGTGCTCACCGCTTACTACGGTCTGCAGCCCGAGGGCTGGTAGATCGTCGCGGCAGAATGCCGCGCATGCCCGAGACCGCAGCCCCTGCCGCGAAGCGCGAGAAGTCCGCGCCGCAGCGGGCGATGGACAAGCTCGGGCTGCGGCGCGACATCGACCTGGCGCTGCACCTGCCGCTGCGCTACGAGGACGAAACCCGCATCACGCCGATCGCGCAGGCGCGTGATGGCGAGCCGGTGCAGGTCGAAGGCACGGTGCAGGACGCGCGCATCGAGTTGCGCACGCGCCGCCAGCTGGTGGTGCGCCTGGCCGACGACAGCGACGAGCTGGTGCTGCGCTTCCTGAACTTCTACCCCTCGCACCAGAAGACCTTCAGCCCCGGCGCGCGCGTGCGCGTGCGCGGCGAGCCGCGCGGCGGCTTCTTCGGCCGCGAGATGGTGCACCCGCAGTTCAAGGCGGTGGATGAACACACGCCGCTGGCCGCCGCGCTGACCCCGGTGTACCCGACCAGCGCGCAGCTGCCGCAGGTGTATTTGCGCAAGGCCATTGCATCGGCATTGGTTCGTGCGCCGCTGCAGGAAGTGCTGCCGCCACAGTGTGTGCCGCCGGGTCTGCCAACGCTGCGCGAGGCCCTGCAGTGGCTGCACCATCCGCCGCCCAGCGCCGCGCAGGCCGCGCTGGAAGACCGCAACCACCCGGCCTGGCAGCGCCTGAAGTTCGAGGAGTTGCTCGCACAGCAGCTGTCGCAGTTGAGTGCGCAGCGTGAGCGAGCGCAGCTCGCCGCCCCGGCGCTGCAGGCCCGGCGCGACGGCCTGCACGAACGCCTGCTGGCCGCGCTGCCCTTCAGCCTGACAGCGGCCCAGCGCCGTGTCGCCGACGAGATCGCCCACGACATCGCGCGCGCGCAGCCGATGAACCGGCTGCTGCAAGGCGACGTCGGTGCCGGCAAGACGGTGGTCGCCGCGCTGGCCGCGGCGGTGGCCATCGACGCCGGCTGGCAGTGCGCGCTGATGGCGCCCACCGAGATCCTGGCCGAGCAGCATTTCGCGAAGCTGGTGCAGTGGCTCGAACCGCTGGGCATCGGCGTCGCCTGGCTCACCGGCAGCCGCAAGGGCAAGGCCCGCACGCGCATGGTCGAGCGCGTGGCCAGCGGCGAAGCGGCGCTGGTGGTCGGCACCCATGCGGTGATCCAGCACGACGTGCATTTCGCGAAGCTGGGCCTGGCCATCATCGACGAGCAGCACCGCTTCGGTGTTGCGCAGCGGCTGGCGTTGCGCCGCAAGCTGGCGCTGCCCGCCGAGCCGCCATCACAAGGCGACCCCGCTGTCGCACAAGACGGCCCTGCCGAGGCGGCAGGCAGCCCTGCTGTGGCGCTGGAGCCGCACCTGCTGATGATGACGGCCACGCCGATCCCGCGCACGCTGGCGATGACTTACTTCGCCGACCTGGATGTCAGCACCATCGACGAATTGCCGCCCGGCCGCACGCCGGTGCTGACCAAGCTGTTCGCCGACGGCCGCCGCGCCGAAGTGGTGGCCCGCATCGCCGACGAAGTGGCGCAGGGCCGGCAGGTCTACTGGGTCTGCCCGCTGATCGAAGAATCCGAAAAGTCCGATCTGCAGAACGCCACCGAGACCCACGAGCGCCTCAGCGCCGCGCTGCCCGGCTGCGTGGTCGGCCTGCTGCACGGGCGCATGCCGGCGGCCGAGAAGTCCGCCGTGATGTCGCTGTTCACCGGCGGCGACATGGCGGTGCTGGTGGCCACCACGGTGATCGAGGTCGGCGTCGACGTGCCCAACGCCAGCCTGATGGTGATCGAGCATGCCGAACGCTTCGGCCTGTCGCAGCTGCACCAATTGCGCGGCCGTGTCGGCCGCGGCGCGACGGCCAGTGTCTGCGTGCTGCTCTATGCCGGCCCCTTGTCGCCGACCGCCAAGGATCGCTTGCGCGCGATGGCCGAGACCACCGATGGCTTCGAGATCGCCCGCCGCGACCTGGAGATCCGCGGGCCCGGTGAGTTCATGGGCGCGCGCCAGAGCGGCGAGGCCTTGCTGCGCTTTGCCGACCTGGCCGAGGACGCGCCGCTGCTGCGGCAGGCCCGCAGCCTGGCGCCGAAGCTGCTGAGCGAGCACCCCGAGGCCGCGCGGGCCCATGTCTCGCGCTGGCTGGACACGCGCGCGGACTTCTTGAAAGCCTGAGCCTCACGCGCCGTGAGGCAGGCCCGGATAATCGCCCGCATGACCCTCACCGAGTTGCGCTACATCGTTGCGGTCGCCCGCGAAAGACACTTCGGCCGCGCGGCCGAGGCCTGCTTCGTCTCGCAGCCCACGCTGTCGGTGGCGATCAAGAAGCTCGAGGAAGAACTCGACGTCAAGCTGTTCGAGCGCGGCGCCAGCGAAGTCAGCGTCACGCCGCTGGGCGAAGCCATCGTGCGGCAGGCGCAATCGGTGCTGGAGCAGGCCGCGGCGATCAAGGAGATCGCCAAGCGCGGCAAGGACCCGCTGAACGGTGCGCTGCGCCTGGGCATCATCTACACCATCGGCCCCTACCTGCTGCCCGAGCTGGTCAAGCACGCCATTGCCAACACGCCCCAGATGCCGCTGATGCTGCAGGAGAACTTCACCGTCAAGCTGCTGGACATGCTGCGCACCGGCGAGCTCGACTGCGCGATCATGGCCGAGCCCTTCCCGGACACCGGCCTGGCCATCGCGCCGCTCTACGACGAACCCTTCGTCGTCGCCGTGCCCAGCCACCATGCGCTGGCCGTGCGCAAGCACATCAGCGCCGACGAGCTGAAGAAGGAGACCATGCTGCTGCTCGGCACCGGCCACTGCTTCCGCGACCATGTGCTCGAGGTCTGCCCCGAGTTCGCGCGTTTCTCCAGCGACGCCGAGGGCATCCGCAAGAGCTTCGAAGGCTCGTCGCTGGAGACCATCAAGCACATGGTGGCCTCCGGCATGGGCGTCACCGTGGTGCCGCAGCTGAGCGTGCCCAAGGGCGGCCACGAGCATGTCACCTACATCGCGTTCGAAGCCCCGGTGCCTACCCGCCGCGTGGTACTGGCGTGGCGCCGCAGCTTCACGCGCTACGAGGCCATCGCGGCGCTGCGCAATGCGGTGTATGCGTGCAGGCTGGATGGGGTGCAGCGGCTGACGGCCTGACCCCAGCACCCATTCAAGGGGGCAGAAGACGCCGCGGGCTCCGGTAGCATCCGCGGCGCGCACGATCTCCGTGCGCCACGCACAAATAACGCGCCAAGCGAGGGAGTTCCCATGACGTCCAGCACCCGGGTCGGCCTGACCGCGACCAGCTCTGCCGCCAAACCGGCACCAGCGCTCACCGTGACCGGCACCAGCGGCAATGACATTCTTGCCGGCGGTGACAGCAAGGACACGATCAGCGCGCAGGCCGGTGACGACTGGCTCACCGGCGGTGGTGGCAACGATACGCTGCGCGGCGGGGCCGGCGCGGACATCGCGACATTCATCGGCAGCTATGCCGACTACACAGTCACCTTTGACGCCGGCACCAACACCTACACCGTGGTCGACAGCGTTGCCGGCCGCGACGGGACGGACAAGGTCAGCGGCGTCGAATACCTGAACTTCGAGGGCTACACGGTTGCCGCCGGCACGAAAGCCCTCGGCCAGGAATTCAACGGCAGCGAGGCCTCGGAAACGATCAACGGCGGCAAGGGCGGCGACAGCCTCAGCGGCGGCAAGGGCGACGACCGGCTGGTCGGCGGCGGTGACAACGACCTGCTGGTGGACGCCGGCGGCAACGACATCGCGGTGTTCAGCGGCCCCCAGGCCGACTATGTGGTGAGCTACGATCTCTTCTCAAACAGCTTCACGGTTGCCGACACCGTGGCCGGCCGTGATGGCACCGATACGCTGATCGGCATCGGCTGGCTGGAGTTCAGCGACGGCACCGTCGCCAACAACAGCAACAACAATTTCGTGACCGGGTCCGACGGGGACGACCTGCTCGATACCGGTGGCGGCGATGACAAGCTCACCGGCCTGGGCGGTGACGACATGCTCAAGGGCGGTGCCGGCACCGACTGGGCGACATACAGCGGCTACTACGCCGAATACGTCATCAGCTTCGACGCGGCATCCGGCACTTACACCGTTGCCGACACCGTGGAAGGTCGCGACGGCACGGACACCTTGAGCGACATCGAATACCTGGACTTCTTTGGCATCGATATCGTCACGGCGACTTCCGTTGGCGGCACCCTTGTTGTCGCAGGCAACAACAACGGTGATGTGTTGATCGGCGGCAGCGGCAACGACAGTCTGTACGGCGGCAAGGGCAATGACAGTTTGACCGGCGGCGCCGGCAACGACGCGCTGAACGGATACATGGGCGTCAACACGGCCGTATTCAGCGGCGCATTTGGCGACTACATCGTCTCGTTCGACACACTGACCAGCACCTACACCATCACCGACAAGGTCGCCGGCCGCGACGGCACCGACTATGCGCAAGCCGTAAACAGCCTGAGTTTCAGCGACATCACGCTGCCCATCGCCACAAGCGCCGGCGGCAAGGTTCTGACCGGCACCGACAGCGCGGACCAACTCACCGGCGGCAGCGGCAACGACAGCCTGATCGGCGGCAAGGGCGCCGACACCCTCAGCGGCGCGGGCGGCGTTGACGTGCTCACCGGCGGCGCAGGCCAGGACAAGCTCGACGGGGGTGCCGGCAACGACTGGCTGGTCGGCGGCACCGGCAACGACCGCTTGTTCGGCCGCGGCGGCAGCGACACCGCGGTGTTCAGCGGCTCCTTTGGCGAGTACACCATCACCGTCGACAGCGCGACCGGCAACACCACGGTCACCGACACCGTGGCCGGGCGTGATGGCGTGGACGTGCTGAACACGGTCGAGTTCTTCCAGTTCGCCGATGGCAGCTTCGCTGTCGACGGCACGGTGGCGCTGGTCGGCGTGGCGGCAGTCGACACCGGCGACGCGGGCGCTTTCTGAGCGTGCGCCGCCAGCATCGCAAGCGGCGTTCGCTGCCCGCAACACCATGACTGCGCCTGGCCCGCCCGGCGAGCCGTCCGCGCTGGACCACCTGCGCGCACTGCGGCGCAGCGGGCGTCTCGACGACGCCCGCCGCTGGCTGGGCGAACGCCTGCGCGGCCGGCCGGACCAGGCGCTGCTGGCACTGGCCTGGCAGCATGAGCCCTTCTGGTGGCAGCCGCTGCGCGGCCGGCGCGTCAGCCTGCACCGGCGCGGGCCGGATGACATCGATCTGGTGCGGCGCTGCTGGGCGGACGCTGACTTCATGCGCAAGTTCAACCGCATGGCAGCGCCGCTGCCAGCGGCCGACGAGGCCTTGCGCGATCTGCTGCGGCGCGAACAGGCGGCCATCGTCTCCGAAACGGCGGGGCTGCACTGGACCATCCATGCCGGCGAACACAAGCTCGGCTTCGTCAGCGTCACCAACATCGCGCTCGGCCACCGGCGGGCCGAATACCTGATCGGCATCCACGAAGCCTGCAGTCCCTGGGTCGGGCCCGAAGCGTCGCACTTGGCGCTGGGCTTCCTGGCCCGGCAAGCGCACATCGAGCGCCTGACCGCCTACTACTACCCCGAAAACGCGCACGCCATCGAGGTCTCGCAAAAGCTGGGCTTCGTCATCGAAGGCACGATGCGTGGTTTTCTGCGCCTGGCCGATGGCTCGCGCAGCGATCTGGTCGTCGCCGGTTTATTGCTCGACGACGCGTACTTCGCTCGCACGG
>NZ_DATILJ010000220.1:0-42459 GCF_035476535.1 Aquabacterium sp.
TCGTCGTGATGCCGGAATCGCATGCGCGCAAGGTGGTGCCAAGGCTGCCGATGTAGTGGAACCAATGCACCCACGCAGCAGCATCATGTGTGGGCACGGCGAGCGTGTTCATGATGAGGTGTGCGAAGTCACTATTGAAAACGAAGTCGTCGATATCGAAGATGATCGTTCTGCCGCGAGCGCGGAACCGTGCAATCAGCGTGGCAACAGTGTGGTCATAGCCAGAACGGCAGATTACCAGGACGGTCGCGAGATCTGCGATTTCATCCACACGATCGAGATCGCTACGGAAGAAGTAGCTGGCGCCAAACTGGCCATCGCCATCTGACGTCAGGGCTTGGACCATGTTGTAAGCGCGATAGCGAAAGGTGCTGTTGTTGGCGCTTTCGTAGTAGTACGCTACACGCCGATGGCCTGCCGCAAGCATGCGCAACCGCTCTTCCAGCGGTTGCAGCCAAGGGTCAGCGTAGGCAACGCTCGGCGTTTGCAGTGCATGCATCATCGCGCTCCGGCGATCTGTTCGACGACCTCACCCAGGCTCACTCGCCAATCCCGTTGCAGGGTATTGGACTGATGGTTTGCCTGACGCTGCCGCGCATCGCGGGCCAGAGCCACGCCTTGCGCCAATGCGCGCACAAGATCTTCACAACTCGGCTCGCAGCAAATAATGTTGGCAGAGAGGTGACTAAGATCTTGCTTGAGCCCATGGCGATTGGTCACGACTACAGCACCGCTGGCTGCCATGTCCAGTGGTGGATAGCTCGGATGAGGCGTGTACATCAGGCTCAGACCCAGATCGGCACCGCCAAGGAGATCGGCATAGTCCCCCCAACTTAGGTTCTCGCGCTTGACTGGTATGCAATCAGTTCCGTACTGCAGGTCAGGAACGTCGCGGCCAACAAATATCAGTTCCCACTCCTTCGGATCGAGCACTCCACGCGCTACGGCGGCAGTGATGACTTCGTGGCCTAGGAAGAAGAGATTGCGAGGGTTCAGCGGTCGTGCGTAGAAGACAAAGCGCATCTTTGACCCCGGAGTCTTGGCCCTTGGGTAGTAGACCGAAGCAGGAAATGCCGGCTCGAAGCTGCAAGCTTGGCGCTGCAGATGGGACAAGCCATCATTGATCAGATGTTGCTTCAAGACTTGCGTGTTGATGACGAAACGGATGCCCTGGTTTCGAAACACGTTTTCACAGCTCAACCGGACGTCACCAAACAAGTAGAACATCCGCTCGTCCTCTTGCAACAGATAGACGATTTGGGCCGGAGGTATCGTCAACAACGCAGCCGCAGTCGTCCACCAGGATGTCGTGACGATAAGCTCATCAGGTAGCAAGTCGATTTCTTTGTTCGTGTCGCCGCGAGGAGCGAACACGAACTGGCTCTCCCCATCAAGTTCAATATTGTTGATACGCCAGAGTTGGTCGACGTTCGAAGGTGCCGGCGGCGCTGTCCGCGTGATGATTCGCAGGTCAGCGCCACGACGGTTCGCAAGCAACGCCGCCAGTATCAATGCGGTACCCGCGCCGCCGAAAAGGCTTCCGCGCGCGATGCTGTCGATGACCAGGGTCACGCGTTGACGGCTTCTTGCAGCGACCCAGTACGTCCGCAGTGGTGCAACAGCCTCGACGAGCTGCTCCGCCCCTTGGGGAGAGGGCATGAGTTGCGATGTGTGTTGCCTTGGTGGTCTGGCCATTGTTGCCAACGGTGGTTCAGCGATCTGAACTTCAGCAACCCCACCACGGCGTCTCTGGAGTTCAACGTGCAGGCGGATGATCGTCGCGCGCCATCCGAAGCGGCGCCAGTAGGAAGCTATCCGGCGTGCCGCATTGCCTGCGCGCGCCATTGTGTTGAGAATCGGCATGGGAGTCGTCATCGCTTGCGCGCATACCTCGAAGAGTGGGTTCGGCCACAGCGGTGGGCGTGAAGCGGCCAATCAGTGCGGGTATCGCGCTGAAATTGCATACACGATAGGGGTTGCGCAGCGCAAGGCGACGGGCGGTTACCGCCGAACCGAACCGCTGACACGAACGTGCAGAATTATCGCTGACGCAACGAGGGCTCACCCCCGCGCATCAAACCCCAGCACCGCCGCCGCCACCCGCCCGATCGGCAGCACCTCGTCCACCGCGCCGAGCCGGATCGCTTCCTTGGGCATGCCGAACACCACGCAGGAGGCTTCGTCCTGCGCCACGGTGCGCGCGCCGCGCTGGTGCAGCAGCTTCATGCCGCGGGCGCCGTCGTCGCCCATGCCGGTGAGCAGGATGGCCAGGGCGTCCGGGCCGGCGCAGTCGGCGGCCGAGCGGAACAGCACGTCGACCGATGGTTTGTGGCGGTTCACGTGTGGGCCGTCGGCCACGACTGCGAAGTACTGGCCCGCGGCCTTGCGCAGTTGCAGGTGGCGGCCGCCGGGGGCGATGAGCACCAGGCCACGTTCGAGCCGGTCGCCGTCGCGCGCTTCGCGCACCGTCATCGCACAGACCTTGTTCAGCCGCTCGGCATACATCGCGGTGAACTTCTCCGGCATGTGCTGCACGATGGCGATGCCGGGGCTGTCGGCCGGCAGCGCCAGCAGCACCGATTCGATGGCCTGCGTGCCGCCGGTGGAACTGCCGATCAGCACTGGCTTGTTGACCGACAGCGTGCGCCGGCCGGCCGGGGCGGGTGGCGTTGTGGGGCGTGCCGTCGAACGGGCGCAGCCGCTGGCGCTGGCCACCGCGGCGCGGGGCCGGGCCCGCGCCGCGGCCTTCAGTGTCTGCACCAGCTCGCGCCGCGTGTCTTCGAGGTACTGCTTGAGCCCCAGTCGCGGCTTGGCGATGACGGCCACCGCGCCAGCGGCCAGCGCCTCCAGGGCCATGCTGCTGCCGGCGCTGGTGAGCGTGGAGCAGATCACTGTGGGAATCGGCGCCTCGGCCATGATCTGGCGCAAGAAGCTCAGGCCGTCCATGCCGGGCATCTCGATGTCCAGCAGCAGCACGTCGGGCCGATGCTTGCGGATCGCCGGTGCGGCGATCAGCGGGTTCGGCGCGCTGCCGATCAGCGCAATCGTCGAGTCGTCCTGCAGCAGGTGCTGCAGCGCCTGCCGCACCACGGCTGAATCGTCGACGACGTAGACCTTGATCGTCATCGCACCCCGGTCTTGCGGAACGCGCCCGGGGCGATGACCTGCAGCGGCGTGCGGCAGGGCACGCGGCCTTCGGCGGTGCCGATGAACAGCAGGCCGCCGGGGCGCAGCTGTTCGAGCACGCGGTCGACCACGGCGGCCTTGGTCGGCGCGTCGAAGTAGATCAGCACGTTGCGCAGGAAGATGATGTCGAACGGGCCCAGCGGCTCGATGGCCTGGCACAGGTTCAGCTGGCCGAAGCGCAGCTTGCCCTGCAGCCGCGGGTGAATCTGCACCAGGCCTGCCGACTCGCCTTCGCCGCGCAGGCAGTGCCGCCGCAGCCGCTCGGGCGTGACATGGCGCAGCCGCTCCTGCGGGTAGATGGCCCGCTGGGCGCTGCGCAGCACACGGTCGCTGATGTCGGTGGCCAGGATGGACCAGCCGCTGTCGACGCGGCCCTGCTGCTGCAGGTCGGCCAGCAGCATCGCGACGCTCCAGGCTTCGTCGCCGAAGGACGCGGCGGCGCTCCAGACCTGCGGTGCGCGTTGCCGGGCTTGGCCGATCTCCCGTGCCAGCAAATCGAAGTGCGCCGGCTCGCGAAAGAAGTAGGTCTCGTTGGTGGTCAGCAGGTCCACCGCCATCTGGAATTCGCCGCCGTCGTCGGCACTGCGGATCAGCGCGGCATAGTCCTCGAAACTGTCCAGCCCCAGGTGGCGGAGGCGCGGGCTCAGCCGCGACAGCATCAGCGGCTTCTTGCTGTCGGGAAAGCTCAGGCCGATCGCCGCGTGCATCAGCCCGCCGATCTGGCGGAAGGTGTCGTCCCGCAGCGTGTGCATGGGGGCTCCGGTGCGGGCGGGTCAGGCCGCCAGAGCGTGCGGCGCCAATTCGCAGCTCGACTCGCACAGCTGCGCCATCTCGTCGATGTCCAGCGCCTTGTCGGGCTCGAGGATGATCACGAAGCGCTGGCCCAGCTTGCCCATGCCGCGGATGAAGTCGCGCCGCACCGAGCTGCCGAAGGCCGGCGGCGGCTCGATCTGCTCGGCGGCGATGTCGATCACCTCGCTCACCGCGTCGACCAGCAGGCCGAGTTCGACGCGTTCGCCGTCTCGCACCGCGTCGAAGATCACGATGCAGGTCTTTTTGCCGACGCCGGCCGTCGGCCGGCCGAAGCGCGCCTGCAGGTCGATCACCGGCACCACCGCGCCGCGCAGGTTGATCACGCCGCGCACGAAGTTGGGCATCAGCGGCACGGTGGTCACCGGGCCGAACTGGATGATCTCGCGCACGGTGCGGATGTGCATCGCGAACACCTCGTCACCGAGCGAGAAAGTGAGGTACTGGCTCATGAAAGTGGCTCCATCATCCTTGGCGCAAGTTCGTCCCCCGTTGAGGACAGGTCGTCGAAGGCGGCCGGTGCTAACACTCAATAAGGGCGGAAGTTGCCGTGCGTGCCAGTGGCCTTGGCCTGGGCTCCGAGGGCGGGCTTGGCCGTGCCGCGCATCGGCGAGTTGGGTGCACGCCGCTCGGTGAAGCCGGTCGACTCGGCCTTGCCGGCCTTGCGCTGCACCGTCGGCGCTTCCTGCGCGCCGCCGCTGAAGAAGGACACCGAGTGCTGCAGCTGCTCGGCCTGGGCCGACAGTTCCTCGGCGGTGGCGGCGAGCTCTTCGGAGGCCGATGCGTTCTGCTGCGTGGCCTTGGACAGCTGGCCCATCGCGCTGCCGATCTGCGTCACCGACTGGCTCTGCTCCTGCGAGGCCGCGGCGATCTCCTGCACCAGGTCGCTGGTCTTCTGGATCGAGGGCACGATCTCGTCCAGCAGCTTGCCGGCCCGCTCGGCGGTGGACACGCTGTTGCCGGCCAGGTCGCCGATTTCCTTGGCCGCTTCCTGGCTGCGCTCGGCCAGCTTGCGCACCTCGGCCGCGACCACCGCGAAGCCCTTGCCGTGTTCGCCGGCGCGTGCCGCTTCGATCGCCGCGTTCAGCGCCAGCAGGTTGGTCTGGTAGGCGATGTCGTCGACGATGCTGATCTTGCGTGCGATCTCCTTCATCGCGCCCACGGTCTGCGTCACCGCCTGGCCGCCGTCGCTGGCTTCCTTGCTGGCCTTGGTGGCCATGCTGTCGGTGACCTTGGCGTTGTCGCTGTTCTGCGTGATCGAGGCCGACATGGTGTCGATCGAGGACGAGGTTTCCTCCACCGACGCGGCCTGTTCGCTGGCCGATTGCGACAGCGACTGCGCGGTGGCGCTGACCTGGTTGGCCGCGCCGGTCAGTGCGTCGGCGGCGGCGCGCACTTCGTCGATGATGCCGGCGAGTTTGTCGCAGCTGCTGTTGGCGTCCTGCTTGACCTGGTCGAAGACGCCGTCGGCCTCGCGGGTGATGCGCTGCGTCAGGTCGCCCGCTGCCAACGCGGAAAAGACGCGTCCCACATCGTCGATGATGCCGGCCAGCGCTTCGCTGGTGGCGTTGGCATCGTTCTTCAGCTGGCCGAAGGTGCCGGCATAGTCCCGCGTGATGCGCTGCGACAGGTCGCCCGCGGCCAGCGCGCCGAAGCTGCGGCCGACGTCGCCGAAGATCACCGAGGTGGTTTCCATCAGCGTGTTGACGCCGCTGCACAGTTCGGCGATCGGGCCGCTCTTGCCTTCCAGCGGAATGCGCTGGGTCAGGTCGCCTTCCTTGGCGGCGGCGGTGACGGCTTGCGCCTGCGCGACGGCCTGGCGCAGCATGTTGTTGGCGTTGACCTCGGCGGTGACATCGGTGGCGTACTTGACGACCTTGAACGGCTTGCCGTTCATGTCCAGGATCGGGTTGTACGAAGCCTGGATCCAGACTTCCCGGCCGCCCTTGCCCAGGCGCTTGTACTGGCCCGCGTCGTATTCGCCGCGGTTGAGCTTGTCCCAGAACAGCCGGTACTCGACGCTGTTGGCGTAGCCCGGTTCGGCGAACAGGCTGTGGTGCTTGCCGCGGATCTCGTCCAGCGTGTAGCCCAGCGTCTTCAGGAAGTTGTCGTTGGCGCCCAGGATCGTGCCGTCGAGCTTGAACTCGATCACTGCCTGGGCCTTGCTCACCGCCTGCAGCTGGCCTTCGAAGTCGGCGGCGCGCAGCTTGGCCTCGGTGATGTCAGTGGCGTACTTGACCACCTTGACCGGCTTGCCGTTCTCGTCGAGCACCGGGTTGTACGACGCCTGGATCCAGACTTCCTTTCCGCCGCGGCCGATGCGCTTGTACTGGCCTGCGTCGTATTCGCCGCGGCCCAGCTTGTCCCAGAAGCTGCGGTACTCGTTGCTGGCACGGTCAGCCGGCTCGACGAACATCGAGTGGTGCTGACCCTGGATCTCGACCAGGGAGTAGCCCAGCGTGTCGAGGAAGTTCCGGTTGGCCGTCAGGATCTTGCCGTCGAGGCTGAACTCGATGGTGGCCTGCACCTTGTCGATCGCGGCCAGCCGCGCCTTCATGTCGGCCAGGTCGCGCTGCTGCGCACGCTGCGCCTGCAGCTCCTGTTCGGTTGGCTGGGGCGTGAACAGGCGCTGCAGCCAGGGGGTGCGATGGGTGGTCATGAGGGCTCCCTTACATGGTTGGTCTTGGCGGATGGGGCTGCGGCAGCGAGTTCGCCGAGCGCAGGGATGTCGAAGATCAGCGCTACCTCGCCATTGCCGAGGATCGACGAGCCCGAGATGCCGCGCAGGCTGCGGAACAGGCGGCCCAGCGGCTTGATCACGGTCTGGTGCTGGCCGTGCAGGTGGTCGACCATCACGCCGTAGCGGCGTGTGCCGGCCTGGATCACCACCACGCTGCTGCGTTCGGGCGCGGGCGAATCCAGCGCATACAGCGTGCGCAGGCTCACCACCGGCAGCACCTGGCCGCGCAACGCCACCACGCTGCGGCCGCGCGCGTCCAGCGCGGTGGCGGTGGGCCGGTTCTCCAGCACCTCGACCACGCCGTCCAGCGGCAGGATGAACTTCGAGCTGCCGACACCGACAAGAAAGCCGTCGATGATGGCCAAGGTGAGCGGCAGGCGAATCTCGATGCGCGAGCCCTGGCCGGGCTGGCTGTGGACGTGCACCGAGCCGCGCAGCGCCTCGAGGTTGCGACGGACCACATCCATGCCGACGCCGCGGCCGCTGAGGTTGGTGACCTTCTCGGCGGTGGAAAAGCCGGGCTCGAAGATCAGGTTCAGGATCTCGTCTTCCGGCGGCACCACGCCGCGCTCGACCAGGCCGCGGTCCCAGGCGCGCTGCAGCACCTTGTCGCGCTGGATGCCGCGGCCATCGTCGACGATGCGCATCAGGATGCCGCCCGATTCATGGCAGGCCGAGAGCGTCAGCCGGCCCTGGGCCGGCTTGCCGGCGGCCAGGCGCTCGGCCGGCGTTTCCAGGCCATGGTCCAGCGCGTTGCGCACCAGGTGCATCAGCGGGTCGGCGATGCGTTCGACCACCGACTTGTCCAGTTCGGTGTCGGCGCCGATGATCTCCAGCGCCACGTCCTTGTCCAGTTCGGCCGCGGTGTCGCGCACCACGCGGCGGAAACGCGAGAAGGTCTCGCCGATCGGCACCATGCGCAGCTGCAGCGTGCCGTTGCGGATCTCCTCGATCAGTTGGCCGATCTGCGCGTTGGCCTCGATCAGCGCGCCGCTGCGCGTCTGGCGGGCCAGCAGCGCGGCGCCGGCGCCGGCGATCACCAGCTCGCCGAGCAGGTTGATCACCGCGTCCAGCCGGTCGGCCTGCACGCGGATGTAGCGGTTGTCGTTGCCGGCCGGTGCCGCGGCGGCGGCCGCTGCCGCCCGCGGCTTGGCCTGTTTTTGCAGCGCGGCGGCCACCACCTGCTGGCTGAGGCCGCTCTTGGCCTGCAGGATCTCGCCCAGCGGCGGCGCCTGGCCGCCGGCATCGACGGTGGCCGACTGGGCCTGCAGCGCCTGCTGCAGCTGCGCGCGGGTGACGGCGCCGGCGGCGATCAGGATGTCGCCCAGGCGGATGTTGTCGGGCAGGGCCTCGATGCGCGCCGAGACTTCGTTGGGCCGCGGCTCGGGCTCGGTGATGCGCAGCTCGCAGTCGTCGCGCACGAAGCTGAAGGCGGCTTCGATCTCGCTGCGCGTGGCGTCGGTGTCCAGCGTGAAATCGAAGGCCAGGTGGCAGGACTCGGGGTCGATGCTGTCCAGTGCCGGCACGGCCGCGATGTCGCACACCGTGCGGCTGATCGTGCCCAGGTTGCCGGCGTAGTTCAGGATCGCCAGCGGGTCCATGCCGTTGCGATAGGTGTCGCTGCCGAAGCGCACCGAGATGCCCCAGCGCCGGCCACCGGTCGCCGGCGGGTCGGCGGTGTGCGCCTGCGGGGCCGTGGCGGCGTCCGGCGCCAAGTCGCCACTGGCGGCGCGCAGTCGCGACACCAGCGCGGCGCGGGTGGCTTCGTCGGTGGGCAGGGCCTGCTCGGCCTCGGCCGGGGTGCCCGCGGCCAGCGCCACCAGGCCGCGAATCTGATCCTTGCTCTGCAGCAGCAGCGTGCTGACTTCGGGTGTCAGCGCCACCTGGCCCTGGCGCACGGCATCGAGCAGGGTTTCGACATGGTGGGTGAAGCCCACCACCTCGTCGAGGCCGAACAGGCCGGCCGAGCCCTTGATGGTGTGCGCGCAGCGGAACAGCGTGTCCAGCAGTTCGCGGTCGTCCGGCGCGTCTTCCAGCTGCAGCAGCAGCAGCTCCAGCAGGTCCAGCTGTTCTTCGGCCTCGCTGATGAAGGCCGGCAGCGCGGCGGCGATGTATGCGCTGTCCAGGTAGTCGTTGCTCATGCGGCTGCTCCGGTCTGGCGTTCGGCGGCGAGCAGGTGCTCCGCGCCCAGCACGCGGCAGGCCGCGGCCAGCGGCCGGCTGGCGTGCACCAGCTGCAGTCGCCGCTTCTTCTGGCTCAGGGCCTGGGCCAGCGAGAGCAGCAGCTGCACGCCGGCAGCGTCGACCTGGTCGACGGCCGCGCCATCGACACGGAAGTCGGCCTTGCCGTCCGTGCTGGATGAGGTCTTGCCGTTGGCATCGGTGGTGGCCTTGCCGCCGCGCACCGCGCCGACCCAGTCCAGCCAGGTGGGCCGCAGCTCGCCGACGGCGTAGATCGTCAGCTCGGCGGGCAGGGTGAGAGCTTTGCGCATGGCGGATTCCAAACCGAGCCTAAGGCGCAATCAGCTTGGAGACGGCGTCCAGCAGCTGCGGCGGATTGAAGGGCTTGACGATCCAGGCCTTGGCACCGGCGGCGCGGCCCTGTTCCTTTTTCGCGTCCTGGCCTTCGGTGGTGAGCATGATCACCGGCGTGAACTTGTGGCGCGCGTGCTTCTTGACCGCCGCGACGAAAGCGATGCCATCCATCTTCGGCATGTTCACGTCGCTGACGATCAGGTTGACCTTGGCCGCCTTGTCCAGCTGGGCCAGGCCTTGTTCGCCGTCGCCGGCTTCCAGCACCTCGTAGCCGGCACGCGCCAGCGCCAGCTTCACCACGGTGCGCAAGGAACTGGAGTCGTCGACGATCAGGATGGTCTTGGGCATGAGGATATTCCGTATTAGAAGAATGTGGTGGCACTGCCGGCCTGCACTGTGGCGCGCCCGCTGGCGTGCACCGCAGCGCGGCCGCCGGGCTGGGCCAGCATGCGTTGTTCGTCGGTGGTGTAGCCCTGGCTGAGCAGGGCCTGCCATTCCTCAGGTCCGGGCGCGGCGCCCGTGGCCAGCGACTGCTGCAGCCGGCTGACCGCGCTGCCGATCGACTGCGTGACCTGGTCCACGATCTGATGCACGCGGTCCTGGAACTGGAACGCGATCATCAGCTGCTCCACCTGCAGGCGCACGGCCTGGCCACGCTGGCGCAGATCGGCAGCGCGCTGGTTCAGCTGCGACACCGCGCCGTCCACCTGCTGCACCACCGCGCTGATGGTGTCCTGCGAGCTGCGGATCACGCCGGCATCGTGCGCGCTGCGCTCGGCCGCCTGGCCCAGCGTGCTGCGCATGCGTTCGCCGAACTCGCCGACCTGGTCGCCGATGCGTTTGCCGGTGTCGCCCGATTCCACCGAGAGGCGCCGCACCTCGGCCGCCACCACCGCAAAACCGCGGCCGCTGGGCCCGGCGCGGGCGGCTTCGATCGCGGCATTGAGCGACAGCAGATTGGTCTGGCGGGCCAGCTTGGCCACGTCCTCGGCCATCGTGCCCAGGCTGGCCGAGGCGCCGCTGAGCGCGCGCACGGAGCCCAGGATCTGTTCACGCGATTGCACGAAACCCTGGAAGTTCTCGATCAGCCCGCGCAGCTGCGATTCGCAGTGCGCCAGCACGGTGGCGCGGTCGTCCAGCACGGCGTCGCCGGCGCCGCGGCCAGCGGCGGGCTCGACGATGGCATCCAGCTGTTCAAGGATCTGCGCAAAGCCGCCCAGCAGCTGCTCGGTGGCTTCGCGCATCTGCACCTGTGCCGTGCCCAGGTGGCTGGACCAGATGCGGCCGGCCTCGTCCAGCCGGGCGGCGATGGCGCCGGCCTGCGCTTGCTGCTGCTGCCGCAGCGCGGCGCCGGCCGAGCCGGGCAGCAGGCGCAGCAACAGCCGACCGGCAGCGGACCAGGCGGCGCCGGCCTTCGAGGGGCGGCTGTCGGCGAGGGCACGAGGGTCTTGCAGCAAGGCAGTGGCCATGGGTGTCATCGCAAAGTGAAGGCGGATGCGAGACGGGCCTGTCGGACCCGCTCAACTCAGGGCACAAAGCCCATCAGATGAGCGGTTATCGGACTGCGCAAAACGCTGCTGTAGGGCGGGTCATGCCGCCGGCTGCTGTCGTGATTCCTCGACCTGGCGTGTCAAGAACACCGGACAAGCCCGGTTGCCGTGTCTAGCCGGGATGGCGCAGCAGACAGGACACGCGCTGCGTTGCCGGTGCCTTCATCGGCAGCAACTCCGGCGTCTCGGTGCTGCAGCGGGCCACCGCTTCCGGGCAGCGCGTATGGAACGCGCAGCCGCTGGGCGGCCTGATCGGCGAGGGCAGTTCGCCCTGCAGGATGATGCGCTGGCGCCGGGCTTTGGCATCCACCGTCGGCGTGGCCGACAGCAGCGCCTGGGTGTAGGGATGTTGCGGTTCGGCGAAGACCTGCTCGCGCGGGCCTTGCTCGACGATGCGGCCCAGGTACATCACCGCCACGTCATCGGCCACATGCCGCACCACGCCCAGGTCGTGCGAGATGAACACATAGGCCACGCCCAGCGCCTGCTGCAGGTCGACCAGCAGGTTCAGCACCTGCGCGCGGATCGACACGTCCAGCGCCGACACCGGTTCGTCCAGCACCAGCACGCGGGGTTTGAGCATCAGCGCGCGGGCAATCGCGACGCGCTGGCGCTGGCCGCCGGAGAACATGTGCGGATAGCGGCTGAAGTGCTCGTCCCGCAGGCCGACCTGGCGCAGCATGTCGCGCGCGGCGTGTTCGCGGTGCGCGGCGTCCTTGTCGCCGTTGACCAGCAGCGGCTCCATCAAGGCATCCCCCACGGTCTGGCGTGGGTTCAGCGAACCGTAGGGGTTCTGGAACACGATCTGCACCGCGCGGCGCAGCTGGCGGCGCAGTGTGGCGTCGGCGGCCACCACGTCGGCGCCGTCGATCAGCAGCCGGCCTTCGGTGGGCAGCTCGATCATCGTCAGCAGCCGCGCCAGCGTGCTCTTGCCGCAGCCCGATTCACCGACCACGGCCAAGGTGCGGCCGGCCTCGACGCTGAACGACACGCCGGCCAGCGCGCGCACGGTGGCCGGCCCGGCGAACAGGCCGCGCCGTACCGCGTAATGGCGGTGCAGGTTGTCGGCGGTCAAGACGACGGTCATGCCGACGGCTCCGCTGACAGCGTGACGGCTTGCCCTTGCCGCAATGGCGTGATGCACAGTGCCCGGCCCAGGTCCGCACCCGCCGGCTTCGGGGCCACCGCGCAAGCCGCTTGCACGAAGGCGCAGCGCGGCGCAAACAGGCAGCCCGGCGGCCGGTCGAACTGTCCCGGTACCACGCCCGGAATGGCGGCCAGCCGCCGGCCGTGCGCATGTTCGGGCAGCGCGGCCAGCATTGCCGCGGTGTAGGGGTGGTGCGGGTCGGTGAACAGCGCGTCGGCGGCTGCGGTTTCCACCTGCCGGCCGGCGTACTGCACGATCACGCGGTCGGCGGTTTCGGCCACCACGCCCAGGTCGTGGGTGATCAGCACCAGCGCCATGCCGCTGCTCTTCTTCAGGCCCAGCAGCAGGTCGAGGATCTGCGCCTGGATGGTGACGTCCAGCGCGGTGGTCGGCTCGTCGGCGATCAGCAGGCGCGGCTTGCAGGCCAGCGCCATCGCGATCATCACGCGCTGGCACATGCCGCCCGAGAGCTGGTGCGGGAAGGCCGAGGCGCGGCGCGCGGCGTCGGGAATGCCCACCAGATCCAGCAACTCCATCACGCGCTGCCGGCGCGCCTTGCGGTCCATCTGCAGGTGCGTGGCCAGCGCCTCGCCGATCTGGTAGCCGACGGTGAAGCAGGGGTTCAGCGAGGACATCGGCTCCTGGAACACCATCGCGATGTCGCGGCCGATCAAGGCCCTGCGCTGTTTGGGCGTCAGCACTTTCATGTCCTGGCCGTCGAAGGCCAGGCGCTCGGCGGTGACGGTGGCCGTCCACGGCAGCAGGCCCATGATCGCCAGCATCGCCACCGACTTGCCCGAACCCGATTCGCCGACGATGGCCAGCACCTCGTCGCGCTCGACGACGACGTCGATGCCATCCACTGCCGTGAACGCGCCGCCCCGTGTCGCGAAGCGCACGCGCAAACCGCGGATATCCAGCAGGGGTGTGCTCATGACCGGCGCATCTTGGGGTCGAGCGCGTCGCGCAGACCGTCGCCGGCCAAGTTGATCGACACCACGGTGACCAGGATCGCCAGGCCGGGCAGCGTCACCAGCCAGGGGTTGGAGCGGATGAACTCGCGGGCGTCAGCCAGCATCGTGCCCCACTCGGCGGTGGGCGGCTGTGCGCCCAGGCCGAGGAAGCCCAGCGCCGCGGCTTCGAGGATGGCGTCCGACACGCCGAGCGCGGCCTGCACGATCAGCGGCGACAGGCAGTTCGGCAGCACCGTCGTGAACATCAGCCGCCACGGCCCGACGCCGGCCACGCGCGCGGCGATCACGTAGTCCTTGCCCAGTTCGGCCAGCGCCGAGGCGCGCACCAGCCGCACATAACGCGGCAAGTACACGATGGTCACCGCGACGATGGTGTTGGTCAGGCTGGGCCCGAGCACGGCCACCACCAGGATCGCCAGCACCAGGCTGGGCACGGCCATGATCAGGTCCATCAGCCGCGTGATCAGCACGTCCACGGTGTTGCCGAGGGACACGCAGGCCAGCCCCATCAGCACGCCGACGATGAAGGACACGCCCATCACCGCCACGCCGATGAACAGCGAGATGCGCGCACCGTGGATCAGCCGCGACAGCATGTCGCGGCCCAGGCTGTCGGTGCCGAGCACGAAGCGCGACGAGCCGCCTTCGGCCCACATCGGCGCGGCACGCACGGCCTCGCGGAACTGCTCGTTCGGCGCATGCGGCGCGATCAGGTCGGCCAGGATCGCCACCGCGACGATGAATAGCACGACGATCAAGCCGGCCAGCGCACCACGGTTCTCGCGGAAGCTGGCCCAGAACGCACGCAGCGGGCTCTGCGGCGGCGGTGAGGCCGTCACGACGGGGAGGGTGGTGGCGTCAGCCATGGCGGATCCTCGGGTTGATCAGGCCATAGGTCAGGTCGACCAGCAGGTTGACGCCGATCACGATCGAGGAGATCAGCATCACGCCGCCTTGCAGCGCCGGGTAATCGCGGCGGGAGATCGATTCGATCAGCCACTTGCCGACGCCCGGCCACGAGAAGATGGTTTCGGTGAGCACCGCGCCGGCCATCAGCGTGCCGACCTGCAGCCCGATGATGGTGACCACCGGGATCAGCGCATTGCGCAGCGCATGCAGGCCCACCACGCGCCAGGCCGGCAAGCCCTTGGCGCGTGCCGTGCGCACATAGTCTTCACTCAGCACTTCCAGCATCGCCGAACGCGTCATGCGCGCGATCACGGCCAAGGGAATGGTGCCGAGCACGATGGCCGGTAGCACCAAGTGGTGCAGCGCGTCCTTCACCGCACCCGCCTGGCCCGACAACCAGGCGTCGATGACCATGAAACCGGTGGTCGGCTCGAAGTAGAACTTGATCAGGTCGATGCGGCCGGACACGGGGGTGAGGCCCCAGCGTTCGGCGACGAACATGATCAAGAGCAGCCCCCACCAGAAGATCGGCATCGAATAACCGGTGACCGACAGGCCCATCAGCGTCTGGTCGAACAGCGTGCCGCGGCGCGCGGCGGCGATGGTGCCGGCGGGAATGCCCAGCAGCACCGCGAACAGCATGCCGGCCAGTGACAGTTCGATGGTCGCCGGGAACAACGCGGCAAACTCGGTCAGCACCTTCTGGTTCGTGGCCAGCGAGGTGCCGAAGTCGCCATGCAGCAGCTGCCAGGCGTAGTCGGCGAACTGCTTCCACACCGGCTGGTCCAGCCCCAGCTCATGGCGGAACATCGCCAGCCGCTCCGGGCTGATGCCGCGCTCGCCCACCCGCACCTCCACCGGATCGCCCGGCACCAGCCGGATCGCCACGAAGGTGACGAACATCAGTGCGATGAAGGTCGGGATGGTCAGCGCCAGGCGGCGCAGCAGGAAGCGGAACATGGGCCGACTCGAGTACCGGCTGGATTCAGCCGGCGCGCTCCAGTTGGCTCAACCAGAGCTGCAAGGTAGCGCGCAGTCCAGGCAAGTCGTCCTGTACCGTGCGGAAGACGGTTTCGTCGTCCACGGCGTCGTACCCGTGGATGATGCGATTGCGCAATCCCACTGCCAGGCGCGTCGCTGGGATCTCGTTGAACAGGGCATCGTGCTCCTTGACCAGCCGAGCGCAGGCCTCGCCCAGGATTTCGAGCTGACGTTCAACGCCAGAGCGCAGAAGCAGGTCAGCCTCGTACGACTCGAGCGATTTGCCGATGGCGAATGACATGGCGGCGTCGATCGCACCGAGCGCGTCAACCAACAGCTTCGGACGGCGGTCAAGCATAGATCGGTACGCGAGTGCGGGCCACTTCGGCCGCGAAGTACGGGTTGCGGATGTAGCGCGGATTGACCAGGTCGACATGGGCACCGAGCAGGGCCTCGAGCCCTTCGGCGAAGTCCACCAGACGCGCTGCACGCGATCCAGGCGCTGCCGGGTCGAGTTCGATCAGGAAGTCGTAGTCGCTCGCGCCTGGTTTGAATTCGCCCCGCGCGGCCGAACCGAACAGGGCCAGGCTGGCGACGCCGTGGCGACGGCACAGCTCCGCGATGGCGGAGCGGTAGGGTGCGAGGGGGAGCGGATCCATGGCCGGATTATTGACAGTGGCCGGGTGCGTCAGCGCCGACGTTCACGCGCCACGTGCCAGATCTGCAGCAGCTGGATTTCATCGGCGCGCAGGCGGTACGTGACGAGGTAGTTGCGGTGCACGATCAACTCGCGTGTGTCTTCGTAGGCGCCGGCCCGCCCAAGTAGCGGGAACTCTTCGAGCCGGCTCAGTTTGTCGACCAGCGCATCGGTGAAGGCCTGCGCCGCCAGGGGCTTGTCATCCGCGGCAATCTTGTCGGTCAGGCGCCGCAGGTCTGCCAGCGCCCGGCGGCTCCAGCGCAGCTTCATGCGCGGCGCTTGATGCTCGCCTTCTTGACCGGCGTCTTGACAACGGCATGTCGCTTCAGCACCGCCTGCACCTCTGCGTCCGTCGCGAACTCGCCGCGGTCGGCGGCCTCGACCGCCTGCTTCAGATCGGCGATCTGCGGCAGGCGACCGTCGAGATACTCGGCCAGGGCCTCCATCGCGACATGGCTCTTGCTGCGGCCGGTCATCTGCGCGTAAGTCTCGATGCGCTCTTTCAGCTCACCCGGCAGCCGCATGCTGACCTGGCTGTCCTTGGTGCTGGGGGTGTTCATCGCCGGCTCCTGCGGTGCAATGTGATGCAGTGTAGTGCATCACATCCCATCACATCACATCGGTGCCACCGGACTACTTCAACTCCACCCCATTGAACTGGTGCGAGCCGAACGGGCTCTGCTTGTAGCCGTTGACTTCCTTGCGCATCACCTCGTAGACCACCGAATGGGCGATCTTCATGTCAGGGGCGTCGTCATGCTCGATGACCTGCATCTCCTGGTACAGCTTGGTGCGCTCCTTGACATCGGCAATCGTGCGGGCCTTCTCCAGCCGGCCGTCGAATTCCTTGTTGCACCACTTGCTGAGGTTCTGGCCGCCGGGGCGGGCGGCGTCGCAGCCGCGCAGGAAGAAGAAGTTGTCCGGGTCGCCGTTGTCGCCGGTCCAGCCCAGCATGCCGGTGATGTGTTCACCCTGCTGCATGCGCTTGCGGTACTCGCCCCACTCGTAGGTCACCAGCTTGGCGTTGACGCCGACCTTGGCCAGGTCGGCCTGCATCATCTCGGCAATGCGCTTGGCGTTGGGGTTGTACGGCCGCTGCACCGGCATGTACCAGAGGTCGATCTCCAGCGGCGTCTTCACGCCGGCCTTGGCCAGCAGGTCCTTGGCCTTGGCGGCGTCGAAGGCATAGTCCTTCACCGTGTCGTTGTACGACCACAGCGTCGGCGGGATCAGGTTCTTCGCGGCCTGGCCGGCACCCAGGTAGACGTCCTTGATGATCGCCGCCTTGTCGATAGCCATCGACAGTGCCTGCCGCACCTCCTTCTTGTCGAAGGGCGGTTTCTGCGTGTTGAAGGCCCAGTACGCGATGTTCAGGCCGGGCTGGTTGATCAGCTTCAGGCTGGCGTCTTTCTGCATCTCCGGCAGGTCGGCCGGGCGCGGCGCGATGACGAAATGGCACTCGCCGGCCTTCAGCTTGCTGTAGCGCGCGGTGGGATCGGGCGTGATCGCGAACACCAGGTCGTCGACCAGGGCCTTTTCGCCGGCCGCGCCCCAGAAGTCCTTGTTGGCCTTGTAGCGGATCACCGCGTCCTTCTGGTACATCACGAACGAGAACGGGCCGGTGCCCACCGGCTGCTGGTCGAACTGCTCCTTCTTGTTGGCCTTGGCCAGCATGTCGGCATATTCAGCGCTGTGGATGCTGGCGAAGTCCATCGCCAGGTTGGCCAGCATCGTGACATTGGCGCGCTTGAGCGTGATCTTCACGGTCAGCGGGTCGACCTTCTCGATGGTTTGCAGATCGTCGGGCAGGCCCATGTCGGCAAAGTAGTCGTACTTGCCGCCGGAGATCTTGGCGTAGGGGTGGTCGGCCTTCCATTGGCGCTCGAACGAGAACAGCACGTCGTCGGCATTGAAGTCGCGGGTCGGCTTGAAGCCGTTGATGCCCGAGTGGAACTTCACGCCCTTGCGCAGCTTGAAGGTGAAGACCTTGCCGTCGGGCGAGACGGTCCAGCTCTCGGCCAGCGCCGGTTCGACCTGCGTCGAGCCGCGCGTGAACTGCGTCAGCTTGTCGTACACCGGGCGCGCGGCATCGAAGCTGGTGCCGGTGGTGTTGAGTGCGGGGGTGAAGTTCTCGGGTGAACCTTCCGAGCAATAGACCAGGGTCTTGGCCTGCACAGCCGGGATCACCAGCGCGACGGCCAAAGCGAGAGCGGCTCGGTTGAAGCCTTTGCAAATCGAAGTCATCGTGTGCCTCCTTCTAACGGTGCGCGAATGCTACGTCTGGATTCAGCATTGCAAGCAGCAGGCCAGCTTGGGGGTTTCCTTGAGTGATCCTGGGGATTCCCCTGATCGGCGACAATCGCCCTCTGCGCCGGATTCGTGCCCCCGAAGCCGGCGTTTGCCATTTCAACCCGGGGCCATGTCGAGGTACAACCATGTACAAAAACCTCAAGCGCGCCGGCCTGGCTGCGTTTGTCCTGGCCGTGTCGGCCATTCACCCTGTTGCACACGCCGCCCCGCTGCAGGCCTGCTTTGTCTATGTCAGCCCGGTGGGCCAGGCGGGCTGGAGCTTCCAGCACGACCAGGGCCGGCAGGCGATGGAGAAAGCGCTGGGCGAGCAGGTGAAGACGCGCTTCGTCGAAGCGGTGGCCGAAGGCGCCGACAGCGAGCGCGTGATGCGCGACCTGGCGTCGCAAGGCTGCGGCCTGATCTTTGCCACCAGCTTCGGCTACTTGGAGCCGGCGCTGCGGGTGGCGGCAGACTTTCCCGGCGTGAAGTTCGAGCATGCCGGCGGCTACAAGACCGCGGCCAACCTCACCACGTACAACGCGCGCTATTACGAGGCGCGCTGGCTCGCTGGCTACCTGGCCGGGCGCAGCAGCAAGAGCGGCGTGGCCGGCTACGTGGCGGGCTTTCCGGTGCCCGAAGTGGTGCAGGGCATCAATGCCTTCACGCTCGGCATGCGCGCGGCCAATCCCAAGGCCGAGGTCAAGCTGGTGTGGCTGAACACCTGGTTCGATCCGGCGCGTGAACGTGAGGCCGCGCTGGCGCTGATCAACCAGGGCGCCGATGTGCTGACCAATCACAGCGGTTCGCCGGCCGTGCCGCAAACGGCCGAGGAGAAGGGCGTTTCGGTGGTTTCTTACCAGAGCGACATGAGCAAGTTCGCGCCCAAGGCGCAGCTGGCCTCGGTCACGCACCACTGGGGCGGCTACTACACCCAGGTGGCGCAGGCGGTGATCGCCGGCCGCTGGGCGCCGAAGCCGGTGTGGGGCAGCATGAAGGAAGGCTTTGTGCAGCTCTCGGCCCTGAACCCCGCGCTGCCGGCGGCGCTGAAGGCGGATCTGGAGGCCAAGCGGGCGCAGATCGTCAACGGCACGTTCAAGCCGTTCTCGGGCCTGCTGGTGGATAACAGCGGGCAGACGCGGCTTGCGCAAGGCGCACTGGGTGACGCGCAGATCGCGGGCATGGATTGGTTGGTGCAGGGCGTGATGGGGGCGCTGCCGAGCGCGCGCTGAGCCGCGCCCAACGATTCACGGCAAATTTCGGTCTTGCTGTCAAGACTTGGCGCGAGGTGTCGATAACGGAGTCAGGCCCCAGCCCTTTCCAGACTCCATAGCCCTCGATGACAAGCACACCTCCACGCTCCGCGACGGCGACGCCCCGTTGTAGCAAGCGGGGTGGAGCGGCTGTGAACCGCCTGCGGCCTGTCGAACAGGACGAGTTCCTGGCGGCTGCGCCGCTGTTTCGTTATGGCCCGTGGGCCCTGATGCTGGTCGGTGCCGTGCTGAGCATGGCGGTGCTGATCGCATCGGTCTGGCGCGTGGAGGTCAGCCGTCAAAGCGAGTACGACAAGGCCTTCCGCTTCGCTTCCGCCAGCGCCAAGGCGGTGGATGCCACGGCCACGCAGGTGTTCGCACTGTTGCACCAGGCCACCTACTCGGTGCGTGTCGCGCAGCAGCATGCCGGCAGCGCCGACCGTCTGACGGCGCAGTTCGCGGCGGGTGTGGGTCTGCTCGACCGGCGCATCCGCGCCTTCGCGATCGACGGCGATGGCCAGGTGCGCGCCAGCAGTGCCGGCCCGGGCCTCGACGGCCCCCAGGCCAGGCGCATGTTGCTGCTGCTCAAGCAGCGCCGCGGCACGGCGCCGGGCGTGCTGCCGGCCGTGGCGCTGGACGGCAGCGGCCAGCTCGTCGTGCCGGTGGTCCATCCACTGGCGCTGCCGGGCAGCGTCTCGGCCATCGTCTACCTGGTCGATGCGGAGGTGTTCGCCGGCGTCTTCAGCAGCGCGCTCGATGGCCAGGCCGGCTGGCTGCGCCTGAGCGACGGCAACGGTGTCACCGTGCTCGATGTCAACCGCGGCATCGATCCGCGGCACGTGGGAGACGCCGCGCTGCAGCAGGCGCTGCGCGGCGCGACGCCGCTGCCGCCGGCGCGGGCGCCGCACAACACCCATCGGCTGCTGTTGGCAACGGCCGGTTCACCCACCGCGCTGCTGGCAGTGAGCGTGGGCTTGAGCGAGGCGGTGGCGATGAAAGAGCTCTCGGCACGCGTTACCACCACCTGGGCCATCGTCTTCGCTGCGGTGTTCGTGGTGATGAGCCTGGTCACCGTGACCAGCGTGGCGATGCGCAAGTTCGCGACCAAGGAAACCCATCTGCGCCGCCTGGCCACGATCGACATCCTCACCGGTCTGCCCAACCGCCGCAGCTTCCAGGAGCTGCTCGACAAGGCGGTGCTGAGCACGCAGCGCCGGCCGCAGGTGTTCGGGCTGGTGTTCGTCGACCTGGACAACTTCAAGGATGTCAACGACACGATGGGCCACGAGGCCGGCGATGCGCTGCTGCAACGGGTGAGCGAGATGCTGCTGGGCGCCGTGCGCGAGGACGACCGTGTCTGCCGCCTCGGCGGCGACGAGTTCACCGTGCTGCTGAGCAACTTGCGCGATGTCGATGAAGCGCGCGGCATCGGCCAGCGCATCCTGGACGCCTTGGCCGTGCCGCAACGCATCCGCGACCGCGAGGTGCAGGCGCGGGCGTCGATCGGCATCTCGCTGATGCCGCTGCATGCGACGACGGCCTCCGACCTGATGCGCTTCGCCGACACCGCGATGTACCGGGCCAAGCTCGGCGGCAAGGGCCTGTGCCTGGTCTACGACGACTCCATGGCGGTGCAGACCCTGGAACGGGCCGAGCGCACGCGCGAGTTGGCGCTGGCCATCGCGCGGGACGAGCTGTTCCTCGACTACCAGCCCAAGTTCAGCCTGCGCGATGGCGGTCTCACCGGGCACGAAGCGCTGGTGCGCTGGCGCCATCCCCAGCGCGGCGTGATCGGACCGGGCGAGTTCATCGCGCTGGCCGAGGAGGCCGGGCTGATCGTCGACCTCGGACGCTGGGTGCTCGAACGCGCGGTGCGCCAGCTGCGCGAATGGCACGACGCCGGCGCCGGCTGGCAGCACGTGGCGGTGAACGTCTCGGCGCTGCAGTTGCGCGACGGCGATTTCGCCCGGCATGTCAACGACGCGCTGGAGCGTCATGGGGTTCGCGGTGCGCAGCTGCAGCTGGAGCTGACCGAGAGTTCGCTGGTCGTCGATGCCGCGCAGGCGCGCGAGCTGCTGAGCAGTGTGCGCGCCTTGGGCGTGAGCATCTCGGTGGACGACTTCGGGACCGGCTACTCGTCGCTGGCGGCCTTGCAGCAGTTCGACATCGACGCGCTGAAAGTCGACCGCAGCTTTGTCAATGCGATCGAAACGCCCGCGGGCGAGGCGATCTGCCGGGCCATCGTCAGCATGGCGCACGCGCTGGAGATGCGGGTGGTCGCCGAGGGCGTGGAAACCGCCGCGCAACGCGACATCCTGGGTCGCCTGGGCTGCGACGAAGTGCAGGGCTTCCTGTGCGCGCGCCCGATGGCGGCCGACAAGGCGCTGCGCCTGATGCTGCAGGAAGCCGGCGCCGGATCGACGCGCTTGCGCAGGCTCATGCCGGCGCTGCGCGTGTCGTGAGCGGCGCTGCCAGCGCGGGTGCCGACGACCCGAACGCATACGCATCCATGCCCAGGCAGCCATAGGTCAGGCTGTCGTGGATGCGCTGCGGCGCAGCCGAGCGACCGCCCGCACCGGCCGTCACGAACCAGGGCAGCAAGTGTTCGTCCGTCGGGTGCATCAGCACCGCCTGCGGCGCCTGCCGCCGGTAGTCCAACAACGCGGACCAATCCGCAGCCGCACTGCGCTCGGCAAACCAGGTGCGGAAGGCCGCGCTGGCCGGAATCTCCGGCGCATCCAGCGCGGGCCGGCCGGCGGCGCCGAACAGCAGGCGCAAGTTGTGCGTGATGCTGCCGGTGCCCATCAGCCACACCCCTTCGGCGGCCAGCGGGGCCAGCGCCTCGCCCAGCGCAAACAGCCGGGCCGGTGACCAGTCGGGCGGAAAGGCCAGCGGCAGCACCGGAATGTCGGCCTGCGGGTAGGTGAAACGCAGCGGCGACCAGATGCCGTGGTCCAGCCCGCCTTCGTCGACGACATGCACCGTCACGCCGGCCTCCCGCAGCAAGCCGGCCACCCGTTCGGCCAGCGCGGGCGCGCCGGCGCTGTCGTAGTTCAGGCGGTAGAGCGCATCGGGAAAGCCGCTGAAATCATGCACCGTCGGGTGCCGCGCCGCGGCCATCAGCACCGGTTCACGTGCCAGCGAATGGGCCGACACCGCCAGGATCGCCCGGGGTCTGGCGGCCATGGCATCCAGCGCCGGGCCCAATTGACGCCAGAAGTCGCCGGCGGCGCCGGGCTCCAGCGCCGTCATCGGCGAGCCGTGGGAGAGGAAGACCGGGGGCAGGGTGCGCGTGTCCATGCCGTTCATTACAGCAGCGGGGTCTGCGACCGACATTGAAAGCCATTGCACGCATGGTTCAGCCGGCCTGGCTTGTGGTGTACCGTCGCGCCCCATGAAGCGTGATTCCTTGCCCGTGTCGATGTGGGGCCTGGCCTGGCGCCAGGGTTGGCGTGATTTCCGCGCCGGCGAACTGCGGCTGCTGATGGTGGCGGTGATGCTCGCGGTCGCGGCACTGACGGCGGTGGGCTTCTTCGCCAGCCGGCTCGATGCCGCTTTGTCGCGTGATGCGCGCCAGCTGCTGGGCGGCGACGCGGTGGTGGCCAGCGACCAGCCGGCGCCGCCCGGCATCGCCGCCAAGGCGCGTGAACTCGGGCTGCAGGCGGTGAACACCACGGCCTTCCCCAGCATGGCGCGCGCGCCGGACGACAAGGGCGGCGAAGCGCGGCTCGCATCGATCAAGGCGGTGACCGACGGCTACCCGCTGCGCGGCAAGATGCGCGTGAAGGCCGGCCCCGATGCGCCCGAGCAGGCGGTGGCCGCCGGCCCGCCGCGCGGCCGCGTGTGGGTCGACGTGGCGCTGGTGGATGCGCTGCAGCTGGCGGTCGGCGATGGGCTGCTGCTGGGCGAGCAGCGCTTCGTGATCGACCGCCTGATCGTGCTGGAACCCGACCGCGGCGCCGGCTTCTCCAGCTTCGCGCCGCGGGTGATGCTGCATGCCGACGACCTAGCCGCCACCGGGCTGGTGCAGCCGGCCAGCCGCGTGACCTACCGGCTGGCCGTGGCCGGCCCCGACGCAGCGCAGCCGGCGGTGCGCGAATTCGTGCGCTGGGCCAACGCCGAGATCGGCAGCGCCAAGCTGCGCGGCCTGCGCATCGAATCGCTGGAATCGGGCCGGCCCGAGATGCGGCAGACGCTGGACCGGGCGCAGCGTTTCCTGAACCTCGTGGCCCTGCTGGCCGCCCTGCTGGCCGCGGTGGCGGTGGCGATTGCGGCGCGTGACTTTGCCCAGCGCCATCTCGACGATTGCGCGATGTTGCGGGTGCTCGGCGCGCCGCAGCGCGCGATTGCCGGCGCCTATGCGCTGGAGTTCGGCGCGGTCGGGCTGCTGGCCAGCGGCCTGGGCGTGGCGCTGGGCTTTGCGGTGCATTTCGTCTTCGTGCGGCTGCTCGCCGGCCTGGTCGAGGCCGATCTGCCGGCGGCCACCTTCGGCCCGGCGGCATTCGGCATCGGTGTCGGCATGACGCTGCTGTTCGCCTTCGGCCTGCCGCCGGTGCTGCAGCTGGCGCGTGTGCCGCCGCTGCGGGTGATAAGGCGTGATGTGGGCGGCCTCAAACCCGCGTCGCTGGGCGTGCTGCTGGCTGGCACGGCGGGCTTCGCGGCGCTGCTGGTGGCGGCCTCGTCGGACCTGCGCATGGGGCTGATCGCGGTGGGTGGTTTTGCCGCGGCCATCGTCGTCTTCGCGCTGCTGGCCTGGGCGGCAGTGTGGCTGCTGCGCCGTGCCGTCGCCGGCACCAGCGCACCGCGCTGGTGGACCCTGGGCGCCAGCGCGCCACGCTGGCTGGTGCTGGCCACGCGTCAGCTTGCTGCGCGGCCGGCGTTCGCGGTCCTGCAGGTGTCGGCGCTGGCGGTGGGCCTGCTGGCGCTGGTGCTGCTGGTGCTGCTGCGCACCGACCTGATCGCGGCCTGGCGCCAGGCCACGCCCAAGGAGGCGCCGAACCGCTTCATCATCAACCTGCAGCCCGAGCAGGCCGATGCCTTCCAGGCCAGCCTCAAGGCCGCCGGTGTTGCGCGTTACGACTGGTACCCGATGATCCGCGGCCGGCTGGCGGCGGTGAACGGCAAGGACGTCGCGCCGGGCGCCTACGCCGACGACCGTGCGCAGCGCCTGGTCGAGCGCGAGTTCAACATCAGCCATGCCGCCGCGATGCCCGGCCACAACACGCTCAGCGCCGGCCAGTGGGTGGCCGATGAAGCGGATGCGCTGAGCGTGGAATCAGGCCTGGCCGAAACCCTGGGCCTGAAGCTCGGGGACACGCTGCGCTTCGACATCGGCGGGCTGAAGAAGGAAGGTCGCATCACCAGCCTGCGCAAGGTGGACTGGGGCTCGATGCGGGTGAACTTCTTCGTGATGTTCCCGACGGCCAAGTTGGAGGACGTGCCGGTCAGCTACATCAGTGCTTTCCGCGCACCGGCCACGCCGGGCTTCGACCGTGCGCTGTCGCGGCAGTTTCCGAACATCACCAACGTCGATGTTTCGGCCTCGCTGGCGCAGGTGCAGCGCGTGCTGGACCAGGTGATCCGCGCGGTGGAGTTCCTGTTCGGCTTCACGCTCGCGGCCGGCCTGGTGGTGCTGTTCGCCGCGGTGGCCTCCACGCGCGAGAGCCGTTCGCGTGAATACGCGGTGATGCGCGCGGTGGGTGCCGGCAGTGCGCTGCTGCGGCAGATGCAGCGCGCCGAGCTGCTGGGCGTGGGCGCACTGGCCGGCCTGCTGGCTTCGCTGGCCGCCGTGGCGGTGGGCGGCGTGCTGGCGCGCCAGGTGTTCGAGTTCAGCTGGGCGCCGTCGCCCTGGGTGCCGCTGGGCGGCACGCTGGTCGGCGCGGTGCTGGCGCTGATGGCCGGCTGGTGGGGCCTGCGCGAGGTGCTGCGCAGGCCGGTGATGGACACCTTGCGGCGCGCAGCGGAGTAGTTGCGCACGGTGTCCATGGCGCGTCGCACGCCGTTCGCGGATCCGTCCAGACCCTGAGTGGAATCCTCAGGATCATCGGTAGACTGCCAGAACGGGTATCCCGATGACCGTATCCACGACACCGCCAGGCTGGCAGCTCGAGACCGTGCGGCGGGACGCGGAGTTCGTGCTGTACAGGCTGCGGGATCCGGCGGCGGCCGAGGCCAGGCTGGCCAAGGCGCCGGCCGTTGAGCACGCCGGGTCCTTGAGGCTCGGGCGGCTCGAACATGAGCTGGACTTGAAGGCTGACCTGGATCCGCAGTGGGCGGTGTGTCCGCTGGAGCTGATCCGCTGGGACGGGCGCCCGCTGCTGCTGTTGGCCGACCCGGGCGGCGAGCCGCTGGATGGCCTGCTCGGCCAACCCATGGCGCTGACACCTTTCCTGCGCATCGCCAGCGCTTGGGCAGCCGCATTGGGGCAGCTCCACGAACGGGGCATCGTCCACAAGGACATCAAGCCGGCCAACGTGTTGTTCGATGCCATGAGCGGCCAGGTCCATCTGATGGGCTTTGGCATCGCCACCCGCCAGCCGCGTGAGCGCCAAGCCCTCGCGTCGCCCGAGGACGTGGCCGGCACGCTGGCCTACATGGCGCCCGAGCAGACCGGCCGCATGACGCGGTCCATCGATTCCCGCAGCGACCTGTATGCGCTGGGCGTGTCGTTCTACGAAATGGTGACGGGCGGGTTGCCGTTCACCACCACGGATCCGATGGCGCTGTGCCACAGCCACATCGCGCGGCAGCCGGCTGCACCCACCGAGCATGTGCCAGGGCTGCCCGAGCCGGTCTCGGCCATCGTCATGAAGCTGCTGGCCAAGGCGGCCGATGATCGTTACCAGACGGCCTTCGGCCTCGAGGCCGATTTGCGCCGATGCCTGGCGCAATGGGAAACGCAAGCCCGTATCGATGCGTTCCCGGTGGCGCTGCATGACGTGTCGGCCCAATTGCTGATCCCGGAGAAGCTCTATGGGCGGAAGGCTGAAGTCGAGGTCCTGGTACGCGCCTTCGACCGCGTGGCCGCCGACGGCTTGCTGGAACTCGTGCTGGTGTCCGGGTACTCCGGCATCGGCAAGTCGTCGATCGTGGGTGAGCTGCACAAGCTGCTGGTGCAAGGTCATGGCCTGTTCGCGTCGGGCAAGTTCGACCAGTACAAGCGCGACATCCCGTGCGCCACGCTGGCCCAGGCGTTCGGGGTGCTGGTGCGCCAGATCCTCGGCCAGAGCGAGGCGCAGCTGAGCCGGTGGCGAGACGCCATTCGGGCGGCGGTGGGCAGCAGTGGGCAGTTGGTCGTCCAGCTCATCCCGGAGCTTGAGCTGATCATCGGCAGGCAGCCGCCGGTTCAGGAGCTCTCGCCCCAGGATGCACAGAGCCGTTTCCAGACGGTGTTCCGGCGCCTGCTGGGGGTGTTTGCGCAGCCGGAGCACCCGCTGGTGCTGTTCCTGGACGACCTGCAATGGCTGGATGCGGCCACGCTGCGGCTGCTGGAGCAGTGGACGACCGAACCGGAGCTGCGCCACCTGCTGTTGATCGGGGCGTACCGCGATAACGAGGTCGACGCGCTGCACCCGCTGATGCGCACGCTGGACGCCATTCGCGGGGCGCGGCAGGTCCGGGTGCAGGAGATCGCGCTTGCAGCTTTCACGCCGGACGAGATGGCGCAGTTCGTTGCCGATACCCTGCATTGCACGCGAGACCACGCGCAGGGGCTGGCGCAACTGGTGCAGGAGCGGACCGGCGGCAACCCCTTCTTTGCGATCCAGTTCGTTTCGGCGCTTGTCGAACAGCGGCTCCTGGCGGTCGATCCGGTCGCATCGGCCTGGACCTGGGACCTCGACCACATCCGCGCAAAAGGCTTCACCGACAACGTCGTCGATCTGATGATCGACAAACTGAAGCGCCTGCCCGCCGTCGCACAAGAGGCCTTGAAGGTGCTCGGCTGCCTCGGTAGCAGCGCGGCCGTCGTCGACCTGTGCCTGATCCGTGGTGCCACGGAAGCGCAAATCCACGTCGCCCTGTGGGCGGCTGTTCGCGGTGGATTGGTCTACCGCTCGGATGGCGGCTACACCTTTCTGCACGATCGCATCCAGGAGGCCGCCTATTCGTTGATCCCGGACACCGAGCGCGCCTCGGAACACCTGCGCATCGGCCGGCTGCTGGCCTCCCGCACGGCGGCGCAGGAGTTCGAGCAGAAGATCTTCGAGATCGTGAACCCGTTCAATCGCGGCATCGCCTTGATCACCGCGCCCGCTGAACGAGAGCGGCTGGCCGAGCTCAACCTCATCGCCGGCCAGCGCGCCAAGGACTCGGCGGCCCACGCCGCGGCGCTGAAGTACCTCGCCACAGGCGGCGATCTGCTGCCACAGGACAGTTGGGAGCGGCGCTACGAGCTCAGCTTCGCGCTCGCCTTCCACCGCGCCGAATGTGAATACCTGACCGGCGATCTGGCCGCGGCCGAGGCGCAGCTGTCGGCGCTGGCGCAGCGCTGCACCAACCCGATCGACCTGGCGGCCGTCACCTGCGTGCAGGTGAACCTCTACACGACCATGGATCGCAGCGACCGCGCCGTCGAGGCCGGCCTGGCCTATCTGCGGCAGGTGCAGGTGCAGTGGCTGCCGCATCCGACCCGCGACGATGTGCGGGCCGAATTCGAGCGCATGTTCCAGTGCCTGGGCGAGCGCTCGATCGAGGCGCTGATCGACCTGCCGCTGATGACCGACGCCGATTCGCACGCGACGATGGACGTGCTCACCGCCATCCTGCCGCCGGTGTTGTTCACCGACGAGAACCTGCTCGGCCTGGTCGTCGGCCGCATGGCCAACATCAGCCTGGTGCATGGCCACAGCGATGGCTCATGCCTCGGCTACGCCTGGCTCGGCATGTTCCTGGGGCCGCGCTTCGGCCACTACGCCGCCGGCTACCGCTTCGGCCAACTGGGGCTGGACCTGGTGGACCAGCGGGGTCTGAGCCGCTTCAAGCCCCGCGTGTACCTGCATGTCGCGAACGTCGTCAACCCGTGGACGCAGCCGTTTCGCAGCGGCCGCGCATGGATACGGCGTGCCTTCGATGTCGCCAACGAAGGGGGCGACCTGACCTTCGCCGTCTACAGCTGCAACCATCTGATCACCAACCTGCTGGCCAGCGAAGAACCGCTGACCGAGACGCTGCGCGAGGCAGAGTCCGGCTTGGCCTTTGCACGCAAGGCCCGCTTCGGGTTGGTCGTCGACATCTTGATCGGACAGCTGCAGCTGATCCGCTCGCTGCGCGGCGCGGCACCGGGGCCCGCCGATGCGCCGTTCGACGAAGCTGCCTTCGAGCGCCATCTCACGGACGACCCCCGTCTGGCGATCGCGGCATGCTGGTACTGGGTCCGCAAGCTGCAGGCCTGCTTTCTGGCCGGCGAGGGCGACGCCGCGGTCGAGGCGGCGGGCAAGGCGGCGCAACTGCTCTGGACGTCGCCCTCGCACATCGAGGTCGCCGAGTACCACTTCTTTGCCGCGCTGGCACGGGCCGGACGCTGCGACGAAGCCCCTGTCGAGGACCGCGAGCCCTGGCTCGCGACACTGCGCGCCCACCATGCGCAGCTGGCGCAATGGGCCGAGAACTGCCACGAGAACTTCGACAGCCGTGCGGCCCTGGTCGGCGCCGAGATCGCCCGCCTCGAAGGACGTGACCTCGACGCGATACGCCACTACGAGGCATCGATTCGATCGGCGCGCGACAACGCCCAGCTCCAGACCGAGGGCGTCGCGCACGAACTGGCCGCCGCATTTCATCGGGCCCGCGGGGCCACGACCGCCGCCCGTGCCCACTTGGACGAGGCGCGCGCCGCCTTTGCGCGCTGGGGCGCCGAGGGCAAGGTCCGGCAGCTCGACGCGCGCCATCTCCAGCTGCGTGGCCCGCCGGCGCCGACCTTCAGCCCGGCTCTCGGTGGCGTGGGTGAGTTCGACTTGCTGTCGGTCGCCAAAGCCTCGCAGGCCATCTCCGGGCGGATCGTGCTCGATGAGCTGGTCGACACGCTGCTGCGCATCGTGATCGAGAACGCCGGCGCCCAGACCGGTCATCTGCTGCTGGTTCGCGACGGCCATCTGTGGCCGGCGGCCGAAGCCCATGTGCAACAGCATGAGGTACAGGTGCAGCTTCAGCTCGGGGCGGCCGACGAAGAGACCGCCTTGCCGCAGACGATCCTGAACTACGTGCGGCGCAGCAAGGCGTCGGTCTTGCTGTCGGACGCGGCGCAGTCGAACCCGTTTTCCACCGACCCGCGGCTGGCCGAGCGCCGGTCGAAGTCGGTGCTGTGCCTGCCGATCACCCGCCAGTCCACGCTGATCGGCCTGCTGTACCTCGAAAACAATCTGGTCACCCATGCCTTCACCGCGGAACGTTTGGCGGTGCTGGAATTGCTGGCCGCGCAGGCGGCGATCTCGCTGGAGAACGCGCTGCTGTATGCCGACCTGCAACAAGAGAACCTCGAGCGCCGACGCGCCGAAGCCTCCTTGCGCGAGCGAGACGGCCGCATCCGCCGCCTGGTCGAGTCCAACATCATCGGCGTGCTGTTCTGGAACCGTGCCGGCGACATCACCGAGGCGAACGACGCCTTCCTGAGTCTGGTCGGCTACAGCCGGCAAGATCTGCTGCAAGGCGCGGTGCGCTGGACCGACATGACGCCGGCGGACTACCGGGCGGCCGATGCGCGCGCAGCGGAAGAACTCCGGCGAACCGGCCTGTGCGCACCCTACGAGAAGGCATTCATCTGCCAAGGCGGCCGGCTCGTCCCCGTGCTGCTGGGCTGTGCCTTCCTGGAGGGTTCGCAAGAACATGGCGTGGCCTTCGTGCTCGACCTGACCGAGCGCAAGCAGGTGGAAGCTGAACGGCAGGCGCGGCGCGTGGCGGATCTGGCCAATCGAGCCAAGAGCATCTTCCTGACCACGATGAGCCACGAGCTGCGCACGCCCTTGAATGCGATCCTCGGTTTTGCACAGCTGCTGCTGGCTGAGCCACAGTTGGACGAGCACCAGGCGCGCCGCGTGAAGATCATCCAGCAAGGTGGCGAGCAGTTGCTGACACTGGTCAATGACATCCTTGACCTGTCGAGGATAGAAGCCGGCAAGGTCGACCTGCAGCCGCAAGCCCTTGCTCTTGACGAGTTCCTGCGCACCGTCATCGACATCATCCGCATCAGGGCCGAGGAGAAAGGGCTGCAGTTCAACTTCGACGGTGTGCCCGGGCTGGCCCGGGCCGTGATCGTCGACGAGAAGTACCTGCGCCAGATTCTGCTGAACCTGTTGAGCAACGCGGTGAAATTCACCGGGCAGGGACAGGTGAGTTTGCGGGCGCGCCACCTCGGCGTGAGCGACACCGTGGCAAGCCTGCGATTCGAGGTCGAGGACACCGGCATCGGCATATCGCCCGACGAGTTGGAGAGCGTCTTCATGCCCTTCGAGCAGGGTGCCGATGCGCAGCGCCGCTTCGGCGGTACCGGCCTGGGGCTGTCGATCAGCCGCCAACTGGTGCGCCTGATGGGTGGCGACATCCAGGTCGAGAGTCGCCTGGGGCAAGGCAGCCGCTTCTGGTTCGACCTTGACTTGCCGCTCGGCATGCTCGATGCCAAGCGCGACGCCATGCCCCACCGGCCGCCGATCACCGGCTACCGCGGTGAGCGCCGCACGCTGCTGGTGGTCGATGATGTCGAAGCCAATCGCACGCTGCTGGTCGACTTTCTGACGGCACTGGGCTTCAACGCCGTCGAGGCCGACAACGGCGAGGCGGGCTTGCGGCAGGCGCAGGCGCTGCGCCCCGATCTGATCGTGATGGACAGCGTGATGCCGGTGATGGACGGCCTGGAGTCGACGCGGCGCCTGCGGCAAGTGGATGAACTGAAAAACGTGCCTGTCATCGCCGTCTCGGCCAGCGCCAGCGCTGTCGACGAGCGCATGAGCCTGGCCGGCGGCGCCGACGCCTTCCTGGCCAAGCCGATCCAACTGGACAAGCTGCTGCACGAGATCGGCAGGCTGCTGCAATTGGCCTGGGTTCCCGATATGCCGGGCACAGCGGCACCCGTGCAGGCCCAGGCGCCTGGCCGGCTGATTCCGCCGCCGCCGCAGGAAATGAAGATCCTGTACGGCCTGGCCCAAACCGGCAACATGAGAACCATCCGTGCCCACGCAGACTTTCTCGGCACCCTGGGCGTGACCTACGGCCCGTTCGCACGGCGGCTGCGCGAATTGGCCGACGGCTACCAGTCGCAGGCCATACTGGAGCTGTTGAGGGCCTACATGGACCGCGAAGACCACCCGTGACAGGCGGGGTCCCATCAACGAGGATGACAAGCCCCATGAAGCACAGCTCGATGAGTCCGGCCACGAGGGCCGCATGCATTCTGTCGATGCTGACCACCACCGGGGTCGCGGCAGCTCCTTTGTGCGACAAGTCGGAGATCCGGCTGGTCAATACGATGCGGGAGATCGCGCAGCCCTATCACGCCAACCTGGACAAGGGCGGCCGCTTGTTCGCGAAATGGGCGGGACTCGAACAGCGCTACGTGCTGCAACTCAACCAGGGCGATTCCGACAAGCAGGTCTCGCTGATGCGCGGCTTGCTGAGCACCCGGCCGAAATGCACGATCTTCAATGTCGAACCGAACTCCGATGTGGCCGTGAAACCCATGGTCAACACGGCCAACCAGTCCGGCGCCTGGATCGTCACGCACTGGGCCCATCCGGCGGGCCTGCACCCGTTCAACGGCAATGATCAATGGATCGCCCATGTGGCCGTCAACAGCCTCGATGCCGGCGTGTCGATCTCGACACTGCTGGTCGATGCCATGGGCGGCAAAGGCGGCATCGTCGCGCTGCAAGGCCGGCTCGACACCGATCCCGCGCGCCAGCGCTTTGCCGGCCTGCAACAGGTGCTCAAAGGCCGGCCGGAGCTCAAGCTGCTCGATCACCAGACCGCCAACTGGGACCGCACGGCGGCCTTCCCGATCATGCAGACCTGGCTGGCCAAGTACGGCAAGCAGATCTCCGCCGTGTGGGCGGCCAATGACGACATGGCGCTCGGTGCCCTCGAAGCGCTGCGCGCCGCCGGCCTCGCCGGCAAGATCCCGGTGGTCGGCGTCGATGGCATTCCCGAGGCGATCGATGCGGTCGTCAAGGGCGAGATGCTGGCAACGGTGTCGAGCGACGCCTACTACCAGGGCAGCATCGGCCTGGCCATGGGGGTGTGCGTGCTCACCGGACAGGTGGCTTTGCCCAAGGCCTGGCCCCAGGAGAAGCGCGACTTCTACCTGAAGCTTCAAGTCATCACCAAGGACAACGCCGGGCGGCATCGCGGCGAGCCGCAAGTCGCGGACTACGCGCCGGAGTGGGATTGCGCGAATCTATGGCGTCGCAGCACCGGCAAGGCGTTTTGAATTACGCCGTCCTGCGCCCCTGGGGGCCGTGCCTGGCGCTGATCGTGCTGTGCATCGGCTTCGGCCTGGCCGAGCCCCGCTTCGCGACCACCGAGAACCTCTGGCTGATCGCCGACCGCTGCGCCATCCCGCTGATCCTGACGGTCGGCATGAGCTTCGTGGTGCTGCAGGGGGCCATCGATCTGTCGATCGAGGGCGTCATGGCGGCCAGCTCACTGGCTGTGGCCCTGCTGGTGCTCAACAGCCGAACCGGCCTTGAGCTCGGCCTTCTCGGCGGGCTGCTGGCCGTTCTGGCCGGTGCTGGCATCGGTCTTCTGAATGGCCTGGTGGTCACGCGCCTGCGCGTGCCGTCCTTCATGGCCACGCTCGGCGTCTGGTCGGCCGCCTTGGGGCTGGCGATGCTCTTGTCCGGCGGCCAGCCGCCGCTGATCCGCGACGCGTCGCTGCGCAGCATCGGCCTCGGGCGGACCGGCGTGGTGCCGAACCTGGCCATCATCGCCGTGCTGGTGCTGGCGCTCGGCGTGGTGCTGCAGCACTACACGCGCTTCGGCCGCTACAGCCTGGCCATCGGCGGTGCCGAGGACCTGGCCCGCCAGTCGGGTCTTCCGGTCGATCGCTACAAGCTGCTGGCGTTTGCCCTTTGCGGGCTGCTGGCCGGCCTGGGCGGGGTGGTGGAATCGGCGCGCATCGGGCTGGGCCATGTCGACATCGGTCTCGGGCAGATGTTCGCCACGGTCACGGCCGTGGTGATCGGCGGCACCTCGCTCAGCGGCGGGCGGGGCGGCGTGCTGCAGTCCGCGGTGGGCGCGCTGATGCTGGGTGTGCTGGCCAACGGCATGATCTTCGTTGGCGTCACGCCGGACATCCAGAAGGCGGTGCAGGGCGCGATCATCCTGACCGCGTCGCTGTTCGCCACATGGCATCTGCGCAGCCGCGGGCGCGTCGTCCAGTGAACAAGACGGTCCTGCGCGTCGAGGGCTTGCGCAAGCAGTTCGGCGGCACGCGTGCGCTGGACGATGTGTCGATCGAGCTTCGCGAGCGCGAGGTGCTCGGCGTGGTCGGCGCAAATGGCGCGGGCAAGTCGACGCTGCTGAAGGTGCTGGCCGGGCAGTGCCGGGCCGATGGCGGGCGCATCGTCCTGCGCGGCCGGCCCATCAGCCCGCGAAGCGGGGCGGATGCCAACGATGCGGGCATTGGCATGGTGTTCCAGGAACAGTCGCTGCTGCCCAATGTGAGCGTCGCCGAGAACATCCTGCTGGGCCATGAAGATGCGGCGCTGCACGCCGGCTTCTACCACTGGCGCACGCTGAACGCGCTGGCCGCGCGCCAGCTGGCCAAGCTGGGTTGCAGCATCGCGCCGGCGGCCAGGACGGACAGCCTGTCCTTCGCCGAACGGCAGATGGTCGAACTGGCCAAGGTCCTGGCGATCGAGGAGCGCACGCAGCACGAGCCGGTGATCCTGCTCGACGAGCCAACATCGATGCTGGACGCCGGGCAGATCGAGACCGTGCTGACGCAGATCGAGCGGCTGCGCGGGCGCGCATCGGTGGTGTTCGTGTCGCACCGGCTCGATGAAGTGATGCGCGTCTGCGACCGCCTCTATGTGATGAGCGACGGCTGCTGCGTCGCGCAGCGCGAGCGGGGCAGCTACCAGGTCGCCGATCTGCAGCAGCTGATGCTCGGCCGTGCGGTGAACGCCGAAGACGGCCCGCGCGCGGCGCCGTTGCCGACAAGCCGGTCTGCGGTGATGCTGAGCGTGCGTGCGCTCAGCCGCGCCCGCAACTACCACGCGGTGAGCTTCGACCTGCACGCCGGTGAAGTGCTCGGTCTGGCCGGTGGGGCGGGATCCGGGTGCGAGAGCCTGTGCCGCAGCCTGTTCGGCGCCGAGGCACCCGACAGTGGCGAGATCGTGCTCGATGGCAAGCCGGTCCGGCTCAATGAGCCGGCCGATGCGGTGCGCCTGGGCATCGGCTATGTGCCGGCCGAGCGGCGTCTCGAGGGCATCGTGGCCGGCTTGAGCGTGCGCGAGAACCTGACGCTGGCCCATCTCGAGGGTCTGCGTCGTGGCCCCTTCATCGACCTGGCCCGCGAGAGAGAACTGGTCAGCGGCTGGATCGATCGTCTGCGCATCAAGCCCACCACGCCGGAGATGCCGGAGACGCCGGCACACCACCTCAGTGGCGGCAACCAGCAGAAGCTGGTGCTGGCGAAATGGCTGATAACGGGCCAGCCGAAGCTGCTGATCCTCGACCACCCCTTGCGCGGGCTCGACGTCGGCGCCAAGACGGAGATCATGCGATTGATCCGCGAACTCGCCGGCAGCGGCATTGGCATCCTGCTGATCGCCGATACGCTGGACGAGCTCGTTGCGCTCAGCGACGCCGTGCTCGTGATGAAGGATGGCGGCGTCTCGGGCCGTTTCCCCGCCACCGGCACGCCGGTGAGCGAGCTTCAGATTTTGGAACGAATGGTCTAGGGCCTGTTCATGCGCGCCCCTGTTCGCTGGCTGTCGATCCTCGGGCCGTACGCGCGGTTCGTGCGGTATGCGCCGCTCGCGCCGCTCGGGGTGTTGTTCGCTCTGCTGGCGGCCGTGGGCTTGGTGCAGCCGACGTTTCTGTCGACCAACAACCTGGGCATGCTGGCCGGTGAATCGAGCGTGATCCTGCTCTTTGCCACCGGCCAGACGCTGGTGATCCTGCTCGGCGGCATCGACCTGTCGATGGCCGCGCTCGCCGCGCTGGCTTCGGTGTTGATCGCGCTCTCGCTGCCCACCCTGGGTGGTGCCGGCGTGCTCGGCGTGCTGGCGCTGAGCACCGTCGTCGGCGCCTTCCAGGGGTATGTGCACGTGCGCGCCCAACTGCCTTCGGTCGTCGTCACGCTGGCCGGGCTCGGCATCTGGTCGGGCCTGGCACTGGCCATTGCGCACACCACCCTCCCGGTGCAAACCGGCGAGGCTGCCGTCGCCTGGCTCGAGGGCAGCAGCTTCGGCGTCTCGCATGCGTTCGCCTTTGCCGTCGCGGCGCTCATCGTGCTGTGCGCGTGCCTGCGCTGGCTGCCGCTGGGCCGCTACGTGTACGCGATAGGGCTGAACCCGCGGGTGGCCCTGCTCAGTGGCATCCGTGTCGGGCGGGTGAAGGTCCTGGCCTTTGCGCTGGCCGGCCTGTTCTCCGGCCTGGCCGGCCTGGCGATGGTGGCGCGCACGTCCAGCGCCAGCCCGACCATTGCCGACAGCCTGCTGCTGCCCAGCATCGCGGCGGTGCTGATCGGCGGCACGGCCATCACGGGGGGCGTGGGCGGGCTGGGCCGGACCTTGATCGGCGTGCTGACGGTCACCGTGCTGCGGGTCGGCATCGCGGCGACCGGTGTCGACCCCGCCTATGAACCCATCGCCTATGGCGTGTTGGTCGTCGTGGCTGCGGCGCTCAGCGCGGATCGTTCGATGGGGCGGGTTGCCGAGGCGCGGTGACGGCGGAGAGTACGCGTCAGAACGATTCCCAGTCGTCAGCTTGCCCGGCGGCGCCGCTTGAGGCCGGCCGCGAACTGGCCCGGGCCTGGCTGATGGCGGCCTGGGCCGCTTCGGCCGGACGCGGTGGTGCGGCGGGTGCGGGGTCGCCCTGGCCGATGCGCTCAACGGCCTGCGCCTGGCTGCTCAGCCGTGTGCGGATCGAACGCACCAGGAACAACGTGCCGAGCCCCAAGCGCTGCACGATCGTCAAACCACGTCGCTTCATACTTCTCGCTCCAGTCAACCCGGGCAACGCACGGGCGGCCCGAGCCAGACCGCGTCAGGCGGCTTCGGTTTCCATCAGGCCCATGTCGGCGCTGCTCATCAGCGCTTCGATGTCCATCAGGATCAGCATGCGCTCGGCGACGCTGCCGATGCCGGTGATGTAGGAGGTGTCGATGGTGGCGTTGGTGCCGGGGGCCGGGCGGATCGAATCGCCGGACAGCTCCAGCACGTCGGACACCGAGTCGACCACCGCGCCGACCACGCGGCCGCGCACGTTCAGCACGATGACGACGGTGAAGTGGTTGTACTCGGCGCTGTCGCATCCCAGCTTCAGGCGCAGGTCGACGATCGGCACGATCACGCCGCGCAGGTTGACCACACCCTTCAGGAAGGCCGGTGCGTTGGCGATGCGGGTCGGTTGTTCGTAGGAGCGGATCTCCTGCACGCGCAGGATGTCGATGCCGTATTCCTCGGCGCCGAGGCGGAAGGTGAGGTACTCGCCACTGCGGGCGTTGGCGACGGCACGGCGGGCAGCTTCATGCTGGGCGATGCGGGTGCCTTCTTGAATCATTTCCATGGTGGCGTGTCCTTGGTGTTGAGCTGAGGCACCGACCGGCACCTGTCAGATTTATCGGCGGGTGGGGGCCGAACTTGAATGGCTTAGAAGCTTTCCCAGTCGCCACCCGCGTCGGCCGTGGCGGCAGCGGCCGGTTGGGCGGAGGCCGGCGCGGGTCGCATCAGCACGGGCTTGGCGGTCGCGGGCTTGGCGGGCGCTGCGGCAGCCTTGGGCTTGGCCTCGGCTGGCTTGCTCAGGGGTTTGCCGGCGGGTTGGGCTGCGGGTTTTCTGGCGGTCGCGGGCGCCGGCTTGGCGGTTGTCCTGATCGCCGGCTTGGCCGCTGCAGCCGGCGCGTCGGCCAGGCGGAACATGGCGACACCGTCCACCAGGCGCGAGGCCTGGTCCTTGAGGCTTTCGGCGGCAGCGGCGGACTCTTCCACCAGCGAGGCGTTCTGCTGCGTCATCTGGTCGAGTTGCACCACCGCGCCGTTGATCTGGCCGATGCCGGCGCTCTGTTCGGTCGCGGCGGCGGAGATCTCGCCGATGATGTCGGACACCCGCTGCACGCTGGCGACGATTTCGGTCATCGTGCTGCCGGCGTCCTGCACCAGGCGGGCACCGGATTCCACGCGTTCGACGCTGGCGCCGATCAGGGTCTTGATCTCGCGCGCCGCTTCGGCCGAGCGCTGCGCCAGGCTGCGCACCTCGCCGGCCACCACCGCGAAGCCGCGGCCTTGTTCGCCGGCACGCGCGGCTTCCACCGCGGCGTTCAGCGCCAGGATGTTGGTCTGGAAGGCAATGCCGTCGATGGTGCCGATGATGTCGGCGATCTTCTTCGAGCTGGTGTTGATCTCGTCCATCGTCGAGACGACCTGCGCGACGACATTGCCGCCGCGCTGGGCCACCGCCGCGGCGGAGGAGGCCAGCTGGTTGGCCTGCGCCGCCGAATCCGCGCTCTGGCGCACCGTGCCGTTCAGCTGGGCCATCGAGCTGGCGGCCGATTGCAGGCTGCTGGCCGTCTGTTCGGTGCGTGCCGACAAGTCCTGGTTGCCGGTGGCGATCTCGGAGGCCGCCGTGGTCACGCCGTCCGCGCCGTTGCGGATGGCGCTGATCGAGCGGCGCAGCTCGGTCTGCAGCGTCTGCAGCGCCTGCAGCACCTGGGCCGCATCGGTATTGCCTTGCACCGCGATGTCGGTCGACAGGTCACCGCCGGCGATGCGTTGCGTATGCGACGTGAGCGCCGCCAGGAAGCCGCGCATCACCACCGTCGCATCGACGAAGCTCAGCGCCGCCAGCACCGCGCAAGTGCTGCTGCTGCCGATGGTCAGCGCCGCCGGCCAGCCCAGCGACAGGCCGGCGATGACGCAGGCCTGGCCGCTCAACATCAGGGCCAGCAGCAGCACGGCACGCTGGGTGGAAGAAAGGAAGGACAGCATGGTGCGGCTCTTTCGGGTGGGAACGGCGTGGAGAAAACGGCGTGGAGAAAAAAGGAGGCAGCTCAGGGCGGCTGCGCTGAGGCTCAGGCGGTGGCCTGGAGCTTGAAGACATGCATTGCGTCGTTCAGCCGCTGGGCCTGTTCCTTCAGGCTCTCGGCCGCCGCGGCGGATTGTTCGACCAGCGCCGCGTTCTGCTGCGTGCTGTGGTCCATCTGGCCGATGGCTTCGCCGATCTGGCCGACGCCGGCCGATTGCTGCGAACTGGCCGCGCTGATCTCGCCGACGATCTGCGTCACGCGGCGGATTGAGGCCACCACGTCCTGCATCGTGCTGCCGGCCTGGTCGACCAGCTGCGTGCCATGCTCGACGCGTTCGACACTGGTGGAGATCAGCATCTTGATCTGCTTGGCGGCATCGGCCGAGCGCTGCGCCAGGCTGCGCACTTCGCTGGCCACCACGGCGAAGCCGCGGCCCTGCTCGCCGGCGCGGGCGGCTTCCACCGCGGCGTTCAGCGCCAGGATGTTGGTCTGGAAGGCGATGCCGTCGATGACGCCGATGATGTCGGAGATCTTGCGCGACGACTCGTTGATGCCCTTCATCGTCTCGACGACGCGGTTCACCACCTCGCCGCCGGAGACCGCCACGGTCGATGCGCTCAGCGCCAGCTGGTTGGCCTGCACCGCGCTGTCGGCGTTCTGGCGCACCGTGCCGGCCAGGTGGTCCATCGACGATGACGTCTGCTGCAGCGCGCTGGCCTGTTGTTCGGTGCGCACGCTCAAGTCGTTGTTGCCGAAGGCGATCTCGGCACTGGCCGTGGCCACGTTCTCGGCGTTCTGGCGCACGCCGGCGACGATGTCGCGCAGGCGGTGCTGCATCTTCGCCAGCGCGTCGAGCAGCAGGCCCATTTCGTCATGGCTGGTGGAGGCGATGGGCTGGCTCAGGTCGCCGTCGGCAATCTGCTCGGCCGTGCGCACGGCCTGCGAAGCGGCCCGCGTGAGCTTGGCCGACAGCACCCAGCCAATGCTCAAGGCCAGCGCCGCCATGATCAGCAGGCTGCCCAGCAGCACGGCCAGGCCTTGGCGGTAGGCCAGGCCGGCCGATGCGCTGGCCTGCGTGGCGGCGGCGGCATTCATCGCGATCAGCTTGTCCAGCGTGGCACTGGCTTCGTCGTAGAGCTTGGTCGCCGTGCCGCCGCCGAGCTGGCGGGCCTCGTCGGTGCGCATCTGGCGCATCATCGTGAAGAGCTCGGGGTTGAGCGCCTGCGCAGCCTTGAGCTGGCGGTCGAACTGTTCGTACAGCGCCTTGTCCTCGGCGCTGCTGAAGTCCTGGGCATAGGCCGCGCGCTGCTTGTCCAGCCGCGCCTGGCCACGCTTCATCTCGGCCTCGATGGCGTCCACGGCCATCGGGTTCTCGACCAGCAGCAGCTTCATCAGCGTGACCCGGCTGGCACCGAGCTCGGTGCCCAGGTCGCCGAGCTGCTTGACGCTGGGCAGCCAGACGGTGGCCAGGTCACTGGACTTCTCGTTCACCGCGCCGAGGCGGTGGATCGACAGCAGGCTCTGCGCCAGTGCGATCACCAGCACCAGAACAAAGCCGCCCAGCAGCTTGGCCCGGATGCCCAGATGGCGCTTGCTCACGCTGACTGCTCCAGCTTGAACACGCCCACCGCATCGGCCAGCCGGTGCGCCTGCTCTTTCAAGCTCTCGGCGGCGGCGGCGGATTCTTCGACCAGCGCGGCGTTCTGCTGCGTCATCTGGTCGAGCTGCACCACCGCGCCGTTGATCTGGCCGATGCCGCTGCTCTGTTCGCTGGAGGCGGCGGTGATCTCGCCGATGATGTCGGACACCCGCTGCACGCTGGCGACGATCTCGGTCATCGTGCTGCCGGCGTCCTGCACCAGGCGGGCACCGGATTCCACGCGTTCGACGCTGGCGCCGATCAGGGTCTTGATCTCGCGCGCCGCTTCGGCCGAGCGCTGCGCCAGGCTGCGTACTTCGCCTGCTACGACGGCGAAGCCGCGGCCTTGTTCGCCGGCGCGGGCCGCTTCCACCGCGGCATTCAGCGCCAGGATGTTGGTCTGGAAGGCAATGCCGTCGATGACGCCGATGATGTCGGCGATCTTCTTGGAGCTGGTGTTGATGTCGTTCATCGTAGCGACGACCTGCGACACCACGCTGCCGCCGCGCTGGGCCACCGCCGAAGCGGAGGAGGCCAGCTGATTGGCCTGCGACGCGGCATCAGCGCTCTGGCGCACCGTGCCGGTGAGCTGCTCCATCGAGCTGGCGGTCTGCTGCAGGTTCGACGCCGCTTGTTCGGTGCGCTGGCTCAGGTCGGTGTTGCCGGAGGCCACTTCGGCGCTCGCGGTCTGGATCGAATCGGCTGAAGCGCGGATCTGGCCCACCAGCTTGCGCAAGTAGTCCTGCATCGCGTTCAGGCTGCGCAGCAGGTCGGCGCTTTCGTCGCGGCCCTGGTCGTTGACCGGGTGGGTCAGGTCGCCGCTGGCAATCGCGCGGGCCAGTTCGTTGGCCTGGCGCATCGGGCGCAGGATGGAGGCCGAGTTGATCAGCGTCAGCGGCACCACCAGCAGGATGGCTGCGGCCAGCGCGGCGCCGAAGGTGGCGAGCGTGCGGTTGACTGAAGCGCGCATGTCCTCGCGCGCCGCATCGGCCAGCTTGGCATTGGCCTGGCGCAGGCTGGCCAGGCCTTGCTCGGCCGCCTGCATCATGGCCGCTGCCTTGGCGGAGACCTTGCTGATGGTGGTGGCTGAATCGTAGGCCGACGCTTCGATCTGCTTGAGCACCGGCTCGAAGGCCGTGGCATAGCCCTGCACCTGCTTGCCCACCTGCTCGATGGCCGCGCGGTCCAGGCCGTGCTCGGCGTCGCCCAGGCTCTTCACCTCGGCCAGCGTGAGCTTCAGCGAGGCCTGCCACTTGGCCTTCAGCGCGGTGATCGCCTCGGCCTTTTCGTAGTTGATGATCAGGTCTTTCTCGTGGCGGCGCAGGTAGGCGATCTGCTCACCCAGCGAGGCCATGTGGGTGTTGACCGTCAGCGTCTGCTGGGACACCTGGTCGCTCAGCGACTGGATGCGGAACATGCCGATCAGGCCTGCCCCGCCTACCATCACCAGCAGCAGCACCACCATGCCGATGGCACCGAGCATGCGCAGGCGAATCGTGAAGTTGCGCATCAGCTTGTCGACGGCGTTCATCGGGTACTCCGTTGTCTCATCGAGGGTTCGATCTGTCTCGCGGGCCGCTGGCGGCGCCCCCTCGGGGGGAGGCGCCGCAGGCGCTCCGGGGGGTCAATGCCGGGTCCGGCGCACGAGCGTGCCGATGTCCAGGATCAGCGCGACGCGGCCGTCGCCCATGATCGTGGCGCCCGACACATCGGGCACCTTGCGGTAGTTGGCCTCGAGGTTCTTCACCACCACCTGCTGCTGGCCGAGCAGTTCGTCGACCAGCAGCGCGACGCGCTGGCCTTCGGCCTCGACCACCACCATGATGTTGCTGACATGCTCGAAATCGAAGCGCGGCACATCGAAGACCTTCTCGAGGTCGATCACCGGCATGTACTCGTCGCGCACTTCCACCACGCGGCCGGTGCCGCCGATGGTCTTGATCATCTTCGGCTGCACCTGGAAGGATTCCACCACCGAGCCCAGCGGCAGGATGTAGCACTCTTCGCCGACACCCACGCTCATGCCGTCCATGATGGCCAAGGTGAGCGGCAGCCGCACCTTCACGCTCATGCCGTAGCCTTCGGCCGAATCGATGTCCACCGTGCCGCCCAGCGACAGGATGTTCTTCTTGACCACGTCCATGCCGACACCGCGGCCGGAGACATCGGTCACCACGTCGGCGGTGGAGAAGCCGGGCGCGAAGATCAGGTTCCAGCATTCGGCGTCGGTCATCGAGTCCGGTGCGTCGATGCCCTTTTCGCGGGCCTTCTGAATCAGCTTGTTGCGGTTCAGTCCGCGGCCGTCGTCGCGCACTTCGATGACGATCGAGCCGCCCTGATGCGAGGCCACCAGCGTGATCGTGCCGGTCTCGGGCTTGCCCTTGGCGACGCGGTCGGCCGGCAGTTCGATGCCATGGTCGCAGCTGTTGCGCACCAGGTGGGTCAGCGGGTCGGTGATCTTCTCGACCATGCCCTTGTCGAGTTCGGTGGCTTCACCCTGCGTGACCAGGTCGACCTTCTTGCCGAGCTTGGCCGCCAGGTCGCGCAGCATGCGCGGGAAGCGGTTGAAGACCATCGAC
>NZ_DATILJ010000221.1:0-41690 GCF_035476535.1 Aquabacterium sp.
TGCTGCGCAGCGAGAAGATGGCCGCGGTGGGCCAGCTCACCGCCAGCATCGCGCACGAGGTGAACAACCCGATCGCGGTGATCCAGGGCAACCTCGATCTGGCGCGTGAACTGCTGGGCGACGATGCCCGCAAGGTGGCCGTCGAGCTGACGCTGGTCGATGCGCAGATCGAGCGCATGCGGCTGATCGTGACCCAGCTGCTGCAGTTCGCGCGGCCGACCGAATACGCCGGCTACGTCGACAGCATCGCCCCGGCGCGCGCGCTGGAAGACTGCCTGGTGCTCACCGCGCACCTGCTGGCGCGCACGCACATCACGCTGCAGCGCGACTACGCAGCGAGCCGCAGCGTGGCGATCAACCGGCAGGAGCTGCAGCAGGTGCTGGTGAATCTGATGGTCAACGCCATCCACGCGATGCCGGACGGCGGCACGCTGTGCCTGTCGACACGCGATGCCGGCGACGAGCGGGTGCAGATCATGGTGGCCGACACCGGTGCCGGCCTGCCCGACGACCTGGTGGCCGAGCTGTTCCGCCCCTTCGTCACGCGCAAGCAGGACGGCACCGGCCTGGGCCTGTGGATCAGCCGCAGCCTGGTGGAGCGCTATGGCGGCGACATCCACGCGGCCAACCGCAGCGACGGCATCGCCGGCGCGGTGTTCACGGTGGATTTGCGCTGCGAAGCCGCAGACCCGGACAAACCCTGAACGACAAGCTGTCGCGCCCTGCGGGACTAGACTGAACTCATCCATGTCCAGCAAGCCCATGCTCCAGGTTGCCGTGCTGATCGAGCGGCAACACCAGCCCAACCGGTGGGAGGACTGGCGCTTTGTCGTGGCCGATGTGATTCGCGACGACGGTGACTTCGGCGAGAGCCCGCGGGTGCTGCGCGACGACGGCCACCACGCCCAGACGCTGTACCCGGGCCTGAGTGTCACGCTGCACACCGATGAAGGCGAGGGCTACTACCTCAACCTGAGTTCGGGCGCGCCGGTGTGGTTCGTGATGTGGCGCATCGACGATGAAGACCCCTCCCGCGCCTGGCCGGAGTTCGTCACGCTGTCGTACAACGAAGCCGGCCGCCTGCTGGATGCGCAGGAACGTGTCGACACCGTGCCGCTGCCGGATGATGTCTGCGCCTGGCTGCAGGCCTTTGCCGACGAGCACTACAAGCCCGAGCCCAAGCAGCGCAAGCGGCCGGCCTCGTTCCGTTCGCCCGGGCAGCGCTGAAGGCCGGCGAGCATGAGCGAAGACGGCTCGTTCTTCTCCCGCTGGTCGCAGCGCAAGCTGCAGCTGCGGCAGGGTGTCGTGCCGCCGGCGGAGCCGCCAGCAGCACCGTTGGCGCCGGTGGCCGTGCCGCCGGCGCAGGCTGTCGCCGCCGGCGCGGCCCCGCTCGCGCCGGAGCCCGTGGTCCTGGAGTCACCGCCTCCGCCGCCGCCCACGCTGGCCGAGGCCCAGGCCCTGACCACCGAGTCCGACTTCACGCGCTTCGTCGCGCCTGGCGTCGACAGCCAGGTCCGCAACACCGCGTTGAAGACGCTGTTCACCGATCCGCATTTCAATGTGATGGACGGCCTGGATACTTACATCGACGACTACGGCAAGCCCGATCCCCTGCCCGAGGGCATGCTGCGCAAGATGGCGCAATCCCAGTTCCTCGGCCTTTTCACGGACGAGCCCGTCCCGGCCGCGACCGACGCCACACCCGCGAGCCCGGCAGCAATCGTCCCCCTTCCGATCGCCCCCGATGAAGACACTGATCTGCGACTGCAACCGCACGATGCCGCTGGATGCCCTGGCGCTGAGCCGTGCGCTGAGCCAGACGCCCGGCGCGAGCTCTGAGGGACTGGACACCGTGCACACTCTGCTGTGTCGGCGTGAGGCCGCGGCGTTCCAGCGTGCGGCGAAATCAGGCGACGAGTTGTTGGTCGCCTGCACGCAGGAGAGCCGCTTGTTCGTCGAGCTGAACGACCAGACCGAAGGCGCGCGGCCGGTGGCCGAGCAGCCGATCCGCTTCGTCAACATCCGCGAGACCGGCGGCTGGTCGCGCGATGCCAAAGCCGCGACGCCGAAGATCGCCGCGCTGATTGCCGCCGCGCAGCTGCCCGACCCGGCGCCGGTGGCCACCGTCAGCTACCAGTCCGGTGGCCGCGTGCTGGTGATCGGCCCGGCCGAGCGCGGCGAGCGTGCGGCTGCGATGCTGGCCGAGCGGCTGGACGTGATCCAGCTGGTCGAGTCCGAGGGCCGCGGTGATGGCGGAGCCCTGCCGCAGCAGCGCGACCGCCTGGTGCATGCCGGCCGGCTGACGGCCCTGAGCGGCTGGCTCGGTGCCTTCCAGGCCGAGTGGGAAGCCAACAATCCGATCGACCTGGAGCTGTGCACACGCTGCAATGCCTGCCTCGAGGCCTGCCCGGAAGGCGCGATCGACTTCAGCTACCAGATCGACCTGGCCGCCTGCAAGAGCCACCGGGATTGCGTGCGTGTCTGCGATGCCGCCGGTGCCATCGATTTCGAGCGCCCGGCACGCACGCTCAGCGACCAGGTCGACCTGGTGCTGGACCTGCGCGAGCGCAGCGCGTTCACGCAGCACCAGCCGCCGCAGGGCTACTTTCATGTGGGGGGCGACGAGCGCCGGCTGATCGACGCGGTGCTTCAGCTGCGCGAACTGAGCGGAGAGTTCGAGAAGCCGAAGTTCTTCCAGTACAAGCACAGCCTGTGCGCGCACAGCCGCAACCAGCAGATCGGCTGCACCGCCTGCATCGATGTCTGCTCGGCGCGGGCGATCCGCAGCGATGCCTCCTTGAAAGGCAAGCGCACCGGCAAGGGCGCGGTGGCCGGCGGTACCGGCGCGACAGGCGGCATCGTCGTCGAGCCGCACCTGTGCGTGGGCTGCGGCGCCTGCAGCACGGTGTGCCCGAGCGGCGCGCTGAGTTATGCCTACCCTGGCGCCGTGGACCAGGCGCTGCGTTGGCGCACCTTGCTCGGCACCTACGCCCGTGCCGGCGGACGCGACGCCGCGCTGCTGCTGCACAGCGAAGCCGCCGGCACCCGCTGGCTCAACGAACTGGGCCGCGCCGCGCGTGTCGATCGCCGGCTCCACGGCGTGCCGGCCCGCGTGCTGCCGACCCCGCTGTGGCACACCGCCAGCACCGGGCTGGACCTCTGGCTGGCGGCCATTGCGCAGGGCGCCGCCCAGGTCTGGCTGCTGCTCACCGATGAAGAGGCACCGGAATATCGCCAGGCCTTGCGCGACCAGATGGCGGTGGCGCAGGCCATCCTCAGCGGGCTGGGCTACGCAGGTGAACACTTCCGCGTGATCGAAGTGCAAGACGCACGCGACCTGCCGGCGCTGGATGCGGTGCTGCAATCTCCTGGTGCACAAGGTGTGCGTCAGGCGGCCAGCTTCAATGCCATGGCCGACAAACGCGGCACGCTGGACATTGCGCTCGATCACCTGCTGGCGCAGGCGCCCGCGCGGCCGGACGTCATCGCCTTGCCGGCGAATGGCGGCACTTTTGGCAGCCCTTTCGGCAGCCTGAAGATCAACACCAACGCCTGCACGCTGTGCCTGAGCTGCGTCGGTGCCTGCCCCGAATCGGCGCTGGCTGACAACCCCGAGCGGCCGCAGCTGAAGTTCATCGAAAAGAACTGCGTGCAATGCGGCCTGTGCGCCACGACTTGCCCGGAAAACGCCATCACGCTGGAACCGCGGCTGTGGCTGGCGAACGAAGGCAAGGCCCGCAAGACCACCCGGGTGCTGCACGAAGCCGAACCTTTCTGCTGCGTTCGCTGCGGCAAACCCTTCGGCACCTTGCGCGCGATCGAGAACATGGTCAGCAAGCTGGCCAGCCACTCGGCCTTCCAGGGTGCCGCGGCCGAGCGGCTGAAGATGTGCAGCGACTGCCGCGTGATCGACATCCACAGCAATCCGAATGAAGTGCGCATCACCGATCTCTAGGCCATGAAAGACACGTCCACTCATTCCCTGCACTTCGCCAGCGCCGACGACAGCGAAGAACTCGCCCGCGCCGAGTTGTACGGCCTGCTGGCCCAGCTGTGGATCGGCCCGCCGGACGACGCGCTGCTGCAGCAGTTCAAGGTGGCGGTGACGCAGGCGCCCGAGCCGGGTGCGCACCTCGAAGCGCCGTGGCAGGCGCTGGTCGGTGCCTTGCGTGCGACCGATGCCGTTGCTGCGGCGGCTGAGTACGAGGCCTTGTTCCTGGGGGTCGGCAAGCCGGAGGTGTTTCTCTATGGCTCCTTCTACCTGTCCGGCTTCCTGAACGAACGCCCGCTGGCGCACTTGCGCGAGGACCTCGCGGCGCTGGGCCTGACGCGCGATGCGCAGCGTGGCGAGACCGAGGACCACCTGGCCTACGGCTTCGAAGTGATGCGCTACCTGATCGCCGGCGACGAGGCCGCGGTGTGCAACCTGGCGCAGCAGCAGCGCTTCTTCCGCAAGCACCTGCAACCCTGGGTCGAGAAACTCTGCGACGCCGTCGAGGCCCATCCCCGTGCCGACACCTGGCGCGCGGTGGCTGCGTTCACGCGCGTCTTCATGCAAGTGGAAACCCAAGCCTTCGACATGCTGGAAGCCTGATGACGACAACGATTCCTCCCGAACAGATCACCGGCTTGGTGCTCGCCGGCGGCCGCGGCAGTCGCATGGGCGGCGTCGACAAGGGCTTGCAGAACCACAACGGCATGCCACTGGCGATGCATGCGCTGCTGCGGCTGCAAACCCAGGTGGGCAGCATCATGATCAATGCCAACCGCAACCTCGGGGCTTACGACTCGATGGGCGTCCCGGTCTGGCCCGATGCGGCGGCCGACTACCCGGGCCCGCTGGCCGGCTTCCTGGCCGGGCTGGAGCATTGCGAAACGCCTTACCTGGTGACGGTGCCCTGCGACACGCCGCTGTTCCCGACCGACCTGGTCGAGCGCCTGGCGCAAGCGCTGATCGAGGCCGATGCCGAGCTGGCCATCGCGGTCACGCGTGAAGGCGATGCACTGCAGCGCCAGCCGGTGTTCTGCCTGATGAAGAGCAGCGTGATCGAGGGCCTGATTCCCTTCATCCACAGCGGTCAGCGCAAGATCGACCGCTGGTGCGGCGAGCAGCGCTGTGTCGAGGTGCTGTTCGACGACGCCGGCGCATTCTTCAATGCCAACACGCCGGACGAGTTGCGGAGCTTGCAGACAAAATGAGCGGCCATGATGCATGGCCGGCAGGCCTGGCGCTGCTGCTGTCGCGCCAGTCGGTGGGCATCAAGCACTTGGCCGAGCCGGGGCCGGACGCTGCGCAGCTGCGTCTGATGGCCGACGCCGCGCTGCGCGCGCCGGACCATGCCGGGCTGGTGCCGTTCCGCTTTGCGGTGGTGCAGGGGGCGGCGCGCGAGCGGCTGGCGCAGCTGTTTGCGCAAGTCGCACGGGACGCGGGCAAGGACGAGGCCAGCGTCGCGCTCGATGTCGAACGCGCCCAGCGCGCGCCGGTGACAGTCGCGGTGCTGGCCCGGCTGGACAGCGGCCACCCGCAGGTGCCGGTGCACGAACAGTGGGCCTGCGTCGGCGGCGCCTTGACCAACCTGCTGAACGCCGCTCATGCGCTGGGCTTCGCCGGCAAGATGCTATCCGGCGCCAAGGTACGGCACCCGGCGGTGCAGCAGGCCTTCTGCCGGCCCGGCGAAACCCTGCTGGGCTGGGTGGCGCTGGGCACGCCGGTGAAGAGCCCCCAGCGTGGGCTGGACAAGCCTCGCGCGGTGGATGTGCTGAGTGATTGGGACGCTGGAGTCCGTGGGGCTCTGCCCACTTGACTCTCGCCGCAGCCGGTGCCCGCCAGGTCGCCCAAGAACAGCTTGTCGAGGCTGCGGCGGCCGAACAGTGGGCTGGCTGCCTGCTCTCGGCTGGGCAGCGGCTGCATCTTGACCTCGAAAGTGCCTGTGGCGCGCTGCACCGGGCCGCCGTCCGCAGGTGCCCAGGCGTCATACGAACCGAAGGCCCCGACATGGCCTTCCAGGTCGCGGCTGGCGTAGCCGCGGCCGCCATATGACTTGTCCTCAATCGGGATCACGATCTCGGCGCCTTCGGCCACGGCGTGCCGGTAATGCGCATCGATCTCGGCCACATGCACAACGATTTCGACGGTACCCGCGCCGCCAGCATCCCGGGGCGGGCGGCGCTCATCATGCAAGGCTCCTGTGGCAAGGCTTGACTGGCAGCATTGTGAACTGGATGCCTGTGAATGCGTACAGTATTTATCCATTCCGGTGACGCGATACGTGCGCTTGCGTAATGTTGCGCTTGGCAACGCTGCCGGGCGATGGCAACCTGCACCGCTTGGGAGTGGAGGGCCCTTGTGCCTCGTCGTCATGCTTCGTCGTCATGTGTTGCCGATGCATCCGGTGCTTGCCGGGATCAGCGTTTGAACCACATGCGGCGCATGGGCGCTGGTCTGCTGGCCGGCGGCCTTGCCTTGGGCAGCCTGGCGGCACCCCCGCCTGTGGATCCGGCGCAGGCGCAGCCGATGTGGTCCTACCGCATCGTGCGCGGCGATACGCTGATCGGCGTGGCCGCCACCCAGCTGGGCCCGGGCGCCGGTTGGCGCCCGCTGCAGCGGCTCAACCGCGTGGCCAACCCGCGCCGGCTGCAGCCGGGCCAGGTGCTGCGCATTCCGCTGGCCTGGCTGCGCGTGCAGCCGGTGCGCGCCGAGGTGCTGCATGTGCAGGGCGATGTGCGCGTGCAGCGCGGCGGCAGCGCGGGGAGCGAGGTGGTGGCCGCCGGCGCCACCTTGGGCAGCGGCGACCTGCTGCTGGCCGGCCCCGAATCGGCGCTGGCGCTGAAGTTCGCCGACGGCTCGCGGCTGCTGGTGCGGCCCGACACGCAGGTGCGCTTCGAGCGCTTGGTGCAGATCGGTGCCAGCGGCGTGCCCGACACGCGGCTGCGCCTGGACAGCGGCAGCATCGATTCCCACGTGCAGCCGGCCGGCGCCGGGCGCCGCTACGACATCGGCACGCCGTCGGTGAACCTGGGCGTGCGCGGCACCGAGTTCCGCACGCAGGTGGAGCCGCAAACCCGCACCACGCGGGTCGAGGTCATTGAGGGCAGCGTGGCCGCCGACAACGCGGCGCAGGCCGGTACCCCGGCGGCGGCCATTGGCGCTGGTTTCGGCACCGTGGTGGCGCTGGGCCAGCCGGTGGCCGCGCCACGCCGGCTGCTTGATGCGCCGGATCTAGGCCCCGTGCCGGCCCGCCTGGAGCGTGTGCCCTTGCGCCTGGCCTGGAGCCCGCTGGCCGGGGCCAGCGACTACCGCGCCCAGGTCTTCCCCGCCGAAGGCGTGGATGCGGCTGGCCGCTTGCTGCTCGACGGCCGATTCAAGGAGCCCGGCGCACGCTGGCGCGACCTACCCGATGGCCGCTACGAGCTGCGGGTGCGCGGCGTCGACGCCCAAGGTCTGGAAGGCCGCGACGCACGTCGCAGCTTCGTGCTGAAAGCGCGGCCCGAACCGCCGTTCACCCGCCAGCCGCGGGCCGATGCCCGCCTCTACGGTGAACCGACCCGGCTGGCCTGGACGCGCGCGGAAGGCGTGGCCAGCTACCGTCTGCAACTGGCCGACAGCGCCGATTTCAGCGCGCCGCGCGCCGATCTCGCCGGCCTGAGTGGCACCGAGCACGACATCGCCCTGCCGCCCGGCAGCTACCACTGGCGCGTGGCCAGCGTGCGCGCCGACGGTGACGCCGGCCCCTTCGGCGATGCCCAGGCCTTCACCGTGCGGCCGGTCCCGCCCGCGCCGCCGTTGCAGCCGCCGCGGCTGTCGGAAGCCGGCGTTGTGCTGCGCTGGGCCGCCGGCGAGGCCGGCCAGACCTACGCGCTGCAGGTGGCCCGTGACGCCGCCTTCACCGATCTCGTGCAGGAGCAGGCCAGCGCCCAGCCCGAGGCCACGCTGGCGCTGCCGCCGCCCGGCCGCTATTACCTGCGGGTGCGGGCCGTGGATGCCGACGGCCAGGCCGGGCCCTGGGGCGGCGTGCAGCTGATCGACGTGCCGCAGAGCCGCTGGTGGCTGCTGCTGCCGGCCTTGCTGCTGTTGCTGGTGCTCTGAGCGCCGGCCTGCTGCCACCGGAACCCCTACCCAGATGCCGGCCCCAGCGCGTTGGCCGGTGAGCGGCATCCCTCCGGGCCTGGCCTGGGTGCCGCTGCTCACCGCCGTGCTCGGCGCGCTGCTGGCCTGGGCGATGAGCCAGGCGCCGGTGCTGCGCCGCGCCGACGATGCGCTCGCCGACGCGCAGCTGCGCTGGCTGGCGCCACCGGTGCCGCCCGGCCCGGTGCTGGTGCTGGACATCGACGAGGCCTCGCTGCGCGCCCTGGCGCCCACGCTGGGCGGTTGGCCGCTGCGCCGCGATGCCTATGCGCTGGTGATCGATTACCTGCGCGAAGCCGGCGCCCGGCTGGTGGCCATCGACGTGGTGATGGCCGACGGCCGCAACGGCGATGCCGCGCTGCAGCGCGCGCTGGTGCAGGGCGCGATGCCGGTGGTGCTGGCCGCGGCGGCCTGGCGCTCGCCGGCTGACGCCATGCCGACGGCTTCCGTCACTCCGCGCGACCCGGTCTCATCGGCCCCGGCGCTGCCGCCCTGGCCGGCCCAGGCTCCCGCCACGGCGTGGCCGGGCTGGCTGCTGCCGGCCGAAGGCCTGCGCGGCGCGCCGATCGGTCTGGTCTCGATGCCGCTGGACGGCGACGGCATGCTGCGCCGCCTGGCCGTGCTGCACCGGGCCGGTGATCAGCGCCTGGCGGCCTTGCCCATCGTCGTGCAGCAGGTGCTGGCCGGCGCGGTGCCGCTGGCGTGGCGTGGGTCGGACGATGAATTCCAGTTGGCCGGCAGCCGCTGGCCAGCCGATGCCGAGGGCCGACTGCGCCTGCCGCCGCTGGCCGCCGAGGCCTTGCCGCGCCTGCCCTTCCACGCCGTGGCCGGCGCCGCGCTGGGCCAGCCCACGGTGCCGGGCCTGCGCGAACAACTGGCGGATCGGGTGGTGTTCATCGGCAGCAGCGCCGGCCTCGGCAATCGCGTGATGACGCCGGCCGGCCAGCTCACCGGCACCGAATGGCTGGCGGCCAGCCATGCCGTGCTGGCGGCCGGCCGCGTGATCCGCCCGCCACCGGGCTGGAGCCTGCCTGCCGCGCTGGGGCTGGCGCTGCTGCCGGCGCTGGCACTGTGGCGCCGCGGCCGCCCGGTGCTGCTGCCCGATGCGCTGGCCACGCTGCTGGCTGCAGCCGCGGTGCTGGGCGGCGGCAGCGCCGCGCTGGTGCTGGCGCAGACCCAGCTGCCGGCGCTGCTGCCGCTGGCCACCTTGGCCGCCGGCCTGCTGCTGGCGCTGGCCGCGCAGCAGCGCGACAACCGCCTGGCCGCTGAACACCTGCGTTATGAGCGTGCCGTGGCCGAGGCCGCCAACGCGGCGAAGAGCGAGTTCCTGGCCAGCATGAGCCACGAGCTGCGCACGCCGCTGAACGGCGTGATCGGCGCCTGCCAGCTGCTGCAGGACCATGGCGGCGACGAGCAGCGGCGCGGCGAGCTGCTCGACATCATCCGCGCCAGCAGCAACCACCTGCTGGGCCTGATCGACGGCGTGCTGCACCTGGCGCGCATCGAGTCCGGTGTGCTGGAACTGGTGCGCGAGGACTTCAACCTCATCGACGCGATCGAGGCCGTGATGGCCACCGCCGCGGCACCGGCGCGGAGCAAGGGGCTGCAAATGGCCTGCGTGCCGGACCCCCAGCTGCCGTCCTGGCGCCATGGCGACGTGACCCGGCTGCGCCAGGTGCTGCTGAACCTGCTGGGCAATGCGGTGAAGTTCACACCGCAAGGCGAGGTGGTGCTGCGCGTGGCCGCCGGCGATGCGCCGGAGCAGCTGCGCTTCGAAGTCAGCGACACCGGCATCGGTCTCGATGCGGCGGCGCAGGAGCGCATCTTCGAACCCTTCGCACAGGCCGACAGCGGCACCACGCGCCGCTTCGGCGGCAGCGGCCTGGGCCTGACGATCTGCCGCAAGCTGGTGCTGGCAATGGGTGGCCGCATCACCGTGGACAGCACGGCGGGGCAGGGCGCGTGCTTCACGGTGATCCTGTCGCTGCCGGCGGCGCTGCAGCCGCATGCCGAGGCCGAGCCGCTGGGCTACCGCGTGGCCGTCGTCGAGCCGCATGAAGCCAGCGCACAGGCCTTGACGTGCTTGCTGCAGCGCATGGGCTGCCAGGCCCTGCGCTGCAGCACCGCGCAGGCGCTGCACGCTGCCTGCACCTGGCCCGACGCGCAAGGCCGCCCCGCCTGGCTGCTGGTCGCCACCGATGCGCCCGAGGCATTGGCGCTGATGGAGACCGCGGTCGACTGGGTCGATCCCGAGCGGGTGATCGGCATGAACCGCCTCAGCTGGTACGCCGCCGAATCGGCGCGGGAGCGGGTGCGCTTGCCGCGCAGCGTGATCAAGCCGGTCTTGCGTTCGGCCCTGGTCAGCCGCTTCGGTGCCGCGGCTCGGCTCGAGGGCGCGGCCACCGGACCGCAGCGCCTGGCCGCTGCCGATGCACCGCGCGCCGTGGGCCGCGTGCTGATCGTCGAGGACGATCCGGTGAACCAGACCATCGTCAGTGCGATGCTCGGCCAGGCCGGCTTCTACACCGAGCTGGCGACCGACGGCCGGCAGGCGCTGCAGCGCTGCGCCGAGATGGTCTTCGATGTGCTGCTGATGGACTGGCAAATGCCGGACATGGACGGCATCGAGGTCACGCGCCGGCTGCGCGCGGGCGACGGCGGCGAGGCGGGGCGCCACGTGCCGGTGGTGGCCTTGACGGCGAATGCCTTCGCGGAGGACCGCGCGGCCTGCCTGGCCGCCGGCATGAACGATTTCCTCAGCAAGCCGGTGGTCGCCGACGACCTGGTGGCGGTGGTCAGCCGCTGGTGCCAGGTCCCGCGGCCAGCCCCATCGCCTGTTGCAGGGCGACACCCGTGAAGCGCTCGCGCCGCGTCGGCCAGTCCAGCACCAGTGCACGGATGCACGCGTTCTGCGGGGCGGCCAGGCCCAACGAAGTCGCGAGCCGGATCACCTCGCCCTGCAAGGCATCCACCTCGGTGGTCCGGCCCAGCGCCAGGTCGTCGGCCATGCTGGAGCGGGCCTTGTCGTCGATGCGCAGCATGCGCGCCGCGACGATGCGGAACAGCGGCGTCGGCAGCCGCAGCACCGACGGCACCCAGGCCGGCGGCAGCGGCGACATCTTTGCCGGCCGGATGCCGGCGCGGCCCAGCACGGCCAGCGTCTCGGCGATCAGGGCCGCCGTGCAGCCGCGCAGGTCGCGGTCCAGCAACTGGGCGCGCAGCGGCAGGCCCGACAGCGCGTTGACGGCATTGTTCAGGTTCAGCAGCAGCTTGCCCCACTGCACCGGTGCCAAGTCGGCGTGCAAGGCCATCGGCAGCCCGGCGGCGTGGAAACGCGGCAGCCAGTGGCGCAAGGCCGCGTGGTCCTGCGCAGCCAGCACGCCCTCGGTGCCGCGGTGGAAGCGGCCCGGCCCCAGTTCGGCGACGTTGTAAGGCACCATGCCCGGCAGCCATTGCAGCGACGGCGCCGCCTGCTGCGCGGTGGCCACGTTCGACAAGCCGTTCTGCATCGACAGCACCGGCGTGCCGGCCGGCAGGCAGTCGCCCAGCTGGCGCGCGGCGTCGGCGGTGGCACCGCTCTTCACGCACAGCAGCACCAGCGAGGGCCTGGCGCCGGCAGGCACCTCGTCGAAGAGTTGCAGCCGATCGGCGGGCACCTCGGTCCGGCCGCCTTCGCGGTCGGTCAGCGTCAGGCCGTTGCGGCGCAAGGCATCCAGCACCCGCGGCCGACCGACCAGTTGCACCGCCGTACCAGCGGCGGCCAGGCGGCCGCCGAGCCAGCAGCCGATGCTGCCGGCGCCCATCACCAGAATGCCGGGTGTCGGGCCTGTATCGATCACCGGGCCAGTGGCGCGGCGAGGTCACGCAGGTGCGTCGGGCCGGCGCGGCGTTCGATCTCGGCCAGCAGCTCGCGGCCCCAGCCGGCGGCAAACAGCCATTCGCCGACGACGAACATCGGCCCGACCAGCAGCCCGACGAGGTCGTCGACGAAGGCCGGCTTGCGACCTTCGTAGTAGTGGCCGATGAACTGCAGGATCCAGCCGACGACGAAGATGCCCAAGCCCCAGCCCAGCCAACTGGCCATCGAACCCGCCGCCAGCGGGTGCGCCGCGGCGATCAGCACGCCGTTGACCAGGCTGGTGGCCAGCCCCAGCACCAGGTTGCCGCGCGTCAGGTACCAGGCGGTGGCAAGCGCCCAGACGATCCAGGCCGCGCTCACGCCCATCACGCTGGCACGCGCCAGCAGCACGCCGATCGCGAACACGATCATTGGAATGCCGAGGAAGTGGGTGGCGATGTTGCGGCGGTCGCGGTGGTACATCGCGTACTGCACCATCAGGTCGTTGGCGGGGCGGAAAGGCGTGGCGGCCATGGCGTGCATCCAGTGTGTTTGCCGATGGTTGGACAGTTCAGCACAGGGCCCTGCTTCTGTCAAAGCGGGCTGTCCCCATGGCGTCATGCCGGGCTTCATAGAATTGCCCAACTTCAGGGACTACCGGCAATGACCATCAAGAGCGACAAGTGGATCCGGCGCATGGCCGAGCAGACCGGCATGATCGAGCCCTTCGAGCCCGGCCAGGTGCGGCAATCGGCGGATGGACAGAAGATCGTCAGCTACGGCACCTCCAGCTACGGCTACGACATTCGCTGCGCGCCGGAGTTCAAGGTCTTCACCAACATCCACTCGACGGTGGTGGACCCGAAGAACTTCGACGAAAAAAGCTTCGTCGACATCCATGCGGATGTCTGCATCATCCCGCCCAACAGCTTTGCCCTGGCCCGCACGGTGGAGTACTTCCGCATCCCGCGCAACGTGCTGACCATCTGCCTGGGCAAGAGCACCTACGCGCGCTGCGGCATCATTGTCAACGTCACACCCTTCGAGCCCGAATGGGAAGGCTTCGTGACGCTGGAGTTCAGCAACACCACGCCGCTGCCGGCCAAGATCTACGCCGGTGAAGGCTGCGCGCAGGTGCTGTTCTTCGAAAGCGACGAGGTCTGCGAGACCAGCTACAAGGACCGCGGCGGCAAGTACCAGGGCCAGCGCGGCGTTACCTTGCCCAAGACCTGAACTGCGCTGCCCGCGTGCCGCTTCTCGGGGCTTTGCGCGGCAGGCCGAAGCGGATGATCAGCAGCGTTCCCTCCTGGGAGTGCCCTGATGATCCCGAACCCCGAAGTCACCGAACTCGACCGCCTGCCGCGCGAATTCTTCGGCGGCGGCCGCAAGCTGCCGGCGCTGGTGCCGGCCTGCTGCGTCGACATGGGGCTGCTGGCCAGCTTCCAGGACCGCATGGCAGCGAGCGGTGAGCCGGTGCAGGTGCAGCGCATGCGCTACGACCGGATCTACGCGATCGAGCGTATCGCGATGGGCCACGCGATGTCGGATCCCGTGGCGCGCCGCATCGCGGTGCTGCTGTTCGAGATCTACCAGGGCAACGCGCCCGCCTGAGTGGCGCTGGCCCGGGGCATTGTTCACTGCCGCAAGGCGCTGTCCAGCCAATCGCAGCGCAGCACGCCGCGCCGGTGCAGGCGCTTGCGCAGCGTGACGTACAGCGACGGCACGAAGTACAGCGCCACACAGGTGGCCACGCCGAATTCCGGCGCCAGCAGCACGGCCGCCGGCACGCCCATCCAGCCCAGGATCCAGCACGTCAGCATCGCGTCCCAGAGCTGATACTCCACTGTGCGTTCCCGGTGGTGGGTCTGATACCAGCGTTTGACGGTGACCAGCTGCTGCAGTGTCATGGCGGCCTCACGGATCAGGGCTTGCCCTGATCTTAGGCTTGTTGTCAGCTTCGTGTCAGCAAAATCGAGGGGATCAGTGGCGTCATGTGGAACGCCCGAGGAGACACGCCCATGACCCCTGCATCCCGCGCCCAGGAGCGCATGACCGCGATGCGCGCCGCCGACAAGGGCAAGGTGGTCAGCGCCGCCGAAGCCGTGCAACTGCTGGCCGACGGCGACATGCTGGCGACCGGCGGCTTCGTCGGCATCGGCTTTCCTGAGAACCTGGCGGTGGCGCTGGAAGAGCGCTTCCTGGCCACCGGCACGCCGCGCCAGCTGGGCCTGGCCTATGCCGCGGGGCAGGGCGATGGCAAGACGCGGGGCCTGAACCATCTGGGCCATGCCGGCCTGGTGGGCAAGGTCATCGGTGGCCACTGGGGCCTGGTGCCGGCGCTGCAGAAACTGGCCGTGGCCGGCGAGATCGAGGCCTGGAACCTGCCGCAGGGCGTGATCTCGCACCTGTTCCGTGACATCGCGGCGGGCAAGCCGGGGCACCTGTCGAGGGTCGGCCTGGGCACCTTCGTCGACCCGCGTTTCGGTGGTGGCCGCATCAACGATCGATCGACCGAAGAACGGGTGCGCCTGATGCCCATCGACGGCGAGGATTACCTGTTCTACAAGGCCTTTCCGATCGACGTGGCTTTCATCCGCGGCACCACCGCGGACACCGACGGCAACATCACGATGGAGCGCGAGGCGCTGACGCTGGAAGCGCTGGCCATCGCGATGGCCGCGCGCAATTCCGGCGGCATCGTCATCGTGCAGGTGGAGCGGCTGGCGCAGGCGCAGTCGCTGCACCCGCGGCAGGTCAAGATTCCCGGTGTGCTGGTGGATTGCGTGGTGGTCGCCGAAAAACCGGAATACCACCAGCAGACCTTCGCCGAACCCTACAGCGCGGCCTTCGCCGGCGAGATCCGCGTGCCGGCCGGGCATGTGGCGACCATGCCGCCCAGCGACCGCAAGACCATCGCGCGCCGAGCGGCGCTGGAGTTGAAGCCCAACAGCGTGGTCAACCTCGGCATCGGCATGCCCGAGGGCGTGGCGGCCGTCGCAGCCGAAGAGCGTGTGATCGACCTGATCACGCTGACCGCCGAGCCGGGCGTGATCGGCGGCATCCCGGCCGGCGGCCTGAATTTCGGCGCGGCGGTGAACACGCAGGCCATCATCGACCAGCCCTACCAGTTCGATTTCTACGATGGCGGCGGGCTGGACATCGCCTTCCTCGGCCTGGCGCAGGCCGATGCGCAGGGCAACCTGAATGTCAGCAAGTTCGGCCCGCGACTGGCCGGGGCGGGCGGCTTCATCAACATCAGCCAGAACGCCAAGCGCGTGGTCTTCGTCGGCAGCTTCCTGGCCAATGGCCCCGATGGTTCGTGCGTGCCCAAGTTCGTGCGCGAGGTCGAGCACCGCACCTTCTCCGGCCGCGAGGCCTGGCGGCGCGGCCAGCCGGTGCTCTACGTGACCGAGCGCTGCGTGTTCCGCTTGCACGAACAGGGCCTGGAGCTCTCCGAGATCGCGCCCGGCGTGGACCTGCAGCGCGATATCCTGGCGCTGATGGACTTCATGCCGGTCATCGAGCGGCCGCCCACGCTGATGGACGCTGCGATCTTCGGGCAGGACAGCATGGGCCTGCGTGCCCGGCTGCTGATGCTGCCGCTGGCCGACCGCTTCATCTACCTGGCGGCGCAGAACACCATGTTCATCAATTTCGAGCGGCTGGCGCTGCGCACGGCAGACGACGTGGAGGCCGTGCGCCAGGAGGTCGAGCGCCATCTCGTGCCGCTGGGCCGCAAGGTGTATGCGGTGGTGAACTACGACCACTTCGTGCTCGACCCGGAGGTGGAAGACGCCTGGGCTGCCACGGTGCGCGCGCTGGTCGACCGGTTCTACCTCAATGTCGTGCGCTACAGCACCTCGGGCTTCCTGCGGGCCAAGCTCGGGCCGGCGCTGGCGGCGCGCGGCGTGGCGCCGCACATCTTCGAAAGCGCCGGCGAAGCGCAGGCCCAGTTGCGCAGTGCTGGGTGAGCTTCTCAAGCACATGTGGCTCTGCCACTTTGCTTGACCTCCTCGGGGGGCCTGACGCGAAGCGACAGGTCTGCGGCGCTCAGTTCGCGACGGTGAATCGTTGGCGTGGGTGCTTCGGCGTTTCCAGCTCATCCACCACCGCGACGGCCAGGTCCTGCACCGAAATGCCGGCCGGCTGATCGCCGTTCATCAGCAACTGATCCTGACCCAGCCGGTAGGCGCCGCTGCGCTGGCCGGGCTGCAGCATCGCCGGCGGCGACACGAAGGTCCAGTTCAGAACGGTCTCTTGCCGCAGCTCGTTCAGCGCCTGCCGGGCAGCCTGCGCGCCGGGCACGATGTTCGGCGGCACATGGTCCAGGAAGGCCGGCGTATCGACCAACTGCACGCCCGGTGCGACATACAGGCTGCCGGCCCCGCCGATCACCACCAGCCGCGCTACGTGGGCCTTCTGCGCAGCGGCGACGATGGCGCGGCTGCCGGCGAGGAAGCGGTCATGCAGCTGCGGGTCGGTCCAGCCCGGGTTGAAGGCACTCAGCACGACCTCATGGCCTTCCACGGCCTGCGCGACCTGGGTTGCGTCGTAGACATCGGCGGTGGCGGTGCGCAGGCCATCGCGTGCCACCAGCTTGGCCGGGTCGCGCACCAGCGCGGTGACCTGGTGGCCGCGCTGCAGCAATTCGTCCAGCAGCGCCGAGCCGACAAAACCGGTGGCGCCAATCAATGCGATCTTCATGTGAACTCCAGGGGGTTGGTGGATGAACGAATGATGCTGGCTTCACAATCGAACGACTAGACGGTCGGAATCACTATGTCTTTGAAGCCTGACTTCAAAGCGGACGCCAAAGTCGATGATCTGCAGGCCATGGCGGTGTTTGCCGCGGTGGTGCAGCAGGGCTCGATGAGCGGCGCCGCGCGACAGCTGGCGATGACGCCCTCGGCGGTGAGCCAGCGCGTGCGTGCGCTGGAGGCCGCGCATGGCGTGACGCTGCTGCACCGATCCACCCGCAAGTTGACGCTCACCGAGGTGGGTGCGCGTGTGCACGCGCATTGCGCAGCGGTGGTGCAGGCGGCCGACGCCGCGCGCGAGCAGATGCAGCTGGCGCGTGACACGCTGAGCGGCGAGTTGCGCCTGTCCGCCCCGGTGGGGTTTGCGCGCCACGTGGCGCCGGCGTTGGCGCCGCTGCTGGTCCAGCATCCCGCCTTGCGCCTGCGCCTGCTGGTCGACGACCGCATGATCGACCTGATCGATGCCCGCGTCGATCTGGCGCTGCGGGCCGGCAAGCTGGCCGATTCCAGCTGGGTCGCGCGGCGCCTGTGCAGCTTTCACTGGGCGCTGTGCGCGGCCCCGGCCTACCTGGCGCGCAAGGGCACGCCGCGGCAGCCGGCTGACTTGCTGATGCATGAATGGATCGCCCATGAAACCGGCGCCGCTGGCCTGGCGATCGAGCTGAGCGCGGGCGACGGTGCGCTCGAGCGTGTGCGGGTCGAGCCGCGCATCGTCAGCAACAACCAGCTGACGGTCGGCCAGATGTGCGCCGCCGGCCTGGGCCTGGCGCTGCTGGTGCGGCCCGATGCCGAGGACGACTTGCGCAGTGGCCGCGTGCTGCCGCTGCTGAGCGACTGGCAGCTGCCGGCGACGCCGGTGTGGGGCGTCACGCCGCAGCGTGACAGCCAGCCGGCCAAGGTGCGGCATGCGCTGGCGGCCTTGCAGACCGCGTTGCGCGCGCTGCCCGGCGCCGGCGAATGATCAGCCCGGGAAGCTGCCCACGAAACTGCCAGGCAGCAGGATGCCGCGGTCCACGGTGCCGATCTGCGTGTGGCCGCAGAAGGCCATCGTCACGTCGAGCTCCTTGTGGATGATCTGCAGCGCCTTGCTCACGCCGGCCTCGCCCATCGCGCCCAAGCCGTAGACCATGGCGCGGCCGATCCAGCAGCCGCGGGCGCCCAGCGCCCAGGCCTTCAGCACGTCCTGGCCGGAGCGGATGCCGCCGTCCATGTGCACCTCGATCCGGGAGCCCGCCTCGGCGACGATGGCCGGCAGCGATTCGATGCTCGACGGTGCGCCGTCGAGCTGGCGGCCGCCGTGGTTGCTGACGACGATGGCATCGGCGCCGCTTTGCACCGCCAGGCGTGCGTCCTCGACGTCCAGGATGCCCTTCAGGATCAGCTTGCCACCCCAGCGTTCCTTGACCCAGGCCACATCGGCCCAGGACAGGCGCGGGTCGAACTGCTCGTTGGTCCAGGCGGCCAGTGAGCTCATGTCGCTGACGCCTTTCACATGGCCGACCAGGTTGCGGAACGTGTGACGCCGCGTGCCGGCCATGCCCAGGCACCAGCGCGGCTTGCCCAGCAGGTTGACGATGTTGCGCAGCGTCGGCCGTGGCGGCGCGGTGAGGCCGTTCTTCAGGTCCTTGTGGCGCTGGCCGATGACCTGCAGGTCCAGCGTCAGCACCAGCGCGCTGCAGCGCGCGGCACGGGCGCGTTCGATCATGCGCGCCATCGCTTCGCGGTCGCGCATCATGTAGAGCTGGAACCAGAACGGCGCGCTGGTGTGCTCGGCGATGTCCTCGATCGAGCAGATGCTCATCGTCGACAGCGTGAACGGGATGCCGAACTTCTCGGCTGCGCGGGCAGCGTGGATCTCACCGTCGGCATGCTGCATGCCGGTCAGGCCCACCGGTGCGATGGCCACCGGCATCTTGGCGGCCTGGCCGACGAGGTGCGTCGCGGTGCTGCGGTTCTCCAAGTTCACCGCCACGCGCTGGCGCAGCTTGATCTTCTGGAAGTCCGCGCTGTTGGCGCGGTAGGTGCTCTCGGTCCAGCTGCCGGAATCGGCATAGTCGTAGAACATGCGCGGCACGCGTTTTTCCGCCAGCACGCGCAGGTCTTCGATGGTGGTGATCACGGTCATGTCGTTGTGTCTCCTCAACGGAGACGATGCTAGCGGCGGGTCGTTGCGCGCAGCCGGAAACTTCGTCAGGCCAGGCCGGAAAGCCAGGCGGCCGATTGCTGTTCCGCTTGCCGGCAGACGTCCTGCAGCCAATGCGCGAACACCGAGGCCGCGCCTTCGGACCGGTGCAGCACCAGGTAGTACGGATTGGCGGCTGGCACGGTCAGCGTGAACAGCGGCTGCAAGGTGCCGGTGGCCAGCCAGTGGCGGGCCAGCGTGGGCCGGGCCAGCGCCACGCCCTGGCCAGAGACGGCTGCCTCCATCGTCATGCCCAGATCCACCAGCCGCGGGCCGCTGCTCGGCTCGGGCCAGGCCAGGCCGGCGGCGCGGAACCATGGTGTCCACGGCTCCAGCGGGCTGCGCAGCAATGGCGCGTGCTGCAGGTCGGCGGGCTCGCGCAGCGGTGGCAGCCGGGCGATCAGTGCCGGCGCAGCCACCGGCAGCACGCGGTCGTCGAGCAGCGGCTGGCCCTTGTCGGCGCCGGTGCGCACCTCGATGTCGGCGTCGTGCGGCGAGCTGTCGAGGAAGGGGATCGACAGCAGCAGTTCCAGCTCGATCTCGGGATGCGCTTCCGTGAAGCTTTCCAGCGCCGGCACCAGGATCTGGCGCGCAAAGGTCGGCGGTGTCGTCACACGCAGCCGCGCGATGCGCTGCACTGCGCGCTGGTGCAGCGGCATCGCCGCCAGCAGGCCCAGTGCGGCGCTCACCTGGCCCAGGTACTCCTTGCCGGCGCTGGTCAGGGCCAGGGTCTTGCCGGTGCGCAGCAGCAAGGGCGTGGCGACCAGTTCTTCGAGCGTCGCGACCCGCTTGCTGACGGCACTGGCGGTGATCGCCAACTCGTCGGCGGCGCGTTCGAAGGTGCCCAGCCGCGACGCCGCCTCGAAGGCCCGCAGGCCGTCGATCGACGGAAAACGCAGCGCGTGCGGGTCAGCGGCCATGGCCGCCGACTGTAGCGGCTGACGGTGGCGGGTCATGAGACCGGTTCAGCGGCGGCAACCGCCGCTACGATGCAGCCGATGACGCTGCCCGAGCCCCCCGCATCGCCTCCGCTCACCCGCCCGCTGTGGCGGCGCATGCTGTGGCTGGTGGCGGGGGTGCTGAGCCTGGCCACCGGCATCGTCGGCATCTTCGTGCCGCTGCTGCCGACCACGCCTTTCGTGCTGTTGGCCGCCTTCTGCTTCTCTCGCAGCAGTGCGCGCTGCGAGCGCTGGCTGCTCACGCACCCGCGCTTCGGCCCGACGGTGCGCGATTGGCGTGAACACCGTGCGGTGCCGCTGCGCGCCAAGCAGGCCTCGGCGGTGATGATGACCGTGGGCTCGGCCTGGGCCGCTTTCACGCTGCCGCTGCGCGTGGCCTGGCTGCCGGCGCTGTGCTGCCTGGTCGTCGGCATCTGGCTGTGGCGCCTGCCCACGCGCCAGCGGCCGGAATAGTCCTTGTCGGCGCTGTAGCGGCTGGCCGCACGGCGGCGCGGGCTTGACGTTCAGCGCGGACGAGTTCAGGCCATGGCCGCCGCACGCCGCAGTGCACTGACGCGAACGCCGAGCAGGCGGATGCGCTTGCTCAGGTCCACGCGCTTCAGGCACAGCCCGGCGGCCAGGCGGATCGTCGTGGCTTCGGCGGTGGGCAGCGCGATCGTCATGTCGCGGGTGACGGTCTTGAAGTCGTCGAAGCGCAGCTTGATGCCGATGGTGCGGCCCTCGTAGCCCTTGCGCTGCAGGTCCACCGCCACCTGCTCGACCAGCTGCGTGAACACGGCGGACAGCTCGCTGCGGTCGCGCTTGGCATGCAGGTCGCGATCGAAGGTGGTTTCGCGGCTCATCGACACCGGCTCGCTGCGCGTGCTGACCGGCCGCTCGTCGACACCATGCGCGGCGTCGTGCAGCCAGCTGCCATAGCTGCGGCCGAAATGCGCCACCAGCCATGGCCGCTCGCAGGCGGCCAGTTCGGCGATGGTGTGGATTTCCAGCGCTGCCAGCTTCGCGGCGGCCTTGGGGCCGATGCCGTTGATGCGCCGCACCGGCAGCGGCCAGATGCGATCGGGCAGGTCCTCATGGGTCAGCAGCGTCAGGCCGTCGGGCTTGTCCAGGTCGGAGGCGATCTTGGACAGCAGCTTGTTCGGCGTGATGCCGATCGAGCAGGACAGGCCGGTGGCCCGCCGCACGTTGTTCTTGATGTCCAGCGCGATCGCGCGCACGCCGCCGAAGGGGTCGTGCGCCACGCTGTCCTGGGCGCCGGGGTGCTCGGTGAGGTCGATGTAGATCTCGTCGATGCCGCGGTCCTCGATCACCGGCGTCAACTCGGCCACCGCGGCCTTGAAGCGGCGCGAATAGTGGCGGTACTGCTCGAAGTCCACCGGCAGCAGCACCGCCTGAGGCGCGCGCAGCGCGGCCTTCATCAGGCCCATGCCGGAATGCACGCCCAGGTCACGCGCGGCGTAGGTGGCGGTGGTGATGACGCCGCGGCCGGTGTAGGTGGCCAGCTTTGAATAGCGCCGCGTGCCATCGGCCAGCAACTCCGGCTGGTGCCGCCGGCCGCCGCCGATGACCACCGGCTGGCCCTTCAGATCCGGGTAGCGCAGCAATTCGACGGAGGCGTAGAACGCATCCATGTCGAGGTGCGCAATCCAGCGTCTCTGAATTTGACGGTTCTGGCGGCTCATGCCGGTCATTGTGGGCCGCCGACGTGGTTCGTACTACGATAGGCGCAGCAACTGCTGGAGCGGGTGATGACCCACAAGACTGCAAGGCGCGCGCTGGCCGATTCGGCGATTGCACTGGCGGCTGGCTGCGGCGCGATCGCCATGTTCCTGCCGCCGATGCTCGAGTCCACCGTCAGCTCGGTGCTGCGCATCGTCGCGCTGGGCCTGGCCATCGCGGTGGCGCTGCCGCTGCACTGGGTGCTGCTGGGCATGGCCGCGCACCGCATGCAACGCTCGGTCGTGGGCTGGGTGGCCTGCGCGGTGCTGCTGTTCCCGGTGGGCGGCGCGGCAGCGCTGATCCTGCTGAGCTGGTTGGCGCATGAAGAGCCGCAAGGCCTGCCCGCGGCGAGCCATTGACATGCGAAGCGCGCTGCTCGCCGCAGGTTTGGCCCTGCTGATGAGCCCGGCCTTCGCGCAAGCGGATCTGGAGGCCTTGCGCAAGCAGGTCACCGAGACCGAGCGCGCATTTGCCCGCTCGATGGCCGAGCGTGATTTCGCGGCCTTCGGCAAGCACTTGTCCGAGCAGACCATCTTCTACGGCCGCGACGTGCTGCGCGGCAAGGCGGCGGTGCTGGCCGCGTGGAAGGGCTTCTACGACGGCCCGAAGGCGCCGTTCTCGTGGGAGCCCGACCAAGTGGACGTGCTGCCCGACGGCACGCTGGCCCATTCCAGCGGCCCGGTGCGTGATGAGAGCGGCAAGCGCATCTCGCGCTTCAATTCGGTGTGGCGCCAGGAAAGCCCGGGCGTCTGGCGCATCATCTTCGACAAGGGCCAGCCGCTCACCGAGGCCGACAAGAAGCTGCCCTGACGCGTGCCTGCCGCACCAGCAGCGCCAGGCCCCAGATCGGATGCGGCGAACTCAGCCCGCCAGGCGCGACTGGTGCCGTTCGATCTGCAGCCGCACCTGCTGCGGCGCCGTGCCGCCGCGCACATTGCGCGCTTCCAGCGAGCCGCGCAGCGTCAGCACCTGCAGCACGTCGTCGTCGATCGACGGGTGGAAGGCCTTCAGCTCGGCCAGCGGTAGCGCCGCCAGATCCAACCCACGCTGCAGCCCCAGCTTCACCGCATGGGCGACGATCTCGTGCGCATCGCGGAAGGGCAGGCCCTTCTTGGTCAGGTAGTCGGCCAGGTCGGTGGCGGTGGCGTAGCCCTTCAGCGCGGCGCGTTCCATCGCCTCCTTCTTCACGACGATGCCGGCCACCATCTCGGCCATGATGCGCAGCGTGTCGGACAAGGTGTCCACCGTGTCGAACAAAGGCTCCTTGTCTTCCTGGTTGTCCTTGTTGTAGGTCAGCGGCTGGCCCTTCATCAAGGTGATCAGGCCCATCAAGTGGCCGACCACGCGGCCGCTCTTGCCGCGCGCCAGTTCGGCGACATCGGGGTTGCGCTTCTGCGGCATGATCGACGAGCCGGTGCAGTAGCGGTCGGCCAGGTCGATGAAGCCGAAGTTCTGGCTCATCCACAGCACCAGTTCTTCGGCCAGGCGCGAGATGTGCACCATCGTGATCGCGGCGAAGGACGAGAACTCCAGCGCGAAGTCGCGGTCGCTCACGGCATCGAGCGAGTTTTCGCAAACCCCGTCGAAGCCCAGCGCGCGCGCCACCGCGTCGCGATCCAGCGGGTAGCTGGTGCCGGCCAGTGCGGCAGCGCCCAGCGGCAGGCGGTTCAGGCGCTTGCGCACATCGGCCAGGCGCTCGGCATCGCGCGCGAACATCTCCACATAGGCCAGCAGGTGGTGCGCAAAGCTCACCGGCTGCGCTACCTGCATGTGGGTGAAGCCGGGCATCACGGTGTCGGTGTGCTGGGCCGCGACGCCGACCAGTGCGCGCTGCATGTCGGCCAGCAGCAGCGCGAGGGCATCGACCTCGCCGCGCAGCCACAGCCGCACATCGGTGGCCACCTGGTCGTTGCGCGAGCGGCCGGTGTGCAGGCGCTTGCCGGCGTCGCCGACCAGCTGGGTCAGCCGGGCCTCGATGTTCAGGTGCACGTCCTCCAGCTCCAGCTTCCAGTCGAACGTGCCGGCTTCGATGTCGGCCCGGATCTGCGCCATGCCGCGCTGGATGTCGGCCAGGTCCTGCGCGCCGATGATGCCTTGTGACGCCAGCATCGCCGCGTGGGCCAGGCTGCCGTCGATGTCGGCGCGCCACAGGCGCTTGTCGAAGTTCACGCTGGCCGTGTAGCGCTTGACGAGCTCGCTCATCGGTTCGGAGAACAGGGCCGACCAGGCCTGGGACTTCTTGTCGAGTTGGTTGCCGGACATGGGATGCAAAGAAGGAGAGCAAAGGCGGCACGGGCGCGCCACCGAAGACCGTATTATCCGGGCCGCATCCCCATGGTCACACCCGCCACGCCTGAACCGCCTGCCACCGCACCGGGCGCGCCCGTGCCCGCAGCGCCGGCTGAAGCCGACACGCGGCCGGCCAGCCTGTGGCCGGCAACCACGCGCCAACCGCACGCGGATGCCAACACGCATTTCGACCCCAGCCGCTTCGACCCGCTGCACGACGAGCAGCAGCGCCAGCGCGAGCGCCTGAGCACGCCGTTCGACCTGTGCCGGCCCGCGGTGGGCCTGCGCGTGTTGATCTTCATCCAGCTGGTGGTGCTGGTGGTGGCGCTGCCGGCGTCCGACCATTGGTACGACTGGGCCTTCCGCGCGGTGAGCCTGGCCTTTGCCGGACTCGGCGGCGGTCTGATCTGGGTGCCGGCGGTCTGCGCCTTGCGCGGTGTGCTGTCCCGTCGGCCGGCGGGTGTGGTGCGGGCGGTGGTGGTGATGCTGGGCGCCTTCGCGTCGCTGGCCGGCTGGGGTTTGATGACCTTGCTGGCGCTCGCGCCGGTCACGCCGTTTGCCGCCGTGGCTGCGGCGCTCAGCGGCGCGGCCTTGGCGGCGCTGGTCTGGCAATGGCTGACGATGCGCTCGGTGGCCGCGTTGCCGGTGGAGGCCAGCGCGCGGCTGGTCGAGCTGCAGTCGCGCATCCGGCCGCATTTCCTGTTCAACGCGCTGAATACCGCGCTGGCGCTGGTGCGCATCGACCCCGCCCGGGCCGAAAGCGTGCTCGAGGATTTGTCGCAGCTGTTCCGCGTGGCGCTGGCCGAAACCGGCAGTGCGGTGTCGCTGGACGAAGAGATCGAGCTGGCGCAGCGCTACCTGGCGATCGAGCAGCTGCGCTTCGGCAAGCGCCTGCAAGTGGTGTGGGACCTGGACCCGGCCGCCGCCGCCGCACGTGTGCCGCCGCTGGTGCTGCAGCCGTTGGTGGAAAACGCCGTGCGCCACGGCATCGAGCCGGCCGTGGGCGGCGGTCGTGTGCTGGTGCGCAGCCGCGCGCGCCTGGGCATGGTGGAACTGCTGGTCAGCAACAGCCTGCCCGACGAGCCGGGCCCGCCCGGCAGCGGCATCGCGCTGGAGAACGTGCGTGAACGCCTGCACCTGCTGCATGACTTGGCCGCGACGCTGGAAACGGGCGTGGTCGACGGCCAGTTCCAGGCTCGCATCAGTGTGCCGTTGTGATGGCCGAGCGCGCGCCGCTGCAAGTGCTGATCGTCGACGACGAGCCGCTGGCCCGCCTGCGCCTGCGCTCGCTGGTCGAGACCTGCGGCGAGCCGCCGGCGCAGGTGGTGGGCGAGGCCGGTGACGCCGAGGAGGCCCTGGCCTTGCTGGCGCAGACGGCCTGCGACGTCGTGCTGCTGGACATCGCCATGCCGGGCCGCGACGGCCTGAAGCTGGCCGACGAGTTGCGCCGCCAGCCGGCGCCGCCGAGGGTGGTCTTCGTCACCGCGCATGCCGACCATGCGCTGAAGGCCTTCGAAGTCGATGCCACCGACTACCTGACCAAGCCGGTGCGCCGCGAGCGCCTGCAGGCGGCGCTGATGCGCGTGGACGAGCGGCGCGGCACCCGGGTCGACAGCGCACCCGCAGGGCCGATGCTGGTGGTCAGTGATCGGGGCCGCGTGCTGCGGGTGCCGGCCGCCGAGGTGCTGTACCTGAAGGCCGAGCAGAAGTACGTCAGCCTGTGCAGCACGCGCGGCCGCTGGGTGCTGGACGACGCGCTGGCCGACCTGGAGCAGCGCTTGGGTGAAGGCTTCCTGCGCATCCACCGCAATGCCGTCGTCGCGCTGACAGCGGTGCGCACGCTGGAGCGCCGCGGCGATGACGATGGCGAAGAGGGTTGGGCCGTGCAGGTCAGCAATGGCGACTGGCTGGCGGTGTCGCGCCGGCAATTGGCGGCGGTGCGCGAGGCGGTGGCGGTGGTGGCCGATGCTGCCCCGGCCGCCGGGCGGCCGCTCCCCGAGGGCTGACCCAAGCCGATCGGGGTCAAGGCTTCGTGGTATGCGAAGCCTTGCTTGATGATTGCCGTGGACGCTGGGCTCAGCCTTCGCGCATCATCCAGGGCTCACCATGCGCTTCGATCTGCTCAGCCTCAACCTCGTGCTCGCGATTGCCGAGACGCGCAGCATCACGCGCGGCGCCGAACGGGAGCATCTGGCCTTGGCAGCGGCGAGCAAGCGGCTGTCCGATCTGGAGTCGCGGCTGGGCGTCGGCCTGTTCGAGCGGCGTGCGCGCGGCGTTGAACTCACCGAAGCCGGTCGTGCGCTGGTGAGGCACATCCGCTCGCTGAATGCCTCGCTGCATGCGCTGGAGAGCGAGGTGGTCGAGTTCGCGCGCGGCATCAAGGGCCACCTGCGCATTGCCGCCAATGCCAGCGCGATTGCCGAACACCTGCCGGCGGACCTGGCGGCGTTTGCGCGCGCCCACGCCGGCATCCGCATCAGCCTGGAAGAGCTGACCAGCGCCGAGGTGCAGGCAGCAGTGGCTGCTGGACACGCCGACGTCGGCATCTTCGTGCCGCCGCAGCATGAAGCGGCGCTGGATTGCCGGCCGTACCGCGAGGGCGAACTGGCGGTGCTGGTGCCGCAGGGCCATGTGCTGGCCAAGCGACGCGGCGTGCCGTTTGATGCGCTGCTGGATTTCGACATCGTCGGCCTGCACGGCGGCGCTGCCGTGCACGAGCAGATGCGTGAACGCGCCCAGGCGCTGGGTCGCACGCTGAACACCCGCGTGCAGGTGCACGGCTTCGACGCGATTGCGCAGTTGGTCGAGGCCGGCATGGGTGTGGCTGTGCTGCCAGCGGTCGTCGCCGCACGTTTTGCCCGCATCTTCGCGGTGCTGCCGTTGACGCTGCAGGAGCCCTGGGCGCAGCGGCCTTACCTGCTGGCCGTGCGCCGGCAGGAGGTGCTGCCCACGGTGGTGCAGCGTTTTGTCGATGCGCTGAGCCCGGCCGCGGTGCTGCCCGACGTGCCGGCGGCCACGCCCGAATCACTTTCCGATGCGCCACCCGTGGCGCGACAATCCCGTGCTCGAAAGAGGTGACCCACCATGACCGCCCGTACCCTGTACGACAAGCTCTGGGACGACCATGTCGTCCATACCGAAGACGACGGCACGGCAGTGCTGTACATCGACCGCCACCTGGTGCATGAAGTCACCAGCCCGCAGGCCTTCGAGGGGCTGCGCCTGGCCAACCGCAAGGTCTGGCGGGTCAGCTCGATCGTCGCGACCGCCGACCACAACACACCGACCACCGGCTGGGAGCGCGGCTACGACGGCATTGCCGACCCGATCAGCAAGCAGCAGATCACCACGCTGGATTCGAACATCGCGGCCTTTGGCGCGGCGGCGTACTTTCCGTTCCTGGACAAGCGCCAGGGCATCGTGCACGTCATCGGGCCGGAGCAGGGCGCCACCTTGCCGGGCATGACGGTTGTTTGCGGCGACAGCCACACCAGCACGCACGGCGCGTTTGGTGCGCTGGCCCATGGCATCGGCACCAGCGAGGTCGAGCATGTGATGGCCACGCAGACGCTGCTGGCGCGCAAGGCCAAGAACATGCTGGTGAAGGTCGATGGCCAGGCACCGCGCGGCTGCGGCGCGAAAGACATCGTGCTGGCCATCATCGGCAAGATCGGCACGGCAGGCGGCACCGGCTACACCATCGAGTTCGGCGGCTCGGCCATCCGTGCACTCAGCATGGAAGGCCGCATGACGGTGTGCAACATGGCCATCGAAGCCGGCGCCCGGGCTGGCCTGGTGGCGGTGGACGAAACGACGATCAACTACGTCAAGGGCCGGCCGTTCAGCCCCTCGGGCGTCGAATTCGAACAGGCCGCGACGCTGTGGCGCACGCTGCACAGCGACGCTGGCGCGCACTTCGACAAGGTGGTCGAGCTCGATGCCAGCCAGTTGCTGCCGCAGGTGACCTGGGGCACCTCGCCGGAGATGGTCTTGTCCATCGACGGCCGCGTGCCTGATCCGGACAAGGAGAAGGACGTCGTCAAGCGTGGTGCCATCGAGCGCGCACTGGCCTACATGGGCCTGGAGCCGAACAAGGCCATTGCCGATGTGCGCATCGACAAGGTCTTCATCGGCTCCTGCACCAACAGCCGCATCGAGGACATGCGTGAAGCCGCGGCGGTAGTGCGCCGCATCGGCGGCCGCGTGGCCAGCAATGTCAAGCTGGCGATGGTGGTGCCGGGCTCGGGCCTGGTGAAGGCGCAGGCCGAGGCCGAGGGCCTGCACGAGGTGTTCAAGGCCGCCGGCTTCGAATGGCGCGAGCCCGGCTGCTCGATGTGCCTGGCGATGAACGCCGACAAGCTGGAGCCCGGCGAGCGCTGCGCGTCGACCAGCAACCGCAACTTCGAAGGCCGCCAGGGCAACGGCGGCCGCACCCACCTCGTCAGCCCGGCGATGGCCGCGGCGGCCGCGCTGAACGGCCATTTCGTCGACGTTCGCCGTATCAGCTGAGGAGAACCCACCATGCAAGCATTCACCGTGCACCAGGGCCTCGCGGCCCCGATGGACCGCGACAATGTCGACACCGACGCGATCATCCCGAAGCAGTTCCTGAAGTCGATCCAGCGCTCGGGCTTCGGCCCGAACCTGTTCGACGAATGGCGTTACCTCGACAAGGGCGAGCCCGGGCAGGACCCGAGCACACGCAAGCCGAACCCCGACTTCGTGCTGAATCAGCCACGTTACCAGGGTGCATCGATCCTGCTGGCGCGCCAGAACTTCGGCTGCGGTTCCAGCCGTGAACATGCCCCGTGGGCGCTGGACCAGTACGGCTTCCGCGCCTTGATTGCACCGAGTTACGCCGACATCTTCTTCAACAACTGCTTCAAGAACGGCATCCTGCCGATCGTGCTGCCGGAGGCCCAGGTGTCCCAGCTGTTCGACGAGGTCAAGGGCTTCCCGGGCTACCGGCTGACGATCGACTTGGCCGCCCAGGTGGTCATCAAGCCCGACGGCACCGAACTGCCGTTCGAAGTGCAGGCCTTCCGCAAGTTCTGCCTGGTCAACGGCTTCGACGACATCGGCCTGACCCTGCGCCATGCCGACAAGATCAAGGCCTTCGAGGCTGAGCGTCTGGCCAAGATGCCCTGGCTTGCGCAACGCTTGCTGTGAGCCGCGGAGCGATGAAGCGTTGGTTCCATCGCGTGGTGCTCAGCCGGCTTTGGCTGACTTTCATCGTGATGACGCTGAGCTTCTTCGCCTTCGGCATCGGCACGCTGAACCTGTTCTACCTGCTGCGCGCCAACAGCAGCCTGCTGCTGGACCACGGATGGCAGGCGCTGATGGACGGCGGTGCGGCGCAGTTGGTCGAGCTGCTTACCAATGGCCTGCTCGGTATGGCCGCGTACCTTGTGTTCAAGGCCTGCGAGTACCGGCTGGTGCATTGGCTGGGCGACCCCCGAGATTCCCATTGATTCGAGAGAAATGACATGAAGATTGCAATCCTGCCGGGTGACGGCATCGGCACCGAAATCATGGCCGAGGCCGTCAAGGTACTGAAGGTCCTGGATCTGCCGTTCGAGATGGAGACCGCGCTGGTCGGCGGCGCCGCCTACGAGGCCCATGGCCACCCGCTCCCCGAGGCCACACTGAATCTGGCCAAGGCTTCCGACGCGGTGCTGTTTGGCGCCGTCGGCGACTGGAAGTACGACACGCTCGACCGCCCGCTGCGGCCGGAGCAGGCCATCCTGGGCCTGCGCAAGCACCTGGGCCTGTTCGCGAACTTCCGCCCGGCCATCTGCTACGAGCAACTGACGCACGCATCGAGCCTGAAGCCCGAACTGGTGGCCGGCCTGGACATCCTGATCATCCGCGAGTTGACCGGCGACATCTACTTCGGCCAGCCGCGCGGCCGTCGCATCGCAACCGACGGTCACTTCCCCGGTGCCGAAGAAGCCTTCGACACGATGCGCTATTCGAAGCCCGAGATCGAGCGCATCGCCCACGTCGCCTTCCAGGCGGCTCGCAAGCGCGGCAAAAAGGTGACCAGCGTCGACAAGGCCAACGTGCTGGAGACCTTCCAGTTCTGGAAGGACGTGGTCACCGAGGTGCATGCGCAATACCCGGACGTTCAGCTCGACCACATGTATGTCGATAACGCGGCAATGCAGCTGGTCAAGGCGCCCAAGAAATTCGATGTTGTCGTCACCGGCAACATGTTTGGCGACATCCTGTCGGACGAGGCGGCGATGCTCACGGGCTCGATCGGCATGCTGCCCTCGGCCTCGCTGGACAAGAACAACAAGGGCCTGTACGAACCCAGTCACGGCAGCGCGCCGGACATCGCCGGCAAGGGCGTGGCCAATCCTTTGGCTACAATCCTGTCCGCTGCCATGATGCTCCGCTTCTCCCTCCACCAAGCCGAAGCCGCCGACCGGATCGAATCCGCGGTGCGTTCGGTGCTGTCCGCGGGTCTGCGCACCGGCGACATCTGGTCCGAGGGCCAAGTGGGAACCCGGAAGGTGGGCACGCGCGAGATGGGCGATGCGGTTGTTGCCGCCCTGAACACCACCAAGACGATTACCAAGAGCTAGTCAGCTCCGGATCGTCTCGCCCCATCACTCTGGACCCCGGCGATACGAGCCGGGGAACCCGGGGGTCCAGAACACAACTGGAAAGGCGTACCGAAATGGCACTCGTAGGATTGGTTGGCTGGCGCGGAATGGTCGGTTCCGTGCTGATGGAGCGCATGCAGGCGGAGAACGACTTCGCCCTGATCGAGCCGATGTTCTTCTCGACCAGCAACGCCGGCGGCGCCGCGCCGAGCCAGGCGAAGAACGAAACGAAGCTGTACGACGCGTTCGACATCGACGCGCTCAAGCGCTGCGACATCGTCATCACCGCGCAGGGCGGCGACTACACCAGCGAAGTCTTCCCCAAGCTGCGCGCCGCGGGCTGGACGGGCCACTGGATCGATGCGGCGTCGACGCTGCGCATGGCGGATGACGCGGTCATCATCCTCGACCCGGTGAACATGCCGGTGATCAAGAACGCGTTGGCCAAGGGTGGGCGCAACTGGATCGGCGGCAACTGCACCGTCAGCTGCATGCTGATGGGTGTCGGTGCGCTGTACAAGGCTGGCCTGGTCGAATGGATGAGCACGCAGACGTATCAGGCGGCCTCCGGCGGCGGCGCGCAGCACATGCGCGAAATGCTGGTCCAGTACGGCACGCTGAATGCATCGGTCAAAGCGCTGCTGGACGATCCGAAGAGCTCGATCCTCGACATCGACCGCCTGCTGACCACGACGCAGCGCAATCTGCCGGCCGACGCGGTTCAGCACTTCGGTGTGCCGCTGGGCGGCTCGCTGATCCCGTGGATCGACAAGGACCTCGGCAACGGCATGTCGAAGGAAGAATGGAAGGGCATGGCCGAGACGAACAAGATCCTCGGTCAGGGCGAAGGTTTCGGCAGCGCCGCCGTGCCGGTTGACGGTTATTGTGTGCGCGTCGGTGCCATGCGTTGCCACAGCCAGGCAATGACCTTCAAGCTGAAGAAGGACGTGCCGCTGGCCGACATCGAGGCAATGATCGCCGCCGACAACGCCTGGGTGAAGGTGGTGCCGAACACCAAGGAAGCAACGATCCGCGACCTGACGCCGGTGGCCGTGACCGGCACGATGACGATTCCCGTGGGCCGGCTGCGCAAGCTGGCGATGGGTCCGGACTACCTTGGAGCGTTTACCATCGGCGACCAGCTTTTGTGGGGAGCTGCGGAGCCGCTGCGCCGCATGCTGCGAATCCTGCTGGAGCAGTGATCGCGTTGTCCGGCGGCAACAATTGGCAACCAGTCGCTACAACGGATCAGATACAACCGAATGTCAGGCTTTGCATGAGCTTGTCAGCCTATATGCTTGATGCTATTGTGGTTTCGAGCATTTGAGCTGACAGCCAGGCGTGATGCCGGATCCTGAGTTTTGCCCCTGGCGGTGGGCCCTGAAGAGGCCTGCCGACGCCATTGTGGAGACGCCTTGAAAAAACGCTCGTTCCTCACCGCCCGCACAACCCTGGCGCTGGCCGCGGCCGCCGCGCTGGGCGCCACCACCGTTGACGCCTGGGCCTTGGGTCTGGGGCGGCTGAACGTGCAGTCTGCGCTGGGCGAGGGTTTGCGCGCCGAGATCGACATCACCAGTCTGACGCCCGAAGAAGCCTCGACGCTGGCGGTGCGCATCGCGTCGCCCGAGTCCTACCGCGCCGCCGGCGTCGACTACAACAGTGTGCTGTCGTCGACCCAGGCGGTGCTGGCGCGGCGCGCTGACGGCCGCCCTTACCTGCGCGTGGTCAGCGACCGGGCGGTGCAGGAGCCGTTCATCGATGTGATCCTCGAAGTCTCCTGGTCCACCGGCAAGCTGGTGCGCGAATTCACGCTGCTGCTCGACCCGCCGAGCAACCGCGTGGCGCCGCCGGTGCAAGCCGCCGCGCCGATTGCGCCGGCCATCGCCCCGGCGCCCGCACCCGCTGCTGCGCCGGCTGCGCCGCCGCCGGTGGCTGCGGCACCCCGTGCGCCGGCCTCGCCGCCGCCTGCTGCGGTGCCGACGCCTGCACCCAGGCCTGCGGCCGATGCCGCGGGTGCCAGTGAATACCGCGTGCGCAGTGGCGACACCCTGTCCCGCATTGCCGGTCGCACGCAGCGCCCGGGTGTGGCGCTGGACCAGATGCTGGTCGGCCTGTTCCGCGCCAATCCGGACGCCTTCCTCGGCAACAACATGAACCGGCTGAAGTCCGGTGTCGTGTTGTCGGTGCCGTCGGCCGACACGGTCAAGGGCATTGCACCCAGCGAAGCGCGTGAGGTGATCGCCGCGCAGAGCGCCGACTTCGGCGCCTATCGCAGCCGTTTGGCCGAAGGCGCGCCGCAGGCCGGCACGGTCGAGCCGGCACGCCAGGACAAGGGCAAGGTCCAGGCGGCGGTCGACGACAAGAAGCAGGCCGCGGCAGCATCGGCCGACAAGCTCAAGCTGTCCGGCGCCGCGGCCAAGGCATCGGCTCCGGAAGCGCAGATCTCCAAGGCAGCCGAGCGCAAGGACAACGCCACGCGGGTGGCCGAACTCACGCGCAACGTCGAAGAACTGAAGAAGCTGCAGCAGGGCACGGCGGCCGCTCAACCGGCGCCCGCGCCGGCCCCCGCACCGGCGGTGGCCGTGCCAGTGCCGGCACCCGCGCCCGCCGCGGTTGCGCCGCCGCCTGCGGCACCCGCGCCGGCCCCGGCGGCGATGGCTTCCGCACCCGCGCCGGCAGTTCAGGCCAGTGCGCCGGCCGCGGCGGCGTCGGCACCGCGCTTGCCCGCGTCTCGCCCGCCAGCAGCGGCGCCGGCCCAGGAGCCCGGCTTCCTCGATTCGATCCTCGACAACCCGCTGGCCTTGCCGGGCGCCGGCTTGCTGGCAATCGTGCTGGCCGGCCTGGGCTACTACAAGTTCCGTGGCCGGGGCGGCCGCAAGGATCGCACCGAGACCTCGTTCCTCGAGAGCCGGGTGCAACCGGACTCGTTCTTCGGCGCCAGCGGTGGCCAGCGCATCGACACCAGCGACCAATCGGCCGGCTCCTCTTCGATGGGCTTCTCGCTGAGCCAGCTGGACGCCATCGGCGATGTCGATCCGGTGGCCGAGGCCGATGTCTACCTGGCCTATGGCCGTGACCTGCAGGCCGAGGAAATCCTGAAGGAGGCGATGCGCACGACGCCGGATCGCCTGGCCATCCGCACCAAGCTGCTCGAGGTCTACGCCAAGCGCCGCGACACCAAGGGCTTCGAGCTGCTGGCCACGCAGCTCTTCGCCATCACCCAGGGCAGTGGTGCGGATTGGGAGAAGGCGCAGGAGATGGGTCGGCAGATCGACCCCGAAAACCCGCTGTACCAGCCAGGCGGCCGGCCGGAAGAGGTCATTCGCGACGGCCATGTGATCCCCGACCCGATCAGTGCAACGACCTTGCCGCAGTCGGTGATGCCCACGCCGTCGATGTTCCCGACCGATGGTGGCGCGCCCACCCTGCCGGCCGAGCCGCATCCGGTGGATCTGGACCTCGACTTCGACCTGGAGCCAGCCGAAGGCACGATGGACATGACCCGCCCGCTGGCCACCAGTGCCGTGCCGGCGGCCAGCGGCGGCGACATCGATTTCGACTTTTCGGCCGAGCCGACGACGATCTCCCAGCGCAAGGTCTCCGCGCCGGCACCGTCGGGGGTGTCGATGGACTTCAACCTCGATGACCTGTCGCTCGACGATACGGAGGCCACGCTGCCGACCTCCGAGGCGACGCTGCCAATGACCACCGCGCCGGCACCGGCGCGCAACGACGCCTTGCTGGATTTCGGCGAGTTTGCCTTGTCCGAGCCGGCGACCTTGCCAGGCAAAGGCTCGGCACCCCTGCATGACGACAGCGAGCTGCCGTCCGACGATGCCGACCCGATCGCCCGCAAGCTGGAACTGGCCGAAGAGTTCCGCCAGATCGGCGACATGGAAGGCGCACGCGATCTGCTGGAAGAAGTGATCGGCAAGAGCACCGGTTCGCTGAAAGCCAAAGCGCAGGGGATGCTCGACCAACTCGGGTGAGTTCACGCGTCGCACTCGGCATCAGCTACCGCGGTACCGCGTACCACGGCTGGCAAAGCCAGCCGGACGGCTGCACGGTGCAGGACAAGCTGGAGCATGCACTTTCCGCCTTCGTCGACCAGCCTGTCAGCACCCTGTGTGCCGGCCGCACCGACACCGGCGTGCATGGCCTGAACCAGGTGGTGCACCTGGACAGTCCGGTGCAGCGTGATGCCTTCAGCTGGATCCGTGGCACCAACCGCTACCTGCCGCGTGACATCGCGGTGCAGTGGTGCCAGCCGGTGGCCGACGAGTTCCACGCCCGCAACAGCGCGCGCAGCCGCCGCTACCGCTACCTGCTGCTGGAATCGGCGGTGCGCCCGGCGCTGGAAGCCGGGCAGGTCGGCTGGGTGTTTCGCCCCCTGGACGGTGATGCGATGCAGCGCGCTGCGGCGCTGCTGGTCGGTGAGCACGACTTCAGTTCGTTCCGATCGTCCGAATGCCAGGCGGCGAGCCCGGTGAAGACGCTGTATGCGATCACCGTCAGCCGCCGCACGGCCTACTGGTGCTTCGACTTCCATGGCAGCGCCTTCCTGCACCACATGATCCGCAACATCATGGGCTGCCTGGTCGCGGTGGGCAGCGGCCGCCAGCCGGCGGACTGGCTGACCGAGGTGCTCGCCGCGCGCAACCGCGACGCCGCGGCGCCGACCTTTGCGCCCGATGGCCTGTATTTCGTCGGCCCGCAGTACGATGCCCACCACCACATTCCCGAGCACACTGCGGCCATGGACTGGTTCGTGTGACCACGCATGACAACCCGTACCCGCATCAAGATCTGTGGCCTCACACGCGAGGCCGATGTCGATGCCGCCGTCGAGTGCGGTGCTGACGCGATCGGCCTGGTTCTCTATGAACGCAGCCCGCGCGCCGTCAGCATCGCCCGCGCGGCCGAACTGGCGCGGCGCCTGCCCCCGTTCGTGACGCCGGTGTGCCTGTTCGTCAATGCGCCGCCGGAACAGGTGCTTGAGCTGTTGCAGGCCATTCCGAATGCACTGCTGCAGTTCCACGGTGACGAGACGCGCGTTGATTGCGAGCGCTTTGAACGCCCCTACTTGCGGGCCGCGCGCATGACGCCCGGCTTCGCTTTGTTAGACTTCGCCACCGCATATGCGAGTGCCGCCGGCATCCTGCTCGACGCCCATGTCGAAGGCTACGGCGGTGGTGGAAAGGCGTTCGATTGGTCACTCGTGCCACCCAACGTGCCCCGTCCGGTCGTTTTGTCTGGTGGGTTGAATCCTGCAAACGTGATCGATGGGGTCATGCACATCCGGCCTTGGGCCGTTGATGTGAGTTCCGGCGTGGAAAGCGCAAAAGGCATCAAGGATGCCACGCTGATGCGCCGGTTCTGCGAGGCGGTGTGCGAAGCCGATGCGCGCATGGCCGATGCCGACGCCTGACCCACCTGCCTTGCGCGCTGCCGTGCCGCGGCAGGCTTCTCCAGAAAGACCCCGATGTTCGATTACCACCAACCCGATGCCCGCGGGCATTTCGGACCGTATGGCGGCACCTTCGTCGCCGAAACCCTGGTGCATGCCCTCGATGAGCTGAAAGCAGCCTACGAGAAGTACCGCATCGATCCGGCCTTCCAGACCGAATTCCGCAACGAACTGAAGCACTTCGTCGGCCGGCCCAGCCCGGTCTACCACGCTGCCCGCATGTCGCGCGAGATCGGTGGCGCGCAGATCCACCTCAAGCGCGAGGACCTGAACCACACCGGCGCGCACAAGGTCAACAACACCATCGGCCAGGCGCTGCTAGCCAAGCGCATGGGCAAGCCGCGTGTCATCGCCGAGACCGGCGCCGGCCAGCATGGTGTGGCCACCGCCACCATCTGTGCGCGCTACGGCATGGAATGCGTGGTTTACATGGGCAGCGAGGATGTCAAGCGCCAGTCGCCCAACGTCTACCGCATGAACCTGCTCGGCGCGCGCGTGGTGCCGGTGGAGTCCGGCAGCCGCACGCTGAAGGATGCGTTGAACGAAGCACTGCGTGACTGGGTCACCAACGTCGAGAACACCTTCTACATCATCGGCACGGTGGCCGGCCCGCACCCCTACCCGATGATGGTGCGCGACTTCCAGCGCGTGATCGGCGACGAATGCATGGTGCAGATGCCGGCGCAGATCGGCCGCCAGCCCGACGCGGTGATCGCCTGTGTCGGCGGCGGCAGCAATGCGATGGGCATCTTCTACCCCTACATCCAGCACGACAAGGTGCGCCTGATCGGCGTAGAAGCCGCCGGGCATGGCCTGGATTCCGGCAAGCATGCGGCCAGCCTGTCGGCTGGCTCGCCCGGTGTGCTGCACGGCAACCGCACCTACCTGCTGCAGGACGACAACGGCCAGATCACCGAAACGCACTCTGTCTCCGCCGGCCTGGACTACCCCGGCGTCGGCCCCGAGCACGCGTTCCTGAAGGACATCGGCCGCGCCGAATACGTCGGCATCACCGACGAGGAAGCCTTGAGCGCCTTCCACCGCCTGTGCCGCACCGAAGGCATCATCCCGGCGCTGGAATCCAGCCATGCGGTGGCCTACGCGATGAAGCTCGCGGCCACGATGACGCCCGACCAGCACCTGCTGGTGAACCTGTCCGGACGCGGCGACAAGGACATCGGCACCGTCGCCGACTTGTCCGGCGCGGGCTTCTACTGTCGACCGTCCTGCCAGGGCCAGTCGGTCAAGGGTGCACAACCCGTTGCGGTGCACATGACGGGAGACAAGTCATGAGCCGCATCGCTCCCACGCTGCAGGCCCTGTTGGACAGCGGCCGCAAGGCGCTGATCCCGTACATCGCTGCCGGCGACCCCTATCCCGATGCCACGGTCGAAGTGATGCAGGCGCTGGCCGATGGCGGTGCCGACATCATTGAGTTGGGCGTGCCGTTTTCCGACCCGATGGCCGATGGCCCAGTGATCCAGCAGGCCTCCGAGCGGGCGCTGGCCCAGGGCGTCGGCATGACGCAGGTGCTGGGCTATGTGAAGGCCTTCCGGCGCGGCAACAACAGCACGCCGGTGGTGCTGATGGGCTACGCCAACCCGATCGAGCGCTACGACCAGAAGCACGGCGCCGGCAGCTTCGTCGCCGCGGCGCGTGAAGCGGGCGTCGATGGCCTGCTGGTGGTCGACTATCCACCGGAAGAGTGCGAAGACTTCGCCGCGGCGCTGAAGGCCGCCGGTCTCGATCTGATTTTCCTGCTGGCGCCCACCTCGACCGAGCAGCGCATGTGCGATGTCGGCCGCCTGACCACTGGCTACGTCTACTACGTGTCGCTGAAGGGCGTCACCGGCGCCGGTCACCTGGACACCAGCGCGGTGGCCGAAGCCGTGCCACGCATTCGCCAGCATGTCAAGGTGCCGGTGGGTGTAGGCTTCGGCATTCGCGACGCGTTGACCGCCCAGGCCGTGGCCCGGGTGTCCGACGCGGTGGTGATCGGAACGCGGCTGGTGCAGATCCTGCACGAGCAGCCGCGCGAATCGGTCGCCGCCGCCGGCAAGGCCTTCATGGCCGAGATCCGCGCGGCGCTCGATGCCTTGCCAACCGGAGCATCCTGATGAGCTGGCTTGAAAAACTCCTTCCGCCGAAGATCCAGCAGACCGATCCGACCGAGCGCCGCTCGGTGCCGGAAGGCCTGTGGGTCAAGTGTCCGGCCTGCGAAACGGTGCTGTACAACACCGATCTGGCGCAGAACCTGAACGTCTGCCCGAAGTGCGACCACCACCACCGCATCGGTGCGCGGGCCCGGCTCGATGCCTTCCTCGATGCCGAGGGCCGCTACGAAATCGGCCAGGAAGTGGTGCCGGTCGATCCGCTGAAGTTCAAGGACAGTCGCAAGTACCCCGAGCGGCTGAAAGACGCGCTCGAAGCCACCGGCGAGACCGACGCGCTGGTGGTACTGGGCGGCGCAGTGATGAGCGTGCCGCTGGTCGCTGCCTGTTTCGAATTCGACTTCATGGGCGGCTCGATGGGCTCGGTGGTCGGCGAGCGATTCGTGCGCGGTGTCGAGACCGCCATCGAGCAGAAGGTGCCCTTCGTCTGCTACACCGCCACCGGCGGCGCACGCATGCAGGAAGGCTTGTTCAGCCTGCTGCAGATGGCCAAGACCAATGCCGCGCTGACGCGCCTGGCCAAGGCCAGGTTGCCCTACATCAGCGTGCTCACCGACCCGACCATGGGTGGTGTCTCGGCCAGCTTCGCCTTCGTCGGCGATGTGGTGATGGCCGAACCCAAGGCGCTGGTTGGCTTTGCCGGCCCACGGGTGATCGAGAACACCGTGCGCGAGAAGTTGCCCGAAGGCTTCCAGCGCGCCGAGTTCCTGTTGAAGAAGGGCGCGATCGACCAGATCGTCGATCGACGCCAGCTGCGGCCGCGCATCGCCTCGATGCTGGCCATGCTTCAGCGTCAAAGCGCGGATGCGGTGGCCTGACGCGGACTTTGCCTTCCTCCTCCACGCCGGGCCCTCGCGGCCCGGTTTGCCTTCATGAGCCCGCCGCAAACCCTCGATGATTGGCTCGCGCGCTGCGAGCACCTGCACCCCAAGACCATCGACATGACGCTGGACCGGGTGGCGGCCGTTCGCGACCGCCTGGGCCTGCGCTTCGACGTGCCGGTGATCAGTGTTGCCGGCACCAACGGCAAGGGCTCGACCTGCGCGATGCTGGAATGCATCGCGCTACAGGCAGGTTACCGCGTCGGCCTGTACATCAAGCCGCACCTGGTGCATTTCGAGGAACGCTGCCGCATCAATGGCGAGATGGCTTCGGCCGACTCGCTGCTGCCGCATTTCGAGGCGGTGGAAGCGGCGCGCCAGGGCGTCACGCTGACCTACTTCGAATTCACCACGCTGGTGATCATGCGGGCGCTGGCCCAGGCGTCACTGGACCTGGTGATCCTGGAGGTGGGCATGGGCGGCCGGCTGGACGCCGTCAACGCCGTCGATGCCGATTGCGCGGTGATCACCGGCATCGCACTGGACCACACCGAATTTCTCGGACCGGACCGCGAAGCCATCGGCCGCGAGAAGGCCGGCATCATGCGCACCGGCCGGCCGGTGATCGTTAGCGATCCGGAACCGCCGGCCAGTCTGGCGGAGCGGGCCACCGAGATCGGCGCCGAGCTGTGGCTGATCGGCCGCGATTTCAACTTCCAGGGTGACAAGCAGCAATGGTCCTGGAGCGGCCGCGGCCGGCGCTTCAACAGCCTGGCCTACCCGGCGCTGCGCGGTGCCAACCAGTTGCTGAATGCTTCCGGCGCCTTGGCCGCATTCGAGGCCATTCGCGATCGCCTGCCGATCACCGCGCAGGCCGTGCGCAACGGCCTGGCGATGGTCGAGCTGCCGGGCCGTTTCCAGATCATCCCGGGCCAGCCGACCCTGGTGCTGGATGTGGCGCACAACCCGCAGGCCGTGGCGGCGCTGGCGCTGAACCTCGACCAGATGGGCTTCTTCCCGGTGACGCATGCGGTATTCGGCGCGATGCGCGACAAGGACATCACGGCGCTTCTCAAGCATGTGGCGCCGCTGGTCGACCGCTGGTACCTGACCGACCTGCCACCGGCGCGCGCCGCCAAGGCGTCGGAGCTAGCATCCGAAGTGCGCGTGGCCAGTGGTTCGCGCCCAGTGCCTGTCAGCGAGCATGCTTCGCCCGAGCTGGCGCTGCGCGCCGCGGCCGCCGCGGCAGACCCGGCTGATAGAATCGTCGTCTTCGGCTCGTTCTCCACCGTCGGTGGTGTACTGAAGGACGGCCTGCCCCGGTTGACGGCCCGGCACCTGGGCTGAGCCCGGTTGCCCGGCGGCCCGATTCCGCCGCAAGCCCCTTCTGAAGCACCGCGGCGGCCCTACCTGGCTCGCATGGGTTTGCTGTCCTTTTTCAAGCGTCACGACGAGTCCACCGGCGAAGCCGCTGCGCCCGATGCGGTGGCCCATGCCCGCACCCGCGCGCGGCGCCGGCTGATCGGCGCCACCGTGCTGCTGGGCATCGGCGTGATCGGCTTTCCGCTGCTGTTCGAAACCCAGCCGCGGCCGATTCCGGTGGACATCCCGATCGAGATCCCGCGCCGCGAAGCCGCGCCGCCGCTGGCGCTGCCGCCGGCCGTCCGGTCGGCCTCCGCTGCCATGGCGCCGCCGCCGCAACCGGTGCCCGCGACGCCGATGCCGGCCGTGATCACCGAGCGTGAAGCCGAACAGGGCCGTGAAGTGGCGCCGCCCGCGCCGCGCGTGGCGGCAGCAGCTTCGGCCGCCAAGCCCTCCGCGCCTGCTTCGGCGCCCAAACCAGCCTCGCTGGCTTCGGCGCCCAAGCCCGCATCGGCCGCTGCCGCGGTGTCGCCGCGGCCCGCCGATGGCCAGCGTGCGCAGGCGCTGCTCGAGGGCAAGCCGCCCGCCGCGGCCTCCGACAACGCGGAGGCCCGCATCGTCGTGCAGGTGGGCGCGTACACCGACGTCGACAAGCTGCGTGAAGCCCGGCAGAAGGTCGAGAAACTCGGCATGAAGACCTACACGCAAGTGGTCGATGCCGATGGCGGCAAACGCACCCGTGTGCGGGTGGGTCCGTTCGCCACCCGCGACGAAGCCGACAAGGCCGCGGCGCGCATCAAGGCCACCGGCTTGCCGGTTGCCATCCTGACATTGTGAGCGGCCATGGCAGCACTCGGCTGGGTCGACATGGTGTTGCTGGGCGTGCTGCTGCTGTCGGTGATCGTGGGCCTGTGGCGCGGGTTGGTGTTCGAGCTGATGTCGCTGGTCGGCTGGGTGGTGGCCTATGTGCTGGCCAATGTCTACACGCCCGAGATGAGCGGGTACGTGCGGATCGGCGAACCCGGCTCAGCGCTGAACCAGGGCGCAGCGTTCGTCGTGGCCTTCATCCTGGTGCTGGTGGTCTGGTCGCTGCTGGCGCGGCTGCTGCGCCTGGTGATCCATGCCACGCCCTTGACCTTCATCGACCGGGTGCTCGGCGCCGGCTTCGGTGTGCTGCGCGGCGTGGTGCTGCTGCTCGTCGCCGCGACCTTGATCGCCTTCACGCCGGCGGCGCGCTCGCCCGAGTGGACGGCGTCGCAGGGTGCCGTCTGGCTCGGCGTGGCGCTGCAAGGCCTGAAACCGATGTTGCCGGCCGAGGTGGCGCGGCACCTGCCGGCAGCTTGATCCTTCATCTTCAGTTCACAGACAGGTCCATCCCATGTGCGGCAT
>NZ_DATILJ010000222.1:0-27239 GCF_035476535.1 Aquabacterium sp.
CATGCGCTCCGACAGCCTGAGCACCGGCACCAACATGCGCAAGGGCGTGGCGCTGCTGCTGCGCGCGGCGGACGCCGGCTGCACCGAGGCCTGGCTGCATCTGTACCGGGTGCATGGCGACCACCGCCTGTCGGTGGCCAACCCGCAGATGGCACGCTTCTGCCTCGAGAAGGCCGCGCTGAACGGCCAGACCGAGGCACAGCGCAAGCTGGGCGCGCTGGTGCTGCGCTCGGCCGATTCGCTGGCCGAATCCGAGCAGGCCATCCACTGGCTGCACCTGGCCGCCGCGGCGAAGGACGCACACGCCAAGCGCCTGCTGCGATCGCTGGTGCTGCCGCTGGCCGGCCGCGACGACGAGGCCGCCGCGGCGATCGAGCGGGTGGCTCAGGAAGACCCGTGGCTGGCCGCGCGGCTGCAGCTGGCACGCTGCTTCGGCCTGACCAAACTGGAGGCCTTGTGCGTCGACCCGATGCAAGGCCTGCGGCCCTGGGGCCTGGTGGTGGGCAAGAACCCGTTCATCTCGCAGATCCGCCTGTCGGCGGCGCGGGCCATTCCGGCGCTGAGCGAGGCGGCGATGCTGGTCGCGCGGCGGGCCGCGTCCTTCTTCGGCCAGGCCAGCGGCGATGCGCTGGCCTTCGAAGGCGACTTGCGCCGCCGCTCGCTGCGGCAGCGTCGCGTTTTCGAGCGCCACGGCCTGGACGAGACGATGTTCTTTGCCAACGCCACGTCGACGACGCTGGAGGCGCTGCGCCTCGGGCCCAAGTGGGCCTTCCGGGCCAAGGAGCCGCTGCAGCTGGCGCTGGCGGCGTGAGAAAGAAGTGCAGCCCGCCGCACGGATCGTGGGGCGGGCTGCCTGATGAAGTACGCGGCCAGTTCGCCGCTGCCGATCGATGCGGTCTTTACTTCGTCGTGCCGGCCTGCGCACTGCGGGCCAGTTCGACACGCGGCGCCGCCTGCGCCGGCCAGGCGGCGTTGGCCCGCTCGAACTCGCCGGCGGCCATCAGCGTGCCGGCGGCGCGGGCGGCCAGCACCTCGGCCTTGACCTCGGCGCGGCTGCGGCCGATCTCGGCGGTGCGGTCCGTGGCCGGCACGCCCAGCGCTTCGCCGGCCGGCGCCAGCGTGCCGGCGCGCCGTGCCACGAGCACTTCAGCCGTCAGCTCCGAGCGACTGCGCGTGCTGTGCGCTTCGTTCGCAAATGCCGGCGCATCGATCAGCTCGCCAGCGGGAATCGAGGTGCCGGCCAGCGCGGCGGTACCGGCCAGCGCCAACACGCCCAGGGTCGCCAGTTGCGACAGGATTGGCTGGATGGTCATGGAAGACTCCTTCGGGGTTGGGATGGGCGTCACGATAAAAAACCGATGCCCACCCGCTGCTGACCGCCAGATGACAGATTCGTCATCTGCTGCAACAGCATCTGAAACAATCCCGGCCATGCGCATCCTGATCGTCGACGACGAACCCAAGACCGCCGCGTATGTGCGCAAGGGCCTGACCGAGCATGCCTTCGTGGTCGATGTCGCGGGGGATGGCATCGAGGGCCTGCACCTGGCCACCTCGGGCCACTACGACCTGGTGCTGCTGGATGTGATGCTGCCCGGCGTCGACGGCTGGACGGTGCTGCAAGGCATCCGCCGCCAGCGCCAGACGCCGGTGCTGTTCCTGAGTGCACGCGACGCGGTGGCCGACCGCGTCAAGGGGCTGGAGCTCGGCGCCGACGACTACCTGGTCAAGCCCTTTGCCTTCTCCGAACTGCTGGCGCGCATCCGCACGCTGCTGCGGCGTGGTGCGGCGCAGGCCGCGCAGGAGGTCCGCGTTGGTGACCTGGAGGTCGACCGCGTGCGGCGGCGGGTCAGCCGCGGCGGTGAACGCATCGACCTGACGGCCAAGGAATACGCGCTGCTCGACTACTTCATGCACCACGTTGGCGAGGTGGTTTCGCGCACGCTGATCGCCGAGCATGTGTGGGACATGAACTTCGACAGCGACACCAATGTCGTCGACGTGGCGGTGCGGCGCCTGCGCGCCAAGGTGGACGATGCGTTCGCGTCGAAACTGATCCACACGATACGGGGCGTGGGCTATGTCTTCGATGCCCGCGACGACTGAGCTGCCGGCCGGCCTGAGCGAGCACTGCCCGCGGGCGCTGCGCTTCTGCCTGCGCCGCCTGAAGCGCTCGCTGACGGCGCAGATCAGCCTGTCGATCGCGATGATCTCGATCCTGCTGGTGGCCGGCAGCGGCTTGATGATCATCCGCATGGCGGCGCGCGAGCTGATCGAGGACAAGGAACTCTTCATGCTCGCCAACCTGGCGCTGCTGCGGGAAGACCTCGGCGCCGCGCGCTTCGATCTGACGCAGGAGCCGCAGCGGCTGGTGCGCCGCATGGACCTGCAGCTGGGCAACCTGCACATGGCCATGTACGACGAGCACCGGCAGGTGATTGCCGCCTCCGAACACTTCGAGGTGCCGGCCGCCAGGCTGCCGGCACACGCCATCCTGGCCGATCACTTGCCGCTGGGCATCCAGCAATCCGATGTGCGGGCGCTGGCCCAGGCCCTGGGCCCGCTGACGACGGTATGGGACGCGCCGGACGGCCACAGCTTCCGGGTGCTGCTGGCCCGCATCCCCGTGCCGCCGGATTCGCTGGCGGCCGGCCGCACGCGCTCATTGCTGGTGGCCTTTGCCTACGACCTGACGCAGAACCGCAAGCTGATGGCCGCCGAGTTCCGCATCTTCGGCTTCACCTTGCTGGCCGGTGCGCTGGCCGCGGCCTTGATGGGCGTGTGGATCGCGCGGCGCATCCTGGCCGGGCCGCGTCACCTGGCCGCGGTGGCCAACCGCATCAGCGTGCGGCCGCTGCACGAGCGGCTGCAGGTGGCCAATTCGCCCACCGAGCTGCGGGAATCCGCCGAAGCCTTCAACCGCATGCTGGACCGGCTGGACAGCGCGTTCAAGCGGCTGTCGGAGTTTTCATCCGACCTGGCGCACGACCTGCGCACGCCGATCAACAACCTGCTCGGCGAGGCCCAGGTGGCACTGTCCAAGCCGCGCAGCGCAGCCGAATACCGCGCGGTGCTGGAATCGGCGGTGGAAGACTACGAGCGCATTTCGCGGCTGATCGAGAACATGCTGTTCCTGGCGCGTGCCGACGATCCGCAGGCGGCCATCCGGCCGCTGTGGATCGACCTGCAGCCCTGGCTCGAACGCGGCTGCGGCTACTTCGAGATGCTGGCCGAAGAATGTGGCGTGACGCTGGCGATGCAGATGGCGGGCGTCGGCGCGATGTGGCAGCAGGTCTGGGCCGATGAGACCTTGCTGACGCGCGCGCTCGGCAACCTGGTGTCGAATGCGCTGCGTTATGCGCCGCGCGGCAGCCAGATCACCGTCGGCAGCCAGCTGCACGAGGGGGGCACCTGCACGCTCACCGTGTGCAACGACGGCCCGCCGATCGCGCCCGAGCACCAGCAGCGCATCTTCGACCGTTCGTTCCGCGTCGACCCGTCGCGGGCCGGTTCGGCATCGGGCTCGGGCCTGGGGCTGGCCATCGTCAAATCGATCATGGACCTGCATGGCGGCACGGTGACGGTGGCCAGCGCGCCGGGCCAGCCGACGGTGTTCAGCCTGTGGTTTCCGGGGCCGGCAGCGCTGGTGACCTGAAAGCCGGTGAACACGTGCCGGCGATCAGCTCAGCGCGATGAACTGCTTCAGCGCTGGTGCGGCGGGCGCTGACCGCCGGCTTGTTTCGCCGGCGCCGGGCCGGCTTCCTGCCGCGCTTGAGCCAGCAGTTCGGCCAGACGCGCCGGCGTCAGGCCCTTGAGCACGCAGAAGTTGGATTCACTCAGGCGCGTGGTCTCGTAGTCGCGCAGCAGGCGTGCACGCTCCTGCTGTTGCGGGTCGAGGCTTGAGGGCCGTTGCGGGGCCGGCGGCTGGGCGCGAAGCTCATGCGCCGCGGGGTAGGGCGGGTTCGGGCGCGGCGGCCGGTCCGGCCGGTCCTGGCGCGGCGGGCGGTCGGCCTGGGGAGGGCGTTGCCTCTGCGGCGGCCGATCGCCTTGCGGCGGCCGATCAGGACGTGGCGGGCGGTCCTGCCGTGGTGGCCGGTCCAGCCGCGGTGGACGATCACCTTGTGGTCCAGGCGCACGATCACCTTGCGGTCGTGGCGGCCGATCACCTTGCGGCCGTGGCGGCCGATCACCCTGCGGCCGCGGCGGTCGATCACCTTGCGGCCGCGGTGGCCGGGGGCGCGGTGGGCCTGCCGGGCGGGCGGGCGGGCCGCCATCGGGGCCGCCCGGATGAGCCGGCGCACTGCCGTCCGCGGCGGCCTGTACGGCGCCATTCGGGCCGGCGGCCGCAGCGTTCATCTCTGCGCGTTGGGCGTCGCGGCGGGCCCGGCGGCGCGCCAGTTCGTCCAGCGCGGCCTGGCGATGTTCATCGTTCACCGGACTGGCGGGCTGGCCATCCAGGTCCAGGCGGTGCTCGGCGCGTGTCAGCGCGATCAGGTAGCTCGTGCTGGTGGTGTGGCGGCGGAAGAATGCGGTCAGCGCGCGCTTGGTGAACTGATTCGGCGCGCGGGCCTGGATGTCGTCCTGGATGCGCAGCTTCACCGGCTTGGGTGGCCCGCTGAACAAGGCCGGGAACAGCTGCCTGAGCTGCTGCGTGCAATCGGGCACCGGCGGGCTGGCCCGCACCGTTGCAGCACCGGCATCGGCAGCAGGCGCGGCGTCGACCCCCGGCAGGGCTTCGACCTCCGGCAGGGCGTCGGGCGCCGGAGCGGCGTCAGGCACCGCTGCGGCGTCAGGCACCGCTGCGGCGTCAGACACAGGCGCGGCGTTGGGCGCGTGCACGGCATCGAGTTCGGCCGCGGCAGCGGCCGCGGGCACCGCTGTCGCATCGGGCGCCGGCGCGGCGTCGGGTGCGGCAGCTGAGTCGGTCGGGGGCGGCGGGAAGGTGGAGGACATCGAGACCATCGAAAAGGATCAAGGGGCGGATTTTGCCCGCACACCACAATGCGCGCTCACCTTCGTGACGACGAGGCCGCCGTGCTGCTGGTTCAGACGCTCAGAACATTGTCGATGGACGCTGCTGCCGGGCCCGGCCGGCTCAGTGCCGCGAGCGGCCTGGCGCACTGCGGCGAGTGGCTGCATGTGGTGGCCGACGATGAGCTCAAGCTGGCCAGCTTTCGTCTTGGCGATGCGCAGCCCGGCCGCTGGTGCCAGCTGTTCGACGGGGATCTGCCGCTGCCCCACGCCGCGCGCAAGGCCGCCAAGCCGGACCTCGAGGCGCTGGCCCTGCTGCCGCCCTTCGCGGGCCATGCCTGCGGCGCCTTGCTGGCCATGGGCTCCGGATCCACGACGCGGCGGCAGCGTGCGGCGCTGGTCCCGCTGGATGCACAGGGCCAGGTGAGCGGCGCGCCGCAGGTGATCGACGTGGCGCCGCTGCTGGCGTCGCTGCGCGCGCAGTTCGCCGACCTGAACATCGAAGGCGCTTTCGTCGACGGCGAGCGTTTCTGTCTGCTGCAGCGCGGCCATCAGCGCGATCCGGCGAATGCCTGCATCGCCTTCGACTGGCCAGCCGTGCAGCGCTGGCTGGTGGCGGCCGGGCCAGCACCCGTGCCTGATGCGATCGCGCGCTTCGAGCTTGGCCACATCGGTGGTGCCGCGCTGTGCTTCACCGATGGCGCGGCGCTGCCCGAAGGCGGCTTCGTGTTCTGCGCCGCTGCCGAGCAGACCGACGACGTTTATGCCGACGGCGCCTGCCTGGGCTCAGCGGTGGGGCTGGTCGACGCCCAGGGCCGGCTGCAGCGCATGGAGCCGCTGGCCCTGCGCTGCAAGGCCGAAGGCATCAGCACGCGCGCCGCGGCCGATGGCCTGCAGCTGCTGCTGGTCACTGACGCGGACGATCGTTCTGCGCCGGCGCTGCTGCTGTCGGCCACGCTGCGCTGAGCCCGGCCGCCGCCTGCGGCGCCGCCGGTTTGTCACCGAACCCGAACAGCTGCGCCAGCGCCTCGCGGTACTGGGCCTGCCCCATGCGGTTGGTGTTGTGATGCGAGCCGCCTTCCACCAGCACGAACTGCTTGGGCGCCGGCGCGCGTTCGTAGAGTTCGCGGCCCAGCGCGGGCGGGATCAGCTTGTCTTCGCTGCCATGCACCACCAGCACCGGCATGCGCACGCGGCCGATGCGCGTGGCGGCATCGAAGCGCTGGGTGATCAGCGGGCCTACCGGCAGCCAGCCCCATTTCATGTGGCTGAAGACATCGGGGATCGACGTGAAGGTGCCTTCGACCATCAGCCCGGTGGCATCGGGCGCCTCGGTGGCCAGGTGCACCGCGATGGCGCCGCCCAGCGAATGGCCGAAGATGTAGCGCGGCACGTCGGCATGCTCGCGCGCCAGCCAGGCCCAGGCGGCCTGTGCGTCCTCGTAGGCCAGGGTCTCGGAGGGCAGCGTGGCCGTGCTGCGGCCGAAGCCGCGGTAATCGATGCCCAGCACCGAGAAGCCCAGCGCATGCATGCTGCGCATGCGGAAGGCGCTGCCGCGCACGTCCCAGCGCGCGCCGTGCAGGTACAGCAGCACCGGCGCGCCGGGCCGGTCCTGCGGCAGCCACAGGCCGTGCAGCTTCACCGTCTGGCCGGCTTCGCGCGAATCGAAGTCGATCCAGACGTCCTGCATGCCTTCGGCCGCCGCCAGGCCGCCGGCCCAGGTGCGATCGGTCGGCTGGAAGATCCAGGCGCGCTGCCTCTCGTCCAGCGTGGCACAGCCGGCCAGCAGGCCCAGTGCCAGCATCAGCGCGAGCAGCGCGCGCCAGCCGAGAATTTTTCGCAGGGCCATGATCTTCAGCCTTCCGTGTTCAGTGCTCAGCCAATTGCGCCAGGAATCGCTCGTCGGCCCCCTTGGCCAGCTTGCCGACGATGGCCAGCGCGGGCGGCGCCGCCAGCATGCGGCCGAAGGCCTGCTGCACCTCATCGGCGGTGACGGCCTGGATGCGCGCCAGCAGTTCAGCGCGTGAACACACCCGGCCGTGCACGAACAGGTCCTGCGCCGCATCTTCGACGCAGCGGAAGGGCTGCTGCTGCGAGCGCAGGCTGCGCACCGCGATCTGGTTGCGCGCGCGCTCCAGCCCCACCGGGTCGATGGCCGCGGCCTGCTGGCGCAGCAGCACCGCCAGCTCGGTGAACAGCTCGTCCAGCTGGCCCGGCGAGGTGGAGGCTTCCAGCACGAATTGGCCATGCTGGGCCATCACGTCGGCCGAGCAAGATGCGTGATAGACCAGGCCGCGCCGCTCGCGCAGGCTGTCCATCAGCGGCGAGCTCATGCCTTCGCCGAACAGCGCGGTGGCCAGCAGGCTGGCGTGGTAGTCGCCGGTCAGCGGCGGGATCGGGAAGCCCAGCACCAGGTGGCTCTGGCTGCTGCCGGCGTGGCGGCGGGTCTTGCTGCCGCCGATCCAGGCCGGCGGCGCCAGGCTGTTTTCGCTGCCCGCCGGCATGCTGCCGAAGGCCGCCTGCGCTTCGTCGACGATCGCCGCCGGGGCGATGCGGCCGGCGACGCCGACGATGACGTTGGCGCCGCTGTACAGGCGCTGCACGTGGCCCAGCAGCTCGTCGCGCGTGAAGCGTTCGATGTTGGCGCGCGTGCCGATCACCGCCTGCGCCACCGGGTGCGTGCCGTAGCAGGCATGGTCGAACAGCTTGTAGGCGGTGGACATCGGGTCGTCCTCGTCCTCGATGTACTCCTGCAGGATCACCTGGCGCTCACGCTCCAGCTCGCTTTGCGGAAAGCTGCTGTTGCGCACGATGTCGCCCAGCATGCGCAGCAGCGCGCCGGCATGCTGCGCGAGGCCGTTCATGTGGAAGGCGGTGTGGTCCTTGTCGGTGTGCGCATTGACCTCGGCGCCCAGGCGCTCGGCATCGAGGTTGATGCGCTGGCAGTCGCGGCTGGCCGTGCCCTTGAACGCCATGTGCTCGACGACATGGCTGATGCCGTTCAGGCGCCGGCTCTCATGCTGGCTGCCGGCGCGCACGAAGACGCTGATGCTGACGCTGTCCAGCCAGGGCTGCACGATGGTCACGATGCGCACGCCGTTGGGCAGGGTGTGCACGGCGGTGCCGGCTTCGGGCGCCGGGGCGGTCAGGGCGGGGGCTGCGTGCAAGGCGGGAGGTCGGGATCAGGCGGGAGCCGAAGCCGCCGATGATAGGCCCGCGCTGTTTCGCACCTGCTTCGTCGTACGCGTGGGCGCGGCCAGCAAGTACAAATCAGTCGGTGACATCGGGGCCGACGCCAAGGCCAATCCCGTCAAATTGGCTACGGTTCCTGGTCGGTCGGCGCGTGGCCTCAGTAGGTCACGATGGTGGATGTCTTGGACAGCGACCCCGTCGCGAAAATCTTGCCGTTCACAGCACCCGCATGGCGGGGTTTGTAGACATCCGGTTGGGCGGCCTCGATGTGCTGGACTCCATAGGCCGGATCGAGAACGAGAAATCGGTCCGGGTTGGTCGACAAGGGGCCGGCCATCACGACGAAGTGCGATCCGCGTCTTCTCCAGTCGATCAGCAGGATCGCCGGCGCCTTCTCGGAGCACTTGCGCCATTCTTCCTTCCAGTTGGAGGTTTTCGGGATCTTGCGTGCGTTGGTGATCTTGTTGTCCTGCAGGGCCTTCAAGATGTGGCCCGACCGGGCGCCCTTCGCATCGAAGTCGTGAAAGCCTTGTGCTTCCTCCGACATGGGGCTGCTGTCCGAAGGGCTGATGTCCTTCTCCGACAACGCAACGAGACCACCGAAGTAGTCCTGCCCGATGCTCAACCCGGTGATCAACTTGATCACCATGCGAGCGCATGTGGGCCCACACGAGCTCTTCAGGTTCTGGCGATCGATGAAGTGCCACTTGCCGTCGCCGCCATCGGCCGCGATCACCTTTTCGTACCGGCTGACGCCGGTGCCTGAAACGACGTGGCCTCGGTCTTTCGGCAAGTTCATGGTCGGCATCTCCTGAAGTCAGCTTTCGGTGCCAGTCTGCCCCTTGGGATGTTCGGGGTCAACTCGGATGCCAGCGCCCTTGGATACTTCCAGCCGATTGCGTTCAACTGAACGGACCACGGGCGATCACGACTCATACCTCTGAACTGGTGCGGCCATCGGGACCAGGTCTGCTCGCATCTGCTGCGACGCCATCGGCGCAGGTCTTGCCCACAGTGCCTTCCTTCAGACGCCCGCGGACTCCAGTTCGCCCTGCGCATGCGCCAGCCACATCTTCAGGCGCTGGCGCTCCATCAGGCCCAGGCCCGCGCCTTCCTTGCTGGTGCTGTTGCGCGCCGACCAGAAGCTGGCGTTGCTGGCGTCGATCTTCTGCACCACCGCGTCGTGCAGCTTGCGGATGGTGACGATCTTCGCGCCCAGCGCCATCGCGCGGGCTTGTTCGCCGGATTGTTCGAGCTGGTGGAAATCGTCGCCGCGCACCTGGTTCTTCACCAGCACGTAGCGCAGCCGCATGCCGAACTGGTCGAGCAGGCGGCGCAGCAGGTCGACCGAATCCTTGCCCGAATCCATCACATGCCAGTAGTGGATGGCGATGCCGGAGACATCGGCCAGGTCCAGCACGCCGGATTCTTCGATCCACTGCACCAGCGGCGCATGGGTCTGCGCGGCCAGGTCGACCAGCACGCGGCGGCCGGGTTGTTCGACGGCGCTTTCGACGATGGCGTCCAGCGCCTCGTAGCGGTCGGCCAGCGCCGGCGCGGCGTAGCCGGCGTAGAAGCGCATCAGCGCGCCATGGGAGCGGTCGGTGTCGTAGCCGACGAAGGGCATCTCGTGGTCGATGAAGTATTGCGCCAGCAGGCGCGACACCAGGGATTTGCCGACGCCGCCTTTTTCGCCACCGATCAGGTGGATCTTGGAGCCGGCCGGTGCTTCGAGGGTGGGAATGGGGTTCATGGGTCGATTCTGCAACGCGTGAGCGTGGGGTTGGTGGCCCGATGGGTGACCCCGATTGTTGGCTCGATTCGGGCCCGGCCCGGCCGGGCCATCTACGTCACCTTGCGTATTGGCCCGGCGCGGTGGCGCGCCTAACCTGCTGTCGCTACTTGATCCCAACCCTTACAAGCAGGAGCCTCCCTCGATGAAACTCTCTCGTCGCTTTGCCACGAAATCTCTCACCGCACTGGCGGCCTCGGTCTGCGCCCTCGGCTTCAGCTCGCTGGCCCAGGCCCAGGAAACCATCAAGGTCGGCGTGCTGCACTCCTTGTCCGGCACGATGGCGATCTCGGAGACGGTGTTGAAGGACACCGTGCTGATGGCCATCGACGAGATCAACGCCAAGGGCGGCGTGCTGGGCAAGAAGCTGGAGCCGGTGGTCGTCGACCCGGCCTCCAACTGGCCGCTGTTCGCCGAAAAGGCGCGCCAGCTGATCAGCAAGGACAAGGTCGCCGTTACCTTCGGCTGCTGGACCAGCGTGTCGCGCAAGAGCGTGCTGCCGGTCTTCGAAGAGCTGAATTCGCTGCTGTTCTACCCCGTGCAGTATGAAGGCGAAGAACTCAGCAAGAACGTTTTCTACACCGGCGCCGCGCCGAACCAGCAGGCCATTCCGGCAGTGGAATACCTGATGAGCAAGGACGGCGGCAGCGCCAAGCGCTTCGTGCTGCTGGGCACCGACTACGTGTACCCCCGCACGACGAACAAGATCCTGCGCGCCTTCCTGAAGGCCAAGGGCGTGGCCGATACCGACATCATGGAGGAATACACCCCCTTCGGCCATTCGGACTACCAGAGCATCATTGCCAAGATCAAGAAGTTCTCGTCCGAAGGCAAGAAGACGGCGGTGGTCTCGACCATCAACGGCGACTCCAACGTGCCCTTCTACAAGGAGCTCGGCAACCAGGGCCTGAAGGCGACCGATGTGCCGGTCGTGGCCTTCTCGGTGGGTGAAGAAGAACTGCGCGGCGTCGATACCAAGCCGCTGGTGGGCCACCTGGCCGCCTGGAACTACTTCATGAGCATCAAGAGCCCGGCCAACACCGAGTTCGTCAAGAAGTGGAGCGACTACGCCAAGGCCAAGAACATCGCCGGCCATAAGGACAAGCCGCTGACGAATGACCCGATGGAGGCCACTTACCTCGGGATCATGATGTGGAAGGCCGCGGTCGAGAAGGCCAAGTCGACCGACACCGACAAGGTCATCGCCGCGATGGCCGGCCAGACTTACGCCGCGCCGGGTGGCTTCACCTCGACGATGGACAAGGAAAACCATCACCTGCACAAGCCGGTGTTCATCGGCGAAATCAAGGCCGACGGCCAGTTCAACGTGGTGTGGAAGACCAAGGGTCCGGTCGTGGCTGACCCGTGGAGCGACTACATCGCCGAGAACAAGGGCAAGAAGAACGTTCCTGAAAAGAAGTAAGGCGTGATGAAGGCGCGCGGTCGGCGGGATGCCGCACCGCGCGCGTTGTTTTGGGGAAACCGTGCTGCGTGTTCGTGTTCTGCCTTTCGTATTCACCCTGCTGGCATGGTTCGCCGCGCCGCAGGCTTTTGCGCTGACGCCGGAGCAGGCCGGCAAGATCGCCGCCGGTGAGAGCGACGAGCGCCTCGCTGCGCTGAATGAACGCCTGGCTGCTGGCGATGTAACGCTGGTGCCGCTGGTGCAGGCGATCCTCGACGACGCTGTAAAGACATCCGGCGGCAAGGCCTACATCGTCAAGGACGGCAAGGCCATCGAAGCGGCCACCGGATCGGCAGCCACGCTGCCGGCCGATGCCGAGGATGTCGTCAACAACAACCGCATGCGCCGCGAGCTGGAAAGCGCGATCGCGGTGCTGAAGCTGATTTCGCCGGACCGCGCGGTGCGCGCCAAGGCGATCGTCGAATTGAAGGACCAGGTCGACGAGGGCAAGCTCGGCCTGATCGAGAAGGCTGAACAGGCCGAGACCGATGTGCAGCTGAAGGCTGCACTGAACCTGCTGCGCGCGGCCGTGCTGATCTCGTCGGACGACCCGGCCAAGCGCATGACGGCAGCCAAGGCGCTGTCCGGCAGCAGCGAGCCGGCGACGCGTTCGCTGCTGCTCGAGAAACTCAACACCGAGACCGATGCGCAGGTGAAAGCCGCGATCCAGGCCTCGATCGACAGCGTGCAGGGCCAGCTGGCCTGGGGCGAGAAGCTGGGCGTGCTGTTCACCGGTGCCAGCCTGGGCTCGATCCTGCTGCTGGTGGCGCTGGGCCTGGCCATCACCTACGGCCTGATGGGCGTCATCAACATGGCCCACGGCGAGCTGATGATGATCGGCGCCTACGCCACCTACGTCGTGCAGAACCTGTTCCGCAGCTACTTTCCCAATGCTTTCGACGGGTACATCCTGGTCGCCATTCCGGCCTCCTTCCTCAGCGCCGCGCTGGTCGGCGCGGTGCTGGAGCGCAGCGTCATCCGCTGGTTGTATGGCCGCCCGCTTGAGACGCTATTGGCCACCTGGGGCATCAGCCTGGTGCTGATGCAGGCGGTGCGCACGCTGTTCGGCGCGCAGAACGTCGGTGTCGAGAACCCGTCGTGGATGTCGGGCGGCGTGCAGGTGCTGCCCAATCTCGTGCTGCCCTTCAACCGCATCGCGATCCTGGCCTTTGCCGCGCTGGTGCTGATCGGCATGGCGCTGTTGATCAGCAGGACCCGGCTCGGCCTGTTCGTGCGCGGCGTGACGCAGAACCGGCGCATGGCGGCCTGTGTCGGCGTCGACACCGCGCGCATCGACATGATGGCGTTTTCACTCGGTGCCGGCATTGCAGGTCTCGCAGGCTGCGCCTTGAGCCAGGTCGGCAATGTCGGGCCGGACCTGGGCCAGGGCTACATCGTCGATTCGTTCATGGTGGTGGTGCTCGGCGGTGTCGGGCAGTTGGCCGGCACCGTGTATGCCGCGCTGGGCCTGGGCATCCTGAACAAGCTGCTGGAAGGCTGGGCCGGTGCGGTGCTGGCCAAGATCATGGTGCTGGTGTTCATCGTCGTCTTCATCCAGAAGCGACCGCAGGGTCTGTTCGCGGTCAAGGGCCGGAGCGCCGAAGCATGAAGCGCGAACCCGAGATCGGCATGATGGTGCTGGAACAGAAGCGCGGCCTGCTGCTCGGCCCCAAGGGCTGGCTGGCGGTGATGATCGCGGTGGCGGTGATCACCGTGCTGGTGCCGGTGCTGAACCTGGCCGTGCCCAAGGGCAGTGTCTTCCACTTCAGCGACTATTCGGTCAGCCTGACCGGCAAGATCCTCTGCTACGCCATCTGCGCGCTGGCGATGGACCTGATCTGGGGCTACACCGGCATCCTGTCGCTGGGCCATGGCCTGTTCTTCGCGCTCGGCGGCTACGGCATGGGCATGTACCTGATGCGCCAGATCGGCCGCGACGGCAACTACAAGAGCGATCTGCCGGACTTCATGGTGTTCCTGAACTGGAAGGCGCTGCCGTGGCAATGGGCGCTGTCCGATTCGTTCATCGCACAGATGCTCTTGATCGTGCTGGTGCCGGGCGCGTTGGCGCTGGTGTTCGGCTGGTTCGCGTTCCGCTCGCGCATCAAGGGCGTGTACTTCTCGATCATCACGCAGGCCATGACCTTTGCGGCGATGCTGCTGTTCTTCCGCAACGAGACCGGCTTCGGTGGCAACAACGGCTTCACCGATTTCAAGCGCATCCTGGACATCCCGATCGCCACGCCGGGCATGCGCATCACGCTGTTCGCGATCACCGGCGTCACGCTGGTGGCCTTCTACCTGGGCGCGCGGGCCATCGTCAACAGCAAGTACGGCCGCGTGCTGCAGGCCATCCGTGATGCCGAGACGCGCGTCATGTTCACCGGCTACAACCCGCTGGCCTACAAGCTGAGCATCTGGACCCTGTCTGCCGTGATGTGCGCGATTGCCGGGGCGCTGTATGTGCCGCAGGTGGGCATCATCAACCCCAGCGAGATGAGCCCGGCGGCATCGATCGAGATCGCGATCTGGACCGCGGTGGGTGGCCGCGCCACGCTGATCGGCCCGATCATCGGCGCTTTCTTCGTCAACGGCGCGAAGAGCTGGTTCACGGTCGCCTTCCCCGAGATCTGGCTCTATTTCCTGGGCGCCTTGTTCATCGCGGTGACCTTGTTCCTGCCCAACGGCATCGTCGGCCTGTTCAAGCGCGCGACGGAGAAAAAATCATGACACCCGAATTGATGGAGGAGGGGGCGAAGCGCCGCGAGGCGTATGAAGCCCGGCGCGCATCGGCGGCCACCGGCAGCAGCGGTGACCGCCAGGCCGCCTTCGGCCGCGTGCTGAAACTGGGCGAGCCGGATTTCGCGCATGGCGTCGCGCTGTACCTGGACGACATCACGGTCAGCTTCGACGGCTTCAAGGCCTTGAACGCACTGACGCTCAGCGTGAACGTTGGCGAATTGCGCTGCATCATCGGCCCCAACGGCGCCGGGAAGACCACGATGATGGATTGCATCACCGGCAAGACCCGGCCCGACTCGGGCAAGGCCTTCTTCGGCTCGACGATCGACCTCTTGCGCTTGACCGAGCCCGAGATTGCGCAGATCGGCATCGGCCGCAAGTTCCAGAAGCCCACGGTGTATGAAGACTTGAGCGTGTTCGAGAACCTCGAACTCGCGCTGGCCGCTGACCGGCGCGTGCGCGCCTCGCTGTTCTCGCGCCTGACCGGCACGCAGCTGGACCGCATCGGCGAGACGCTGACGACGATCCACCTGAAGGACGAAGCGCAGCGCACCGCGGGCTTGCTGTCGCACGGCCAGAAGCAGTGGCTGGAGATCGGCATGCTGCTGGTGCAGGACCCGAAGCTGCTGCTGCTGGATGAACCGGTGGCCGGCATGACCGACGAAGAAACCGAGCGCACCGCCGAACTTTTCCTGACGCTGGAGGGCAAACATTCGCTGGTGGTCGTCGAGCACGACATGAAGTTCGTCGACGAGCTGACTCAAGGGCGGAAGAAGGTGACGGTGCTGCACGAAGGCAGCGTACTGGCCGAAGGCCTGCTGGCGGAGGTGCAGAACAACGAGAAGGTGGTGGAGGTGTACCTTGGGCGCTAGGAATCCGACATGCTGAAGGTCGACTCACTCAACCAGTATTACGGCGGCAGCCACATCCTGCGCAACCTCGGCTTCGAGGCGACGCTCGGCGAAGTGACCGTGGTGCTGGGTCGCAACGGCGTGGGCAAGACCACGCTGCTGAAAAGCCTGATGGGCGTGGTGCCGGTGAAGACCGGCACGATCCAGCTCGACGGCGTGGACATCACCCGCGCCACCAGCTACGAGCGGGTGCGCCGCGGCATCGGCTACGTGCCGCAGGGCCGCGAAATCTTCTCGCGGCTGACGGTGGAGGAGAACCTGCGCATGGGCCTGGCCGTGAAACCCGGCGGCACGCAGATCCCGGCCGAGCTGTTCGAGCTGTTTCCGGTGCTCAAGCAGATGATCAACCGCCGCGGCGGCGACCTGTCCGGCGGCCAGCAGCAGCAACTGGCGATCGCCCGCGCGCTGGCCGCAGGCCCGAAGTTGCTGATCCTGGACGAGCCGACCGAGGGCATCCAGCCCAGCATCATCAAGGACATCGGCCGCGTCATTCGCATGTTGGCAAACCGTAAAACGATGGCCATCGTGCTGGTCGAGCAGTACTACGATTTTGCCGCTGAACTGGCCGACCAGTACCTGGTGATGGAACGCGGCGACATCATCCGGCGCGGCCGCGGCTCCCAGATGGAAGCCGACGGCGTGCGCAAGCTGATGTCGGTGTAGCGCCGCGGAGCGACTCAGCGTTGCGCGGTTTGCTGCGCCGGGCTGGTGCTGTCACTGGGCGCGGAACTGATCGTCGTGCTGGCCATCGGGCCGGCGGTCGTGCTGGCCGTGGTGTCGGAGCTCGGCTGCGCCGCCTGCGCCAGCCTCTGCTGGGTCTCGAGCCGCGCCAGGCGGGTCTGCTCGGCCCGTGCGATTCGGGCTACGTCAGCCTTTTCTGCCCACTGCGTGCCCTTGTCCTCGTCGACCATGGCCATCTCGCCACGCGGGATCAGGCCATGCCGGTTGGCATAGACCGCCTCAGCGATCACTTCCTCGCGCGTGATCGGCGGCTCGATCGCGGCCACCGGCGCGGCTTCAGCCGCCGGCGCGGCGGACGGGGTCACGACCACCGCATGGTTGCTCTTGCGGGACGGCATGGCCGCCGTGGCGGGCTCGCTGGACGGTTCGGCGGGCGCGTTTGCATCGGTGGTGGTGGACGTGGCATCGGCCTCGAGCACCGCCTGCACGTCGGCTTCGGTCGGCGAGGTGTCGCTCCACTTCTCGGGCGCGGCAAAGGGGTCGGCCATCGCTGATTCGGCGGCGGCCTGGTTGTTGGCGCTGGTGTCGCTGGTCTGCGCCTGCGCGACGCAGATCAGCCCTGCGGCGGCCGCGATGGCGCCAAGTTGCCAGAGGTGGGTGCGGGTCATGCTGTACTCCTTGCTGTGGGAATGAATAGGTATTGCCGGCACGTGGCCGGATCCGTGGCGCCAGTCTGAACCGCCGATCGCCGTTCTGGTGCACCGCCGTCTCAAAGGCAAGCAACCTTGACCACTGGACACAGTCCACCAACGTTTGCTTGCGCGTTTAGACTGCGCCGATGACCTTGGCTGACAACGTGATGGCCGCTTCCCCTACAGGCATGGCCCGGGTGGCCGTGATAGGCGGCGGCCCGGCCGGGCTGATGGCGGCCGAGGCGCTGCTGGCCGGCGGTGCCAGCGTGGATCTGTACGACGCCATGCCCTCGGTGGGCCGCAAGTTCCTGCTGGCCGGCAAGGGCGGCCTGAACCTGACGCACAGCGAGCCGCTGCCGGTTTTCGTGCAGCGCTTTGGTGAGCGGTCCGAAGCCGTAGCCTCTTGGCTGGCGGGCTTCAGCCCGCAGGCCCTGCGCGACTGGGCCCAGGGCCTGGGCATCAGCACCTTCGTCGGCACCTCGGGCCGCGTGTTCCCGTCGGAGATGAAAGCCGCGCCACTGTTGCGTGCCTGGCTGCACCGGCTGCGCACGCAGGGCCTGCGGCTGCACATGCGCCACCGCTGGCAGGGCTGGCACGCGCCGGACACAGCGGGCGACGGCGCGCTGGACCTGCGTTTCGACACGCCCGCCGGCCCGCAGCTGCAGCGCGCCGATGCGCTGGTGCTGGCGCTGGGCGGCGCCAGCTGGCCCCGCCTGGGCTCGGACGGCGCCTGGGTGCCCTGGCTGGCTGCCCGTGGCGTGGAGCTCGCGCCGCTGCAGCCGGCCAACTGCGGCTTCGATGTCGGCTGGAGCCCGTATTTCGCCGAGCGCTTTGCCGGTGCGCCGCTGAAGTCGGTGCGGCTGATGTTCGACGGCGCCCACGCTGAACATTTCGATCGGCCGGGTGAGTTCGTCATCACCGCCGGCGGCATCGAGGGCAGCCTGGTGTATGCCGCGTCGGCGCTGATCCGCGACCAGATCGCGGCGGCCGGCAGCGCGACGATCCGGCTCGACCTGGTGCCCGGCCGCGACGAAGCGCGGCTGGCCGAAGGCCTGGCACATGGCCGCGGTACACGCTCGCTGCCCAACCACCTGCGTGAGCATGCCGGCCTCGAGGGGGTGAAGGCCGCGCTGCTGCGCGAACGCTACAGCGCGGCTGAACTGGCGCAGCGCGTGGCCGAAGCGCCGCAGGCGCTGGCCCGTGAACTCAAGGCCTGGCCGATCACGCTCACCGCGGCGCGGCCGATCGCCGAAGCCATCAGCACCGCCGGCGGCGTGCGCCTGGAAGCGCTGGACGAACACCTGATGCTGCAGTGCCTGCCTGGCGTGTTCTGCGCCGGCGAAATGCTGGACTGGGAAGCACCCACCGGCGGCTACCTGCTCAGCGCCAGCCTGGCCAGTGGCCTGGTGGCGGGGCAGGGCGTGCTGGCCTGGTGGCAGCAGGCCCGCTCGACGCACCGGAGAATCGGCGGATGATCACCGTCCACCACCTGAACAATTCACGCTCGCAACGCGTGCTCTGGCTGCTCGAAGAACTGGGCCTGCCCTACGAGATCAAGCCCTACCAGCGTGATGCCAAGACCCTGCTGGCGCCGCCGGAGTTGCTGGCGGTGCACCCGCTGGGCAAGTCGCCGGTCATCACCGAAGGCATCACCACCGTGGCCGAAACCGGCGCCATCGTCGAATACCTGCTGGAGCGCCATGGCGGCGGCCGCCTACAGCCCACACCCGGCACGCCCGAGCACCTGCGCTACCGCTACTGGCTGCATTTCGCCGAGGGCTCGGCGATGCCGCCGCTGCTGATGAAGCTGGTGTTCGACAAGATCGCGGCGTCGCCGATGCCGTTCTTCGTCAAACCGATGGCGCGCGCCATCTGCAACAAGGCGCTGGACGCCATCGTGTGGCCGAACCTGAAGCGCCAGCTGGATTTCATGGAAGAAGAGCTCGGCAAGAGTGAATGGTTCAGCGGCCGTGAACTCACCGGCGCCGACATCATGATGAGCTTTCCACTCGAAGCCGCGGCGCAGCGTGCCGGCCTGAACGACAGCCGACCCCGGTTGATGGCGTTTCTGAAGCGCATTCATGCGCGGCCGGCGTTCCGCCGCGCGCTGGAGCGCGGCGGGCCCTATGCCTTGGTCGACTGAGCGGCTCAGCCCAACTGGGTCAAGCGCTTCTTCGCATCGTCCAGTGCGTTGCGTGATCCGCGGCCGCCGGCAATGAAGCGCTGGTAGGCGGCGCGTGCGGCGTCGCTGCGGCCCAGGCCCTGCAGTGCGATGCCCAGGCGGTAGTCCACCGGCAGGCGCTCGGCGCCCTTGAGTTGCGCGCTGCGCTCCAGCAACGCCACCGCTTCGGCCCAGGCGCCGGCTTCGGTCTCCACCCGCGCCAGGCCGTAGGGGCCGGCAGCCTGGTCGGGCCGATCCTTGCTCAGGCGCTGGAACACCGCGCGCGCCTGCTCTCGCTGGCCCTTGCCCAGCAGGCCGATGCCGGCCGAGATCCACAGCGCTTGCAGGTCGTCGGCCACGGCGGTGTCGGCCCCCGGCTTGACATCGGCGAGCAGCGCCACCGCGGCATCAAAGCGCTCTTCTTTCAGCGCCACGCGGGCTTCCAGCGCACGCGCCTGCTCGGGCCGCTCGGCGGCGCGCGCGATGTCGGCGGCCTTCTTCGGGCTGCCGCCGGCCAGGCCCGGCACCAGCAGGTAGAAATCCACCACCGCACTGCGCGCGGTGTACCACTGCGGCTCCAGTTCCAGTGCCTTCACTAGCGCGCTTTTGACGCGGCCAACGCTGCTGAGCATCTTCATCGCGCCTTGCGACATGGCCTGGATGCCCAGCACGCTGCCCAGCGCGTAGTGGCAAGGGGCGGCCTGCGGCGCCTGCTGCAGGCAGTGCTCGGCGCGCTGGATCGCCGCTTCGCGCCGGGCGCTGTCGTTGCTGATCATCGCCACCAGCGCGGTGGCCAGCACGGCCTGCGCATCGTCGGCGTGTGCGGCCAGGCGTTTGAGTGCCAGCTGGTCCAGCTCGGCCAGGCGCTCGGCGCTGTACAAGGCATTCAGCGCGGCGTCCTTGAACACCTGGGCCGATGCATCGCTGGCGGCCAGACCCAGCGCGGCGGCCAGCACGGCCGCCTTCACCGAGTGGCGGGATGTGAAGCGAGGCGAGGACATCGGCGGCATGGCAACAGCGAACGAAGCGGAATGCGCCGCATGATGCCTGAAGCGCACGGCCCTGTTTTCGGGCCGGCTGGGCGGGGCGAAATCTGTCGTACCCTTCCGGCCATGAACTTGCGCCTGCCGCAGTACGCGCAGCTGGCCGCAGTCGTCGTGGTTGTCGTCGGCTGCTACCAGGTGCTGTCGCCCTTCATCCCCGCGCTGCTGTTCTCGGCGGTGGCCTGCTCGTCGAGCTGGCCGCTGTACGTGCGCCTTCGCCGCGCCTTGGCCGGACGCTCGGCCGCCGCGGCGCTGCTGATGACGCTGCTGCTGGTGGTGCTGGTGGTCGGCCCGTCGGCGGTGCTGGCCTTCAGCCTGGCCGACGATGTCACGTCCGCGGTGGACGCCATCAAGGCCTTGCTCGATCAAGGCCCGCTGATGCCGCCGGACTGGCTGAAGAGCCTGCCGCTGATCGGCGAACCGCTGGACACCTACTGGCATCGCCTGGCCGCCAGCCGCGAAGAACTGGCCGCGGCGCTGAAGAGCCTGATCGAGCCGGCGCGCGGCCTGCTGCTCGGGGCCGGCAAGGCCGTGGGCGCGGGGCTGCTGCAGCTGGTGCTGGCCACCTTCATCTGTTTCTTTTTCTACCGCGATGGTGATGCGCTGGTGCAGGCCAGCCGCAGGGTGCTGCAGAAGCTGGCCGGCGCACTCGGTGAGGAGCTGTTGGCCACCATCGACAACACCGTGACGGGCGTGGTGCATGGCATCTTCGGCACCGCGCTGGCCCAGGCCGCGGTGGCGGTGACCGGCTTTCTGCTGGCCGGTGTGCCGGCCGCGCTGGCGCTGGGCGCGGCGACCTTCCTGCTGTCGATGGTGCCGATTGGACCGCCGCTGGTCTGGGGCGGCGCCACGATCTGGCTGTTCTACCAGGGCTCGCTCGGCTGGGCGATCTTCATGTTCTTCTGGGGCCTGCTGGTCATCAGCAGCATCGACAATTTCGTCAAGCCCTACCTGATCAGCCGCAGCAGCAGCCTGCCCTTGCTGTTGATCGTCTTCGGCGTGTTCGGCGGCATCATTGCCTTCGGCTTCATCGGCATCTTCATCGGCCCGCCGATGCTGGCGGTGGGCCTGACGCTGCTGCGCCTGTGGACCACCCGCCCGCCGGCGCCGGACCCCGCGGCGCAACATGCGGCACCGGACTGAGCCAGCGCATGTCGAGCCTGACGCTACAAGCCGCCGATGCGGTGGCCGCGGCCGATCTGCATGCGGCCTTTGGCGCCGCTTTCGCGGACTACCTGATCGGCCCGTTCACGCTGCAGCGGGCCGATTGGCCGGTCTTCCTGGCCCGCCAGGCGGTGGATCTGCGGCTGAGCCGCATCGCCGAGCAGCAGGGCCGGATCCTGGCCTTTGCGCTGGTGGCCGCGCGCCCGGCGCAGGCGCGCTGGCGGCTGGCGACGATGGGCGCCGTGCCGCAGGCCCGCGGCAGCGGCGCCGCGCCGCAGCTGCTGGACGACTTCGTCGCGCGTGCCCGCGCCGCAGGCCAAGCCGCGGTGGAGTTGGAAGTGTTCGCACAGAACGAACGCGCGCTGCGGCTGTACCGCGGCCGCGGTTTTGCACCGGTGCACGAGCTGCACGGCTATGTGCTGCGCCGTGCCCGCTGCGACGGGCCGGTGCCAGCGGTGGTGGAAGTTGAGCTCCCGGCGGCCTGGGTCTGGCTGGATGAAGCGATGCAGCAGCTGCCCGATCTGCCGTTGCAAGTGACGCCAGCCGGGCTGGCCGCCTCGCCGCAGCCGCTGCAGGCCTGGCAGCATGGCCAGGCGCAGCTGGTGTTTGCCGAGCAGGCCGGTGGCACCGTGATGGTCCACAGCCTGGTCGACCGCGACGCGGGGCAGCACGATGCACAGGCGCTGGTGCAGGCCTTGATGGCCCGCCATGCGGGGCGGGACATGCTGGTGCCGCAGTTGCAGCGCCTGGATCTCGGCGGCCAGGCCCTGCGGCGGCTGGGCTTCGTGCCGCATGACTTGCATCAGCTGTGGATGCGGCTGGACCTGGTGAGGTGAAGGCGCCGGCACCCGCTGAACACCGATCTCCGGGGGGCGGAGGCTCGTGACCGCCTCAAGTTCGCATCAGGTCCGCCACACCCGCGGCGCCACCGCCTCCAGCCCCCAGGCCAGTGGCCGCCATGCCGCCCACACCGCCTGCAGCAGCTGCATCGCAGGCTCCACCCGCGGTGCCAGCGCGCGCAGCACGACCACCGTGTCGTGCAGCTGTGTGACGCCGGCGCGGGTGGGCAGTGCGCTGGTTTCGATGCAGGCCCGCGCGCTGTCGACCAGCGCTTCACCCAGCGTGCGGCTCAGGGCGTGGCCGCTGGCCAGCCACAGGCTGGCCAGCACGCGCTGGCCGGCCAGGCCTAGCGGTGAATCGAGCAGCAGGCTGTCCGTGCCGGCGATGCGGCCACGCTCGAGCCAGATACCGGGAATCTCTAACTGTTGAAGATAGCGGCCATGGTCGAAGGCCTGGTCCGATGCCGGCAGGCCCAGCGCCAGCACGTCCCAGCCCATCATCTGCGCGCCCGGCGCGAGGTCGAAGCGCAGCGCGTTTTCAGCTTCGCAGCCGCGGTAGGCAATCGTCTCCAGCGGCAGCCATTCCAGCCGAGCGCCCTCGGCCAGGCGGGCTTTGATCCGCTGGCGTGCGGTGTCGCCGGCGCTGCGGTAGAAGCGCGTGGCGCCGGGCGTGGTGATCAGCGCATGCGTGCCGGCGTCCAGCCGGGCGTCCAGCAGCAGTTCATCGCCGCCGACGATGCCACCGGGTGGATGCACCAGCACGTGGTGGCAGACCGCGTCGCCCTCGGGGTACAGGCGCTGCAGCACGCGCAGCGGGCCCTGGTGGCGGTCCAGCGCGATGGTGCGGTCGCCATCGCGGGTGTAATGCAGGTCGAGGTGGCCCAGCCAGCCCATGCGGCGCTTTCTCGCAGATCGCGGCCGGGCCGCAGGGTGAAACAAGCGCCGCAGTGTAGGGGAGGGTCAGGCGGCCTTCTTCAGCCCCCTCATGCGTTCCATCATCGCTTGGTCGGGGCCGACGAAGGGCAGCGCTTCGCGGGCATCGACCAGGTGCTGGAACAGCGTATCGAGCATGCCGGTGGCCGGCGGCAGGTGGCTGCCGAGCACGACCTCGGGCGCAAAGTCGCGCAGCATGCCGAAGCCGGTGGCCAGGTAGGACGCCGGCATGCGGCGCAGCCAGGGCGCGTCGATCGCGGCCCAGCCGACGATGCCCTCGCGCAGCGCTGCCGCGCTCATGTCCTGTGCGCGCTCGGCCGGATCGGCCATCAGCGCACCGAAGCAGTCGGCACTGAACAGCGTGCGGGTGCGGGCATCGAACAGGCCCATGGTCTCCGGCGCGTCATAACACGGTGGCTGCAGGGCCACCAGGTGGCGGTCGCCGGCGTCCAGCGTCTGGCCCGGGTTCAGCAGGTACACGCGGTCCAGCGGCAGCTGCTGCAGGTCCATCTTGCCCATGCCCAGGTAGTTGGTGACGACACGGGCCTGCGGCGCCTCGGCCAGCACCGCGCGCAGGTTGCCCACATGGTCGGCATCCAGGTGCGTGAGCCAGATCCAGCGCAGTGCGGCGGGGTCGATCACGCTGCGCAGCTCGCGCATGAACTCGTGCTGCAGCGCGGCGATGCCGGTGTCCACCAGCACCGGCTGGCGCGCGCGGATCACATGTGCGTGGACCGGCACGATGCCGAAGCCGGGCAGCGGCGCGTAGCTGCGCAGCGCGATGGTGTCGGGGGCGACGCGGCGGCTGCCGAACATCGTGGGGCGTTGCATGGAATTCTCCGGGCAGGTGGCTGTGGTGATGAGGCCGCAGTCTCCCGCCCGGCGCGCGCGCCGGCATCACCCGATGGAGCCATGGCCCGGCCGGCGGGGAGCCATCGCCCCCGCGCGTCGTGCAACGTCAAGCGGCGAGTGGCAGCCTTGCCCGCAGCAGCACCTGCGCCAGCTGCCCCACGCGGCGCAGTGCCTGCCGCTGCACGTCGCCCCAGGGCCCGCCGACGCTGAGCCGGATGCAGTGGCGGTAGCGATCGGTGGCACTGAACATCGTGCCCGGCGCGATGACGATGCGCTCGTCCAGGCAGGCTTTGAACAGGGCCAGCGAATCCAGCGCCGGCGGCAGCTCCACCCACAGCATCATGCCGCCCTGCGGGTCGGTGACGCGGGTGCCGCGCGGGAAGCTCTCGCCGATCAGGCCGCGGGCCTCGTCGACATGGCGCGCCAGCACCTGGCGCAGCCGGCGCAGCTGCGGTTCATAGCCGCGCTGCATCAGCAGATCGGCCATCACCAGCTCGGTGATCGAGGTGTGGCCGCCGCTCAGCGCGGTTTTCAGCCGGCGCAGCGGCGTGGTCCAGCGGCCGGCCTCGACCCAGCCGACGCGCAGGCCCGGCGCCACGGTCTTCGAGAACGAGCTGCACAGCATCACCAGGCCCTCGGTGTCGAAGGACTTCACCGCGCGGCGGTGTTCGTCGCGCTCGGCCAGGTCGTTGTAGATCGCGTCCTCGATCAACGGTACCTGGTGCTGCGCCAGCAGCTGTGCCAGCCGCTTGCGTTCGGCCAGCGGCATGCTGGCGCCGATGGGGTTGGCCAGCGTCGGCACCGCCAGCACGGCGCGCACCGGCTGCGTGGACAGCGCCAGCGACAGCGCGTCGACCGACAGGCCATGCCGCGGGTGGGTGGGAATTTCCAGCGCACGCAGGTGCAGTGCTTCCAGCACCTGCAGGAAGCCGAAGGAGGTGGGCGACTCCAGCGCGACGATGTCGCCGGGCTTCGTCACCGCCTGCAGGCACAGGCCCACTGCGTCGTTGCAGCCGTTGGTGAGCACGATGTCGCGTGGGTCCAGCGTGCAGCCCATGGCCAGCGCGCGGCGGGCGACGGCGCGGCGCAGGCTGTCTTCACCCGGCACCAGCGGGTATTGGCACAGCTGCGCGCGGTGGCGCAGCGCCGCCCGGCTGAACGCGCGGCGCAGCCGCTCCTGCGGAAACAGCTCGGGCGCCGGGCAGGCCGCACCGAACGAGATGTAGGCCGGGTCGACCGCCAGCTGCATCACGCGTTCGGACAGCGAGCCGATGTCCACGGCCACCGATTCGGTCGGTGGCGCCGAGGTGTCCGGCTCCTGCAGTTTGCGCAGCGGCGCGGCGGCGACGAAGTAGCCGGACTTCGGCCGCGCCTCGATCAGCCGTGCGTCTTCCAGGTGGCGGTAGGCCTGCACCACGGTGGAGACCGAGACCGACTGCTCGCGCGCGCACTGCCGTACCGAGGGCAGCCGCCCGCCCGGCACCAGCGCGCCGCTGGCGATGGCGGCCGACAGGCGATCGGCCAGCTTCAGGTACAGCGGAGGCTCGGCGAGCTGGATGTCCATGGCGCCGATTGTGGGCTGCCGCGCCGCCGCCGGACCAGTACAGACACGGCGCGAAGCGGCCGATACAGCGCCGAAAATTGCTGCTCTGTGCATTACAGAGTGGGCGTCGCCTGTGGCTTACGCCGGCACGCCGCCGGCCGCAGCATGGGGCCATGAACACGCTGCACACCCCCCTCGATCTGCAACCGGGCCAGGTGCTCGCCTTGCCGGCCAGCACGGGCGACCATTGGCTGCTGGTGCTGCAAGGCCGCATCTGGCTCACGCAGAGCGGCGACACCGATGATCACTTCCTGCAAGCCGGCCAGCGCCTGCTGCTGGGCCGGCACGGCCGGGTGGTGCTGGAGGCCGACGGCGGCGAGCCCGCACGCTGCAGCTTCCAGCATGCCTGGGCGCCGGCCGACATCGCCGATGAAGCGATCTCCGGGCTGGCCCTCGCCGAGGTGCCGGCCCCCGGCAGGTCGCTGGCCGACACCACAGCGCACGCGGCTTGACCTGCGGGGTCATTGCCGCGCCGGCAGGCGCTGCGTACAACCGGGGCAAGCACCCGGAGCCCCGACATGCGCCACCTGATCGCCGCCTGCCTGCTGATCGCCAGCCTGATCCACCTGCTGCCGGCGCTCGGCGTGCTGGGCGCCGAGCGTCTGGCGCAGCTGTATGGGCTGAACCTGAGCGAACCGAACCTGCTGATCCTGATGCGCCACCGCGCGGTGCTGTTCGGCGTCGTCGCTGGCCTGCTGTTGTGGGCCGTGCTCGCACCGGCGCTGCGCCCGGCCGCTTTCGCCGCCGGGCTGGCCAGCGTGCTGTCCTTCCTGGTGCTGGCGCGCATGAGCGGCGATCACAACGCGCAACTGGCCCGTGTGGTGATGGTCGACTGGTTCGCACTGGGCGTGCTGGCCGCGGGTGCGGCGGCGCAGCTGGTGCTGCAGCTGCGGGAGCCCCTCAGTGGCTGATGGCGTCGCGTTCGGTTGGCGCCTTGCTGGCCCCCCCGTGCTCACGCGCCGAGCAGCTTGTCCATGCGCTTCTTCGCCAACTGCTTGACCACGGCGCGCTGCAGGCCGTTGCCGGCCGAGAACAGCTTCGCGCCTTCGTCGGCACAGGCGGCCTGGCGAGCCGCCAACTCCGAGGCTGGCAGGTTCTTCTGCGCAGCTAGCGCCTGGTCGGCCAGCGCCCGCGCGCGGTCCTCGTCGCGGTTGCCGTGCAGATAGCTGTCGCCGATGAACGCGGCGCCCGCCACCAGCCTGTCCTGCAGCATCCGGCGCAAGCTCTCCTGGCCCGACTTGACCTGCCGGGCGAGGTCTTGCGTGTTCACGTCGAGCGCGGCGACGCAGCGGGCGGTGTGCAGATCGCGCGGCGAGGGTTCGGCGGCGCTAGCGGCTGATGCGAGCGTCAGGCTCAGTGTCGAAAACAGCATCGAGAGCAGCGTGAGGGTGACAGTCTTCATGGCGTGGCCGGGTGATCTTGGCGCGGCGTGGTGCAGCGAGGGGCAGGTTCCGGCCCAAGCTTAACGCCGCCCGAATTCCCGCGTCGCCACCGATATAGTGGCGCGGATGAGCTCAGACCCGCGTAAAGAACTGCTGCTGTCCCTGATCGACACCTCGGCGCTGGGCCTCGAGATCGGCCCGGGCTTCAATCCCTTGCTGCCGAAGTCTGCCGGTTATCAGGTCGAGACCCTGGACCACGCCAGCCGGGAAGACCTGGTGCGCAAATACAGCGGCGCGGCCAGCGTGGACGTGTCGCGCATCGAGGCCGTGGACCATGTCTCGACCGGCGGGTCGATCCTGAAGACGATCGGCCAGCCGGGCAAGTACCGCTACATCGTGGCCTCGCACGTCATCGAACACACCACCGACCTGCTGGGCTTTCTGCGCGACTGCGAGGCCTTGCTCGACGCGCAGGGCGTGCTGCTGCTGGCGGTGCCCGACAAGCGCTTTTCGTTCGACGTGCTGCGGCCGCTGGCCTCGACCGGCGACATCCTGCAGGCCCATGCCGAAGGCCGCACCCGCCACACCGCCGGCCGCATCTTCGACGAAGTGGCCTACAACAGCCTGCGCGGCGGCGCACTGGCCTGGCTACGCGACAGCGACGCGCCTTTGGCCTTCTTCCGCCCGCTGGCCGATGCCAAGGCGATCTACGACCAGGTGCGCCACAGCGACGACTTCCACGACATCCATGCCTGGCAGTTCACGCCGTCGAGCTTTCGGCTGATCGTCAACGACCTGCACGAGATCGGCAGCTTCGGG
>NZ_DATILJ010000223.1:0-4255 GCF_035476535.1 Aquabacterium sp.
GGCGCTGCAGAAGAAGATGATCCGCATGGCGCTGGAGATGGACAAGATCACCATCACCGCGACGCAGATGATGGAGAGCATGATCGTCAACCCGGTACCCACGCGCGCCGAGGTCAGCGACGTGGCCAATGCCGTGCTCGATGGCACCGATGCGGTGATGACCTCGGCCGAAACGGCCACCGGCATGTACCCGGTGGAGACCATCGAGGCGATGGCCTCGATCGCGCTGGAGGCCGAGCGCGCCGAAGACGTGCGGCTCGACGCCGACTTCACCAACAAGCGCTTCGGCCGCATCGACCAGAGCATCGCGATGGCGGCGCTGTTCACCGCCTACCACCTGGGCTGCAAGGCCATCATCGCGCTGACCGAAAGCGGCTCGACCGCGCTGTGGATGAGCCGACACAACATCCATGTGCCGATCTTCGGCCTGACCGCGCAGACCAGCTCGGAGCGCCGCATGGCGCTGTACCGCAATGTGCGGCCGGTGCTGATGCCCACCCACACCGACCGCGACCAGGCGCTGGCCGATGCCGAGCGCGTGCTGGTGCAGCGCGGTGTGCTGAAGCCGGGCGATACCTACGCCATCACCTGCGGCGAGCCCATGGGCTACCCCGGCGGCACCAACATGCTGAAGGTCTGTCGCGTCGCTTGAGTCGGCCCCTTGGCACCTGCGGTGCCGTCCCCCGAGGGGATCAGGCCGCTTGGGAGCGGCCCTGCGCTGGCCTGACGCGCTGAACTCAGGCGGCTTCCGGCAGCACGGTTTCGCGCACGCTGTCGATCATCGCGGCGACGCGCGGGGTCGTGTTCACCGGCACCAGTTCCAGCTCGGGATGCTGCTGGCCGAAGACGCGGAACAGCTCGTCGGTGAAACCGTGGCCAACATCGGCCAGGCCTTCGAAGTCCAGCTCGACACGGCGGAACTGCGCCAGCCGCGACACCACGCGGCGGGCCTGGGCCCGGGATTCCAGACCGTTCTGGTCCTGCGTGATCAGCTTCAGCGGCACGACCGTGCGGTCGAAGCCATAGCCGGCGCCGTCCAGGCTGTAGCGGCGCAGCACGTCGTCCAGGCTGCGTTCGGTGTCGACACAGATCGCCACGTAGACCGAGGTGCCCCCCCGGCACGCCGGGCGGCTGCGCTGCCACCACTGGTCGCGCTGCCATTCGCGCTGCTGGTAGGCCGCGTCGTTGGCATGCAGGTCGAAGATATCGGCCAGCTTGGCGCTGAAGAACAGGCCGCGGCCGGTGTGTGAATTCGGCTGGCTGGTCAGCTTGCCCTTGGCCAGCTCCAGCATCGCCACCGTCGGGTCGGTGATGTTGAAGCGTTCGGCCACCGCGTTGAACACGCCGCGTCCGTCGTCGGAGACCAGCAGTTGCAGCTGCGTCGGCGTCTGCCGCATCGACACGGTCACGCTGCTGCCGCCGCTGTGGTCGATGGCGTTGTTCAGCAGTTCGGTGAACACATGCTGGCCCATGCGAGCCACATTCGGCTTGAGATCGAAGCGCGCGGCAAAGTCCTGCGCCCAGGGCAGGTCTTCCTGCAGGCCTGCCAGCGCATAGCGACGCACCACCTGGCGCAAGGCCCCGGGGCGGTAGATTGCGCGCCGGGACACGCCGTCGCGCTGCAGCCACTGCGCCTCGACCAGCCGGTTCGCCTGCGTGCGGGCGTGGCTGCGGCTGATGGCCAGCCGCTCGCACAAGTAGGTCGGCAAGTCCTGCGGATGGGCCAGCACGGCCTCGGTGATCCAGGGCGTGATGTCGCTGAGCATGATGCGGGCCATGTGGTGTGTCCTTCCGGCGGCTGAAGCGCGGTCCCAAGTCTGGCCGCCAGTGTCGGCCGTCGCCGCCACACCTTCAGGCCGATAAGCGGGGCAATCCGGCGCCAATTCCTGGCCCTCGCGGCCCACCGGCGCAGGCCGATCCGGGCCCGCGGCTTGCCCCGCGCGGGGGTGCCGGGCATCCATCCCGGCTCGTACAATTCGGCCCGTTACAGCGCGGTTTCTTTCCCCCACTTCGCAGGATCTGCCATGCCTATCGTCTCGATGCGCCAGCTGCTGGACCATGCCGCCGAAAATGGCTACGGCATCCCGGCCTTCAACGTCAACAACCTCGAACAGGTGCAGGCCGTGATGTCCGCCGCCGCGGAGATCGATGCGCCGGTGATCCTGCAGGCCAGCGCCGGCGCGCGCAAGTACGCCGGCGAGGCCTTCATCAAGCACTTGATCCAGGCGGCAGTCGAGAGCTATCCGAAGGTGCCGCTGGTGATGCACCAGGACCATGGCCAGAGCCCCGACGTGTGCCAGGGCGCCATCGAGCTCGGCTTCAGCTCGGTGATGATGGACGGCTCGCTGCAGGCCGACGGCAAGACCATCGCCAGCTACGACTACAACGTCGACGTCACCCGCACCGTGGTCGATATGGCGCACAAGCTGGGCGTCACCGTCGAAGGCGAACTGGGCTGCCTGGGCTCGCTGGAGACCATGAAGGGCGACAAGGAAGACGGCCACGGCACCGAGGCCACGATGACGATGGAGCAACTGCTCACCGACCCCGAGCAGGCCGCCGATTTCGTCAAGCGCACGCAGCTCGATGCGCTGGCCATCGCCATCGGCACCAGCCACGGCGCCTACAAGTTCACCCGCAAGCCAACCGGCGACATCCTGGCCATCGGCCGCATCAAGGAGATCCACCGGCGCATCCCCAACACCCACCTGGTGATGCACGGCAGCTCCAGCGTGCCGCAGGACCTGCTGGCAGAGATCCGCAAGTTCGGTGGCGACATGAAGGAAACCTACGGTGTGCCGGTCGAAGAGATCCAGGAGGCCATCAAGTTCGGGGTGCGCAAGATCAACATCGACACCGACGTCCGCCTGGCCATGACCGCCGCGATCCGCCGCTTCTTCGCCGAGAACCCGAGCAAGTTCGACCCGCGTGAATACCTGAAACCGGCCCGTGAAGCGGCCAAGGCCATTTGCAAGCAGCGCTATGAACAGTTCGGCTGCAGCGGCCAGGGCAGCAGGATCCAGGCGCTGCCACTGGTCACCATCGCGCAGCGTTATGCCAGTGGTGAGTTGTCCCAGGTCGTGCACTGACGAGGGGATGCCACCTCCGATGCTCAGCCCGCCGACGGCGGGCTTTTTCATGCCCGGCGGGCACAATATGCACGTCACCTAGCTGCAGCTTCCGCGATGAACCCGCCCATCAACACGCCGACCCCACCGTCCGACAAGCTGCCCGCTGGCACCTTGCTCGAGTCCCACCTGCACTCGCTGCCGCTGCTGGCACGCGGCAAGGTGCGCGACAACTACGCGGTTGGCGCGGACCGCATCCTGATGGTGGCCTCCGACCGCATCTCGGCCTTCGATGTGGTGATGGGCCAGCCCATCCCCGGCAAGGGCGTGCTGCTGACCCGCATGGCGCTGTTCTGGTTCGACAAGCTCGCGCACATCGTGCCCAACCACCTGACCGGCGAAGCGCCGGAAGGCGTGGTGGCCGCCGACGAGGTGGCGCAGGTGGCGGGTCGCTCGATGCTGGTCAAGCGCCTGCGGCCGCTGCCGCTGGAAGCGGTGGTGCGCGGCTACCTTGCCGGCTCGGGCTGGAAGGAATACCAGCACGATGGCACGGTGTGCGGCGTGCCATTGCCGCCCGGGCTGCACAACGCCAGCCGGCTGCCGGAGCCCATCTTCACGCCGGCCACCAAGGCCGCGATGGGCGATCACGACGAGAACATCAGCTACGCGCAGCTGTGCACCCTCATCGATCCGGCGCTTGCAGACAAAGTACGCAGCATCGCCATCCGGCTGTACGCCGAAGCCGCAGCCTTCGCGCTGACCCGCGGCATCATCATCGCCGACACCAAGTTCGAGTTCGGCCTGGACGAACAGGACCGCCTGGTGCTGATGGACGAGATCCTGACCCCCGACTCATCGCGCTTCTGGCCGCTGGACACCTACCAGGAGGGCGGCAATCCGCCCAGCTTCGACAAGCAGTTCCTGCGGGACTGGCTGGAGACCGCCACAGTGGACGGCAAGCCGTGGGACAAGAGGGCGCCGGCACCGGCGCTGCCCCTCGGGATTGCCGAGGCCAGCGCGAGTCGGTATCAGGCCGCCTTGACCATGTTGACATCGCAAGGGGAGGAAAAGGATGGAGGCGAAGTTACTCGTCGATCTTGACGACCGGATCCGCAACAGCGCCGACCGGGTAGCGTGGGCGCGCGACGTCTGCAGAAAGGCCTCGTACTTCGCGCGGCAAGGAGAGA
>NZ_DATILJ010000224.1:0-3720 GCF_035476535.1 Aquabacterium sp.
AAGGATGCCCGCCATGAATTCAGCGGCCTCGATCCTGCTGGTCGATGACGACCCCGACCTGCTGCGGCTGATGACGATGCGCCTGCAAGCCGCCGGCCACCTGGTGCAGACGGCGGTCAGCGCCGAAGCCGCGCTGGCGCAGCTGGCCGTGCACCTGCCGGCGCTGGTGATCAGCGATGTGCGGCTGCCAGGTCGCGATGGCCTGCAGCTGTTCGACGAGGTGCGCGCCCGCCACCCGGCGCTGCCCTTCATGCTGCTCACCGCGCATGGCACCATCCCCGATGCCGTGGAGGCCACCGCACGCGGCGCCCTGGCCTACCTGACCAAGCCCTTCGATGGCAAGGAACTGCTGGCCAAGATCCGCCAGGCGCTGAACCTGCATGCCAGCGAGGCACCGGCCGCCCGCGACGCTGGCGCCGACGGCCCGTGGCGGCGCGAGCTGATCAGCCGCAGCCCGCGCATGGCCGAGCTGCTGGCCGAGGCCCGCCTGGTGGCCGCCACCGACGCCAGTGTGCTGATCACCGGCGACAGCGGCACCGGCAAGGAATTGCTGGCCCGCGCCATCCACCGCGCCAGCCCGCGCGCGCGCAAGCCCTTCGTCGCGGTGAACTGCGGCGCCATCCCCGAGGCTTTGCTCGAGTCCGAGCTGTTCGGCCATGTCAAGGGTTCGTTCACCGGTGCGCAGGCGCATCGCCAGGGCCTGTTCCCGGCGGCGCAGGGCGGCACGGTGTTCCTCGACGAGATCGGCGACATGCCACTGAGCTTGCAGGTCAAGCTGCTGCGCGTGCTGCAGGAACGCACGGTGCGGCCGGTGGGGTCCAACGAATCGATAACGATCAATGTGCGCGTGTTGTCGGCGACGCACCGCAACCTGGACCAGGCGATGGCCGAAGGCCTGTTCCGCGCCGACCTGTTCTACCGCCTGAACGTCGTGAAGCTGCGCCTGCCGCCTCTGTCCGAGCGCCGCGAGGACATCACGCTGCTGGCGCAGCACTTCCTGCTGAACCTGGCGGAGCGCTACCGCAAGACGCTGAACGGCTTCGCGCCCGATGCACTGGAGGCGCTGGTCAGTGCGCCCTGGCCGGGCAATGTGCGCCAGCTGGTCAACGTGGTGGAGCAGGTCTGCGCGCTGGCCAGCTCGCCGCTGATTCCGCTGACGCTGGTGCAGCGCGCGCTGGAAACGCCCCGGGCCGAGGTGCTGAGCTACGCCGATGCCAAGCACCGCTTCGAGCGCGACTACCTCAGCCAGCTGCTGAAGCTGACCTCGGGCAACGTGGCCGACGCCGCGCGGCTGGCCGAGCGCAACCGCACCGAGTTCTACCGCCTGTTGCAAAAGCATGGCCTGGAGGCGCAACGTTTCCGCGACGAGCCGGCGGTCGACGAAGCGGTGTCGGGTGACGGCGACAAAGAAAGTCCCGACGCATCAAGCACTTGACGAAGACCGGCCGAAAGCTGTCGCTGCGTGGCGACAAAAACCGCGTTTTGGCCGCCTCAAACCATCAGCTGAAGGCCGTGGCCTTTGCAAGTCATTGATCTCCAACGACTTTTCGCGCTGGCATGGGCATTGCGGAGTTGTCGGGGTGGTGCCGAGTCCGGCACGCCATCCGGCAGCCGCCGGGTGTCCAACCTCATAGGAGTTCTTGATGCAACAACATGCCACCATCCTGGCCCGCCTGCTGACTGCTGCCTGTGTCGCCGCTGCCTGCGGCAGCGTCGCAGCGGCTGATGTCACCGTCGCGCAAGCCACGCCGGTCGCGCAGAGCGCAGACACCGCCATCACCAGCAAGGTCAAGGCCGCGTTGATGGACGACAAGCGCCTGGCCACGCTGCAGATCGACGTCAGCACCACCGATGGCGTCGTCGTGCTGAAGGGCAACCTGCCCAGCGCCGATACCGTGCAACAAGCCGTTCAGGTGGCCGGCGCCGTGCCCGGCGTGAAGACCATCCGCAATGAACTGAAGGTGGCCAGCTGAGCGTGCCACGCTGATCCAGGCCGGCGATCCGGTTCAGGCTGCTCCTCCCTGCACCGGATAGCCGGCCTCCTGCCAGGCCTTCATGCCGCCATCCAGCGCCACCACGCGCTGGAAGCCCATGCTGCGCAGCGTGGCAGCGGCCAGCGTCGAGATGCGGCCGAACTCGCAACAGGTCACGATGCGCAGCGTCGGATCCGGCAGTTCGGTGTTGACGCGCAACTCCAGCTGGCCACGCGGCAGCAGCCGGGCGCCGGGAATGTGCGCGGCTTCGAAAGCATCGCGCTCACGCACGTCCAACACGATCAGATCTGGCGATAGCGATTCCAGCCGCGTGCGCAACTCGGCCATGGCCATGAAGGGCACGCTGGCGGCGGCCTCGGCGAGCATCTGCGCTACCGTCTTGCCGCCACTCATGTTGGTGCGCAGCGCCTCCGTCAGATGGGTCGGCATCGACAGGTCCAGCTGCTTCATCATCAGCACGAAGCCTGCTTTGTCGCGCTGCTGCAGCCGCGGGTTGTTGGCCAGTTCGTCGCCCAGGGTCGAGTGGCCGCGCTGCTTGTAGTCGTGCGCGGGGTAGACGAGTAACTGCGGATCCAGCTTCAGCAGCTTGTTGAACAGGCTGTCGTACAGCGCCTCGGGGTCGCCGGTGGGCAGGTCGGTGCGGCCGGTGCCGCCGATCAGCAGCGTGTCGCCGGTGAAGACGCGGTCGCTGCCCACCAGGCACATCGAATCCGAGGTGTGGCCGGGCGTGTACAGCACCTGCAGCCGCAGGTTGCCGAGCACGATCATCTCGCCATCGTCGACGCGCATGCCGATGCCGGGCGCCGGGCTGGCGCGGTGCATCACCGTCATCGCGCCCAGGCGCTCGGCCAGCTGGCGCGAGGCCGAGAAATGATCGGCATGCGTGTGTGTGTCGATCACGAAGCGGATGCGCAGCGCATCCCGCGCGGCCAGCGCCAGGTAGCGGTCGATCTGGCTGACCTCGGGGTCGATCAGCGCGCCGGCACAGGTGGCACCGCAGCCCACCAGATACGACTGGCAGCCGCCGGTGGCGACCTGCTCGAAGATCACGCGGCCGCTCGTTTCACTTCGGCTGCTTCACGATGCGCAGATACGGTTTCGGGGCTTTCCAGCCTCCCGGGAACAGCGTCTTCGCGTCGTCGTCGCTGACCGAGCCGGCGATGATCACGTCCTCGCCCTGCTTCCAGTTCACCGGCGTGGCCACTTTGTGCTTGGCGGTCAGCTGCATCGAATCGACGACACGCAGGATCTCGTCGAAGTTGCGGCCGGTGGTCATCGGGTAGGTCAGCATCAGCTTGATCTTCTTGTCCGGGCCGATGACGAAGACCGAGCGCACCGTCGCGTTGGTGGCCGCGGTGCGGCCCTCGGACGTGCCGGCTTCGTCGGCCGGTAGCATGTTGTAGAGCTTGGCCACGCTCAGGTCGGGGTCGCCGATCATCGGGTAGCGCGGCAGATGGCCCTGCGTTTCTTCGATGTCGCTGGCCCAGCGCGTGTGATTGGCCACTGGATCGACCGACAGGCCGATCAGCTTGGTGTTGCGCTTGGTGAACTCGGGCTCGATCTTGGCCATGTAGCCAAGTTCGGTGGTGCACACAGGCGTGAAGTCCTTGGGGTGCGAAAACAGGATCGCCCAGCTGTCGCCAATCCAGTCATGGAAGCGGATCGGGCCCTGGGTGGTGTCCGCCTTGAAATCGGGGGCGGTGTCGTTGATGCGCAGTGACATGGC
>NZ_DATILJ010000225.1:0-99469 GCF_035476535.1 Aquabacterium sp.
AACTCCTGGCGCACGTCGCCGATCTTCTTTCGCACCTGGTACCAGGCGTTCTCCAACTCCTCCGTGCTGCTGCCGCCCTTCATCCACAGCGTGATGCCGCCGTAGCCCTGGCGCGAGAAGCTGCGCACGTATTCGAAGTGATCCAGCTCCTGCAACCGGCGCTCGATGCGGTTGAGCACCTGGTCTTGCACGTCCTGCGCGGTGGCGCCTGGCCACACGACGATGGCCGTCATCTGCGGCACGTCGAAGTTGGGGTCCTCCAGGCGGCCGAGCCGGCTGAAGGAAATGCCACCGACGATGAGCGTCGCGATGATCAGGAACAGCACCATCGGCCGGTGCGTGACGGCCCATTGCGAGAGGTTGAAGCGTTTCATGGGCTGCTCTTGGCGAGGGGAGCGGGACCGTTCTGGAGCGCACGTTCTGGTGCGCGTTCGATGGGCCGCACGGTGATGCCGGCATCGAGCTTCTGGGCACCAACGCTGACCACCCGGCTGCCGACGGTCAGGCCGGTGACGTGCACCGAGGCGTCGTCGCTCGATACCACCTGGACAGGGACGAAGACGAGGCCGGAGCCCTTGTCGTTGAGCATCCAAACGCCAGCTGGTCCGCTGGCCTTCACCAGCGCGGAGACCGGCAGCACCGCGGCCGCCGGCCCGGTGGACTGTCCCGACAGGTTCAGTTGCAGGGTGCTGCCCAGGGGCAGGGCACTGACCTGGGCGCGGGACTCCGGCGCTGCGGCGTAGCGCACGCGGAAGGTCCGGCCCTGCGCGCTGGCCAATGGAGAAAGCTCACGCAGCACCAGCCGCAGCGAGGACTGGGTGTCGGCCCAGGGCGTGGTATCCCGCCAGGGCGTTGCCGTGGCGGCCAGCGTGCGCACCCGGCCCACCCATTCCTCCGGCAGGTCGGCGACGATCTCTCGCTCACCTTCCCGGGCCAGCGACAGCACCGGCAGGCCTTCGGCGACCACCTGGCCACGCTCGAAGCGCAGTGCGGTGATCACGCCGGCATAGGGCGCCACCAGGGTGGTGTAGCCCTCGCGGTTGCGCGCCAGATCGAGTTGGCGGCGCGACTGCGCCAAGCGGGCCGCGGCCGCATCGGCGCGCGCCTTCTGGCGTTCGTGGTCGGCACTGCCCACCGAGCCATCGGCCAGCAGGCGGCGAAAGCGGGCCTCGTCGGCTGCGGCCTGCTGCGCATCCACGGCCGCGGCCTGCACCTGGTCGGCGGCGCCACTCACGGCGAGCTGATAGTCGGCCGCATCCAGCCGCGCCAGCGGCTGGCCGGCCTTTACGACGTCGCCCAGCTCGACCAGCCGGTCCACCACCTTGCCGCCGGTGCGGAAACCCAGGTCTGTTTCGACACGGGCCCGGACGACGGAGGTGAACGAGCGCGTTTGCGAGCGCGATGGCGAAGACATGGCCCCGGTCACGGTGGTCACGAAGACCGGCTTGACGACCGCAACGGCGGCGGGAGGGTCACTGCAGGCAGTCAGCAGCACGCTGGCGGCGACAACGGCCGTGAGGGACATGGTGGAAAGGGTCCTGTTCACTGGGGCGTCCTTGCGGTAAGAGAAGTCGTGGCAGTGCCGGCCCGGGCCGGCGCGAAACCGCCGCGAAACCCGCCACCGAGGGCCTTGTAGAGCTGCACGTCGGCCAGCACCTGCTGGAGGCGGCTGTCCGATAGCGCGAGTTCGCTGGACAGCACCGATCGCTGCACGTCCAGCAGCACCAGCAGATCGATCTGTCCTTCGCGCCGCAGCGATTGCGCGCGCTGCAGCGAGCGGCGGCGGTGGTCGACGGTGCTGGCCAGCGCAGCGGCGCGCTCGGCCTCCTGGGCGCGCACGAGCAGGCTGTCCTCGACCTCCTGAACGGCCACCAGCACCGCCTTCTGCCAGACCAGCAGTGACTCGTCGGCCCGCGCCGACTGCGCGCGGATGCCGGCGTCGATGCGGCCGGCGTTGAAGATCGGCGCGGCAAAGGCCAGCGCGACGTTCGAGAAGTGCACCGGCGAGAGATCCAGCGCGTTCAGTTTCAGGTCCTGGCGGCCGAGCAGTGCGCTCAGGAAGAGCTTGGGCCAATATTGGGCTCGGGCCTCGGCGCCGCGCAGCGTCTCGGCGGCGACGCGCGACTCGGCTGCGATCAGGTCGGGCCGGCGCCTCAGCAGTTCGCTGGGCTGGCCAGTGCCGATCTCGCGCGCCGCAGGCCAAACAAAGCCATCGTTCTCGCCGACGACGCGCACCGATGGACTGCGGCCGAGCAGCACCGCGAGCCGGGTCTGCGAGATGCCCGCCAGCATGCGCAGTGGAGGAAGCTGCGCATCGAGTGCGTCGGCCTCGGCAAGCGCGCGGTCCAGGTCGAAGGCGCTGGCCTGGCCCTCGCGCTGTCGGCTGGCCACGCGCATCGCCGTTTCGCGCTGCGCGGTGGCGAGGGCTTGCACGATGCGCAGACGCTCTTCGGCGCCCCGCAGCACGAAGTACTGCCGTGCTACCTCGCTGGCCACCAGCAGCCGTGCGCCTTCGACACCGGCTGCCGCGGCGGCTGCGTCTGCTTGTGCCGCGTCGCGCGCTGCACGCACACCACCGGCCAGGTCGATCTCCCAGGCCACATCGACGCCGACGCGCAGCGCCTGTGTGTCGGGCATGCCTTGCTTGACCGGAGCGGGCAGTCCGCTGTCGCTGCGCGAGGCGGACGCCTGCACGCCGACCGTCGGCCACAAGCGAGAGCCCTGGGCATCGCGGCCTGCGCGCGCCTGAGTCACGCGTTGCAACGCGATCGCCACATCCTGGTTGGCGATCAGGGACTGCGCGACCAGTGCTGTCAGCGTCGGATCGCTGTAGCCGGCCCACCAGGCGCCATCCAGGGCTTCGGGGGCAACGGCCACCGGCCCGGCCTGCGCGAATGCGTTGGGTAGTGGCACCGATGTCGCCGGTGCTTGCATCGGCGGCACAGAGCAGGCCGACAAGATTGCCAGCACTGCTGCGCTCGGCATGACGCGGATCGGCCGGTCACCGGGGTGTCGGTCGCGGTGCAGGGCGGGCGTTGTGAATGGCTTCATATGTTGTACCTGTGAGTACAGTAAGTGTAGTCGCATATAATGGACTGTCAAGTACAGAAAGTAGCCGATGTCTCACACCAAGGACGATGTCGCGCACCCGCCGCGCCGCGGCAGGCCGCGCGACCCCGAGCGCTTGCGGCGCATCCTGGAAGCGGCGCGCAGCCACTTCGATGCGCACGGTTTCGAGCGGGCCAACGTCGACGCCATCGCCGCCGAGGCCGGTGTCTCGAAGATGACCATCTACAGCCACTGCGCTTCGAAGGAAGGGCTGTTCGAGGCGGTGATTCGCGATCGCACCGATCGTGTGGTGGGCGGGCTCGCCGGCCTCGAAGCGCTGGACCCGAAGCAGCCCCGCAAGGCGCTGCTGGCCATCGGAGCGCAGTTCCTCACGCTGGCGCGCGAGGAGGCCACGCTGGGCCAGTTTCGCTCGGTCTACGGCGCCGCCGCCACGCAGCGCGAGGCGTGCCGAGCCTTCTACAGGCAGGGGGCCGACAGGCTGATAGGCGACCTCGCGGCCTATCTGCGCCGCGCCGATGCGGCCGGCACGCTGAACATACGGCAGCCGCGTCAGGCGGCGGACCTGTTCCTGGCCATGTTCCTTGGCGATGGCCACATCCGCGGGCTGATGATGCTCGATATGCCCGACGCGCGGGAAGACAGGGCGCTGCTGCAGGAAGCGGTGCGAGTGTTCATGGCGGCCTATGCGAAAGCACCTTGACCGAAGAGCACCAGGGTGAGATGAACTCACAGGCCCCGACGGGGAAGTCGTCGCCGCCTGATCCGTTGCTTGAGCGGGCAGGGTGATGTCGAGGCTGGCCGTCCCGGTAGGGAAGTCGGGCCCTTGGCGGAAACCTCAGGTGCTTCTCTTCTTGGTCTCCGTGAAAGTCGGGGACCAAGACTTGGCACGCGATCCGAACACTGCCCGCGCCACTGCAACAAAGGGGTCGACCAAGGGACTGACGAGGTCTAGCCGCCAGCACGCTGCCACGTCAAAACTCTCAGGCACGTCCTGCAAGGGCCGCAGGACCACGCCGGTCGGTGCGCTTGCCGCGGCACAGGCCGGGACGATGGCGTAGCCCTCGCCCGCGAGCACCAAGGCCATCGCCGCGTGCACGGTCTCGACGCGCTCGACCACCTGCATGCTCACCTGATGGCGCCGCAGCAGTGAGGCCACCAGGGACGTATCGGCGTCCTCCTTGAACGTCGGCAGACCGATCAGGCGCAGGCCTTGCAATTGCGGGACGGGCACGGCCTTCAACCGGGACAGGCGCGCGTTGGACGGCATCGCCAGGCGCAGCGGCTCCGATCCGACGACGGCGGTGGCCAGTTCGGCGCGCGTGGGCTGTGGCATGCACAGCCCGATCGTCACCCTGTGGCTGAGGATCTGTGCCTCGCAGGTCAGCGCACTCATCTCGACGAACTGCAGCTCGACGTTCGGCAGCGCCACGCGCAGTGCGGGTACCAGCCGCGGCAGCCAGGCGTAGCCCAGCGAGAACATGTAGCCGATGGACAGGCGGCCGCGATGTCCGCCGGCGATCGCCCGGGCCGACTCGAAGCCCTCGTTGGCGAGCGCCAGCGCTTCCCGAGCCCGTACATAGAGCGCGCTGCCCGCGTCGGTCAGGCGCATGCCGCCCGGCTCCCGGTGGAACAGCGCCGCGCCGATCTGGGTCTCGAGTTTGCGGATGTGGACCGAGAGCGGCGGCTGCGCCATGTGCAACTGCTGCGCCGCCTTGCCGACGCTTCCCGCCTCTGCGACAGCGACGAAGTGCCGCAGGCTCTTGAGTTCGTAGGGCATATGCGTTTCGTATGGGCCGATGGTTATCGAGTATTTGATCCTGTGCAGTCCGCGTGTCAATCTTGATCCACACGCAACGTTGCGTGCTTGCACAGCATCCGAAATGAACGAGGAACTTTGTCTCTTGCCGGCCACCCGATTGCGTGAAGCGATCGGTCGCCGGGACTTGTCGCCCGTCGAGCTGGTGCAGGCGGTCCTGCAGCGGGCCGATCGCCTGCAGGCGCGGCTCAATTGCTTCATCACGATCTGCCATGACGAAGCCCTGCGTGAGGCGCGCGCCGCAGAGAGCGCGGTGATGCGCGGCGAGCCGCTCGGCTTGCTGCACGGCATTCCCTACGCCTGCAAGGACTTGGTCAACACGCGCGGCGTGCGCACGACGCTCGGATCGAAGCTGCACGCGTCGACCGTTCCGGACCACGATGCGGTTGCGGTGCAGCGCCTTCGTGCACAAGGCGCCATCCTCATCGGCAAGACGACGACCTCGGAATTCGGTGCCAAGTGCCTCACCGACGCCCCCTTGTTCGGGCGCACGCCCAACGCTTGGAACCCGCTGCACACCAGCGGCGGGTCCAGCGGCGGCGCGGCCGTGGCGGTGGCGAGCGGCATCGCGCCCATCGGCGTGGCCACCGACGGTGGCGGCTCCACGCGCATACCGGCGGCGTGCAATGGCGTGGTGGGCTTGAAGCAGAGCATCGGCGTCGTGCCGCATTCGCAGGCGCTCGATGCCATCGGCAATCTGACCTACGTCACGCCGATCTCGCGGACGGTCGCCGACACGGCCTTGATGCTGCAGGCAATGGCCGGTGAGGATCCGTCGGATCCCTGGTCTGCCGGCGTGCGGCCGGCCGCTTATCTCGACGCTGCGCAATCCATGGCGGACCTGCGCGGCAAGCGGGTGTTGTTCGCCTTCGCGCCTTCGGGCCGCCCCATTGCCTCGGACGTTCGCGCCTGCTTCTCTCGCGCCATCGGCACGCTGCAGGATCTGGGTGCCGAGCCGATCGAGATGTCGACGGAAGGATGGGACATCGAGCCGATCTGGCGCACGATCAACCACACGGTATGGCGTGCACGATTCACGAGCCTGGCCGAAGCGCACCCCACCGAGTTGAGTCCCTCGCTGATTCGTCAGTTGGCGTTGGCCAGTGAGTACAGCGCGGTGGACTACCAGAACGCCAATTTCGAGCGCACTCGGCTGTTCCGTCGTGTCCAGGATCTGTTCGCTAAGGCCGACTTCATCGCCGTGCCGACGCTGTCGCGAACCGCGCCATCGATCGAACAGGACTTGTTCGATCCGCTGGAGATCGACGGTCGCTCGTACGCCGAGATGCGACCGAACTGGTTTCCCTGGACCATGCCTTTCAATCTGAGCGGCCATCCGGCCGTCACCTTGCACTGCGGATTCGGTGCCGACGGCCTGCCCGTCGGCGTGCAGCTGATCGGGCGCCTGCACGGCGAAGCCGAACTGCTGCAGGCCGCCACGCTCTTCGAACGGGAAAGCAATCTGCTCGGCCACTGGCCCAACCTGGACGCATCATCATGACAACTACCATCTTTCGTCGCCCTGCGGCCGCATGGCTCGTGTTCCTGCTCGTGGCCCTGGGTGTGTTCACGCTGCCCGTCTCGGCCCAGACCCCGGCATCCGCTGCGGGGGTGCCGTTGCGCCTTGTCGTCGGCTTTGCGCCGGGAGGTGCGCTCGACATGCTCGCGCGGGCGGTTGCAGAGCAACTGCGCGCCGGCGGAGAGGGGCAGGTGCTGGTCGAGAACAAGCCCGGCGCATCGTCGCGGATCTCGATCGACTACGTCCGCACCTCTCAGGCCAACGGCCGCACCGTGCTGCTGTCGTCGAATGCGCCGCTGATCCTCTTTCCGATGACCTACCGCAGCCTGAGCTACGACGTCGATCGCGATTTCATTCCGGTGGCGCATCTGGTCGAAGTTCCGACTGTCGTCTCCACCGGCGCGGATCAACCCTTTCGCTCCCTGCCGGACTACATCACCTGGCTGCGCGCCCATCCGGCCCAGGCGAATGTCGGCCTGACCTCGCTGGGCGGCGCGCTGCATTTCGCGGTGATCGGCATGGGACGCGAACTGGGCCTGCCGCTCACGCCCATTCCGTACAAGGGCGGCGCACCGCTGGTCACCGATCTGGTGGGCGGCCAGGTCCCGTTGTCGACCGATGCGCTGGCCAGCCAGTTGGAGCTGCACCGAAGCGGCAAGGTGCGCATCCTCGCGGTCTCCGGCCTGACGAGAAATGCCGCGCTGCCCGAGGTGCCCACCGTGCACGAGGCCGGCATCAAGGCCTTCGATCATGCGAACGCGGCCTACGGTGCCTATGTGCCGACCGGCACGCCGCCCGAGGTGGTGCGCAAGCTCGAAGCGGCGCTGATCGCCGCAATGCGCACGCCGCAAGTCAAGGAAGCGATGAGCCGGGCCGGCATGGGCGCCACCGGGCTGCCAGGCAAGGACTTGCGCCGGATTCTGGACGACGAACGCCGCTTCTGGCGGCCGATCGTGCAGGCCTCCGGCTTCCGCAGCGAAGACTGACCCGGGGAAACAGATGAAGACCACCGACATGGACCCCGCCGAATGGCAATTGCGCTGCGAGCTGGCCGCTTGCTATCAACTCACCGACCTGTACGGCATGTCCGACCTCGCATCCACCCACATCTCGGTGATGCTGCCCGGCCCGGCGCACCACTTTCTGGTCAATCCGCTGGGTGTGCTGTTCGACGAGATGCGCGCCTCCGACCTGCTGAAGGTCGATCTGCACGGGCGCGTCATCGACGGCGATCCGGCGCTGCTCAATCCCGCCGGCTTTGTGATTCACAGTGCGATCCACATGGCGCAGTCGAACATCGTCTGCGTGATGCACAGCCACACCGTGGCCAACAACGCGATCGCGATGCAGGCGGCGGGCCTGCGCCCCTTGAGCCAGAAGGCCTGTGTGATGCTCGACTTCCTGGGCTACCACGACTATGAAGGCGCGGCGCTGGACGAAGACGAGCGCGAGCGTCTGGTGCGCGACCTCGGCCTCGAGGGCCGGGTGCTGATCCTGCGCAACCATGGTGCCCTGACCGTCGGCCGCAGCGTGGGCGAGGCCTTCTGCTGGATGCACCGCCTCGAGACGGCCTGCAAGTACCAGATCGACGGCCAGGCCGGCGGACTGGCGCTGCATGAGTTGTCGGAAGCGACGATCCAGCACACGCGGGCCCAGGGCCGCAGGATGCTCGGGCCGGGCGGCTTCCTGGAGACCGGCAAGGTGGAATGGCCTGGCTTGCTGCGCAAGCTCGAGCGCGAGCGCGGAAGCGGCTTTCGGACCTGAATCAGAGAAACGAAAACGCCGTCGATTGGGCGAACGCATCGCGAATGTGCTGGATGCGTTCGCGGTTGAGCTGCTCGGCCGATGCCGCGTCGCCGCGCGTGATCGCGGCGAGCAGCTTCTCGTGCTCGGTGATCGAGGCTTCCATGCGGCCGGGCAGTGCGGCCGTGCGGTTGCCCACCAGGCGCAGGCGATTCTCGATCGCGAGCACGTGTTCGGCCAGCGACTCGCTTCTGCAGCACTCGACGAGCGTGCGGCGAAACGCCAGCGCATGATCGAGGTACGAGACCACGTCGCCCTTGTGTGCGGACTCGGTCAGGCGGCGCAATGACGCCTGAAGGCGTTTCAGGTGCGCATCGTCCATGTGCCGGGTCGCGAGCCGCGCCACCAGGCCTTCGAGCACCTCGCGGATCTCCAGCAATTCCAGCACCTCTTCGGGCGAGAGTTGCCGAACGGTGACGCCGACGAAGGGCACGCGCGTCAGCAGGCGCTCGACTTCGAGCTGTCGAATCGCCTCGCGGATCGGCGTGCGGCTGACCTCGAACTCGGCCGCCAGATCCTGCTCGGTCAGCTTCGTGCCCGGCTTGAGCTCGCCACGCAGGATCGCGGACCGGATCTTCTCGGCCACTTGCTCGACCGACAGGGCCTGGGGTTGGCGCTTGCGCGCAGTGCTCAACTTCTCGACGCTCATTTGCCCCTTATACAAGAGAAGTCGCCCGGGCCATGCGCTGTGCCGGGCGCGCGGTTCCAACGACGATCACGCGCCTACTCCAGCTTGGCGCCCGACTCTCTGACCACAGCGCCCCAGCGAATGACTTCGCTGCGCAGAAAGGCCTTGAACGCTTCAGCGGAGCTGGCGCGGGGCCGGCCGCCGAGCATCACAATGCGCTGCGAGAACTCGTTCGAACGCACGACCTTCTCCAGCGCCTGGCTCAGCTTCTCGACCGTGGGTGCCGGTGTGCCGGCCGGGGCCAGCATGCCGACCCACGGGACCAGGTCGAATCCGTCCAATCCGCTTTCCGACAAGGTCGGGATCGCCGGCATGGCGGACAGGCGTTCCGACGAGCTGACGGCAATCGCCCGCACCTTGCCGCCGGCCAGGAAGGGCTGCGCCCCGGCATAGGCATCGAAGGACACCTGGACTTCGCCGGCGGCGAGGTCGGTCAGGGACTTGGCGGCCCCTTGATAAGGTACATGGGTCATCGCGATGCCGGTGCGCCGCATCACTTCAGTCATCGCGAGGTGCGACACCGAACCATTACCGGGCGACGAGTAGTTGATGGTGCCGGGATGGGCCTTGACGTAGGCAACCAGTTCGCGGAACGAGTCGACCGGCAGCTTGCTGTTGACCATCAGGATCAGCGGCGCGTCGTAGACCAGGCCGATGGGTTCGAAGTCACGCACGCTGTCGTAGCGGAGCTTGTTGTAGAGGAAAGGGTTGCCGGCCAGCGCGGCCGATGCCGACAGCGTCAAGGCCGACCCATCGGCCGGCAAACGCGCGACCGCGGCGAGCGCGGCACTGCCCGATTGCCCGGGCATGTTCTCGACGATCAGCGTGCGCCCGAGCGCCGGGCCGAGCCGTTCGACGAGCAAGCGCGCCACCACGTCGACGGACTGCCCCGGCGGATAGCCGACGATCAGCTTGCCGACCTCGTTCTGCGCCTGTGCGCTCGCACAGGCGAAGAGCAGCGGCAGGGCGACGCTCAGGATGCGGGAGGCGATGCGCATGGGGTCTCCTTCGTTTCGGCGCGTGAGCGCGACGGGTCGAGCAACAGGATGATCGAAGAGAAGTCGAGCCGCCCTCGCCCGTTGGCGCAGTGCACGGCATACATCGCCGCCGCGGCGGCGCCGAGCGGTGTTGGCGACTGGCCGGTGATGGCTGCCTGCTGCGCCAGCCGCAAGTCCTTGAGCATCAGCTCGGAGGCGAAGCCGCCCTCGTAGTCACGGTTCGACGGTGCGCTCGGTACCAGGCCCGGCTCGGGCGCGTAACTCGTCAGCGCCCAGCACTGCCCCGACGATTGCGAGGCGATCTCGAAGAATTTGTGGCTGTCCAGGCCGAGCCGTCGTGCCAGCGCCAACGCCTCGGAGACCGCGAGCATCGAGATGCCGGCGAGCATGTTGTTGCAGATCTTGGCGGCCTGGCCAGCGCCCGCGGCCCCGGCGTGAACGATGGTCTTGCCCATCGCCTGCAACAGATCCTGAGCCCGATCGAAGGCGGCTTCCATGCCGCCCACCATGAATGTTAGCGTCCCTGCCGCAGCGCCGCCAACTCCGCCGGAGACCGGTGCGTCCAGCGTGGCGAGCCCTCGCTTGCCCAGCGCTTCGTGAAACGCGGCGCAGGAGGCGACGTCGATGGTCGAGCAGTCGATGACCAGTGCGCCGTCGCGAAACGGCAGATCGCCCGCGACCAGCACGTCGAGCACCAGCGGCCCGCTGGGCAGCATCGTGATGACGACGTTCGCGCCATCGACAGCGGCTGCGGGCGAACTTCTCGTGGGCAGGCCCGCCTGTTCGGCGCGTCCCGCTGCCGCCGCGCTGGTGTCGAAGCAGCGGACCTCGTGTCCCGCGTCCTTCAACCGGCGCGCCATCGGCAAGCCCATGTTGCCGAGTCCAATGAATCCGATGATCGCCATGTGGCCTCCGAAGTTGAAGACTTCAGGTCATGCTGAAGATGACCGTCTTCTTGTGCGTGAAGTGGTCCAGCATTGCCTCCAGCGAGGCTTCACGCCCGAGGCCCGATTGCTTGATGCCGCCGTAGGACAGGCCGGGCTGCACGACGATGTTCTGGTTCACCTGCACGAAGCCGGCCTGAAGACGCTTCGTGGCGTCCAGCGCGGTCTTCAGGTCGCGTGTCCAGATCGTCGCCGCCAGGCCGAAGTGGCTGTCGTTGGCCGCCGCGATGGCTTCGTCGTAGCTGCGAAAGCGGATCACGCAGGTGACGGGGCCGAAGATCTCCTCGCGTGCCAGGCGGCAGCTGTTGTCGACACCGGTGAAGATCACCGGCCTGACGAAGAGCCCCTGGCGCAGGTCCTCGTGCGTCGGCAGCGTGCTGCATTCCAGCGCCTGCGCGCCGGGGATTGCCCGGCCGCTCTCGATGTAGTCCAGCACCTTGGCCAACTGCCCGCGCGAGATGATGGTGCCGATGTCGGTGGCTTCGTCCAGCGGATCACCCATCTTCAGCGCATCGACACGCGCCTTCAGTGCCGCGACGAAAGCATCGTGGACTTTGTCGTGCACGAAGATCCGGCTGGCTGCCGTGCAGCTCTGCCCTTGGCGCGTGAAGCGCATGCCGGCCACCGCGCCGGCGACGGCCTTGTCCAGGTCGGCGTCGTCCATCACGATCATCGGGCTCTTGCCGCCGAGTTCGAGCGTGACGGGGATCAGCTTCTCGCCGGCGGTGCGAGCGACGATGCGTCCGGTCTCCACCGAGCCGGTGAACGTGACCTTGCCGACGGAGGGATGCGCGACCAGCGGCGCACCGCACTCCGGGCCGAAGCCCGAGACGATGTTCAGCACGCCGGCGGGCAGCTTCTGGTTGAGGATCTGGCAGACGCGCAGCACGGCCAGCGGCGCCTCTTCGGCCGACTTGACGACCACCGTATTGCCGGCCACCAGCGCCGGTGCGATCTTCAGCGCCATCAGCATCATCGGCGCGTTCCACGGGATGATCACGCCGACGACGCCGATCGGCTCGCGCTGCGTGACGGTCAACATCTCCGGGTGGAACGGCACCGATTCGCCCTTCAACTCGGAAGCCAGCCCGCCGTAGAACTGCAGCGCATCGGCGACGACGCCGGCCTCGACGCGACTCTCGGTGCGCAACGCCTTGCCGGTCTCCAGCGCAACCAGCCGGCCGAGCTCTTCGACGTGCTCAGCCAGCAATCGCGCGCAGTCGCTGACGAGTGCGCCCCGCTTGCGTGCCGGCATCGCCGCCCAGGCGACTTGCGCACGCGCCGCGGCGCCGACGGCGCGATCGATGTCGGCGGCATCGCTGAAAGCGGCGCTGGCGATCTCGCGGCCGGTGGCCGGATTCACGACCGGAAACGTCCGGCCGGACGCGGCGCGAACCAGTTGGCCGGCGATCAGGTTGTGTCCGCCGATGGCGGCGGCAAGCCTGTGGGGATCGGTGTCGGGAATGAGGGGTTGCGTATTCATCGGGCGATCCTTCAAGTGGTCTCACTCGGCGTCGGAGCCAGCGGCGGCCAGCGCTTCTTGACCTTGATCACCCGCGCGCTGCCGCGGCGCACGAAGCGCTTGCTGTCGTCGACCTGCGCCTGGTAGTCCCACACCGGCTGCGACTCGGCCGGCAGCGCGTTGATGAACTTGCGGCGTGCCTGGCTGGCCAGCACCTGCGTGGTGATGGCCTGCGGATCCCAGCGCGCCAGCACCGCGGCCTTCAGCTCGGCCAGCACCTCGGGCCGCGTGGCTGCGATGTCGTGCAGCTCGTTGGGGTCCTGCGCCATGTCGTACAACAAGTCGGGGTGGCCATGCGTGTAGATGTACTTGTAGCGGCCGCGCCGCAGCATGCAGCAGGGGCCGGTCACGCCCTCGGCGGTGTATTCGACGAAGGCCTCCGCCGATTCGACGTCTTGTCCGCTCTCGTCGCCGGTGGCCACCAGCGGCGCGAGGCTGCGCCCGTCGATTTTCTCGACCCAGGGTGGCGATCCGCCGCCCTCGGTTGCGAAGTCCAGCAAAGTCGGCAGCAGGTCGACATGCGACACAGGCTGTGCAATGCGCCGATGCCGAGGCTTGCGGGGATCGTGGATCAGCAGTGGGACTTTTGTCGACCAATCGAAGAACACGCGCTTGAACCACATGCCGCGCTCGCCCAGCATGTCGCCGTGGTCGGAGGTGAACACGACGATGGTGTTGTCGTCGAACTTCGTGCGCTTCAGTGTTTCGAGCAGGCGGCCGACCTTGTCGTCGATGTAGCTGACCATCGCGTAGTACGCGTGGCGGGCGCGCCGCACCTGCTCGTCGGTGGCGCCTGCGCGGTCCAGGCCGTGCGAGTACTGCACCCACTGGCTGAGCTTGTCGCGCTGATCCATCGGCATGTCGCCGACGATGGGCAGGTTGATGTCGTCCAGAGAATAACGACCAAGGTACTCGGGCAGGATGTGGTACGGCGGATGCGGGTGCGTGTACGAGACGCACATCATGAAGGGCTGCTCGTCCTCGCGCGCCAGGTCGTACAGGCGCTGGATGGCCTTGGCCTCCACCTCCTCGTCGAAGTCCAGCTGCAGGCTGCGGTAGCAGGAGCCGCTCTCGTCGACCGTGCTCAGGTTGTGGCCCGGTGAATAGAAGCTGAATTCACCTTCCGCCCAGTCGGCCACCCAGCCGAAATCGGCGGGGTAGATGTCGGTGGTCAGCCGCTCCTGGAAGCCGTGCTTCTGGTCCGGGCCGACGAAGTGCATCTTGCCGCTGAGGATGGTCTTGTAGCCCTGCTGGGCCAGGTAGTACGGCAGCGTCGGCGTCGCGGCCTGGAACTCGCAGGCGTTGTCGAAGGCGCCGATGCGCGAAGCGAACTGGCCGGACAGCAGCGAGAAGCGCGCCGGCGCGCACAGCGGGAAGTTGCAGTACGCGTTGTCGAACACGGTCGATCGCTGTGCCAAGGCCGCGAGATGCGGCGCCTTGACGGCGGCGTTGCCATGGAAGGGCAGCACCGGCGCCGACAACTGGTCGGCCATCACGAACAGGATGTTGGGCTTGCGGATGTCGGGCTTGCGCATGCGGGTCCTTGGTTGCGTTGGATTGAATAATAATTGAATAACGGTTGTATGCAATGTAGACTGTGGTCCTCCGTCGAACATGGGGACAAACCATGAGTGATGCCCAATCGCCTCACGCCCATTCGCTGCCTACCCACTCGCTTCCGTTGGCCGGCGTTCGTGTGCTGGACCTGACGCGGGCCTTGGCGGGCCCCTTCTGCACAATGATCCTGGGCGACCTCGGGGCCGATGTGATCAAGGTCGAGCCACTGGCCGGCGACATGATCCGCCAGTGGGGCCCGTTCGACCGCGGCACCAGCGCCTATTACCTGAGCGGCAACCGCAACAAGCGGGCGATGGCGGTGGACTTCCGCGATCCACGCGCGCTGGAGTTGCTGCGCGCGATGGCCGTGCGCTGCGACGTGGTGGTCGAAAACTTCAGGCCCGGCGCCGCCGAGGCCATGGGCCTGGACCACGACAGCCTCGCCGCCCGCAACGAACGGCTGATCCATGCCAGCGTCACCGGCTTCGGCCGCACCGGCCCGGCCGGCGATCGTCCCGGCTTCGACCAGATCGCGCAGGGCTATTCGGGCCTGATGAGCGTCACCGGCTCCGAGGCGTCGGGACCGGTTCGCGTCGGCGTGGCGATCGGCGATCAGACGGCTGGCATGTGGTGCGCGATCGGCATCCTGGCGGCGCTGGCAGAGCGCAGCACGACGGGCAAGGGACGGCGCGTCGAGACCTCGCTGCTGGCCGGCCTGGTCGGGCTGATGAGCGTGCAGGCCCAGCGCTACCTCAGTCTGGGCGAGGTGCCCGGCCTGGCCGGCAACACGCATCCGGTGATTGCACCCTACGGTGTCTTCGAGACCGCGGACGGGCCGCTGAACATCGCACCGGCCACCGACGACATGTGGAAGCGGCTGTGCGCGGTACTCGGCTTGCAGCACCTGCCCGATGACTCGCGCTACGCGACGAATGCCGCACGCATCGAGCGCAGGCAAGCGCTGAAGGACCTCATCGAAACGAAGCTGCGAGAAGGCACGCGCAAGCAGTGGTCGGACAAACTGCTGGCCGCCGACATTCCGGCCGGCCCGATCAACACGCTGGCCGACGTGTTTGCCGACGAGCAGGTGCAGCACCTGCGGCTGGCCGAGGAAGTCGAGCATGCCGAACTCGGCCGCATCCGCCAGGTCGGCAGCCCCATCGTGCTCGACGGCCGGCATGGGCAGAGCATTCGTCGCGCGCCGCCGGTGTTGGGCGAGCACACCTTCGAGATCCTCGAGGAGTTCGGTTACTCACGCAGCGACCTCGATGCGCTGGCCAGCGCCGGCGTGATCCGGCAGCATGGGCAGCCCGCATGAGCGCCGACGTGGCTCCCACGCTCGACATCGAGGGCGATACCGCGACGATCACGCTGCGCAGGCCGTCGCAGCACAACCGCATCGACCCTGACGATCCGCCGCTCATCTGTCGGTATATCGATCAGGTTCGCGCGCAGGTGTCGTTGCGGCTGCTGGTGCTGACGGGCGAGGGCGGCAAGACCTTCTGTTCGGGCTACACGCTGGGGCGCATCGGCACGCACCTGGACCGCTCGTTCGAAGACATGCTCGACATGCTCGAAGCGATCGAGTTGCCCACGCTGTGCCTGATGAACGGCAGTGCGTATGGTGGCGGCACCGATCTGGCGATGGCCTGCGACTTTCGCATCGGCGTGCGGGGTTGCCGGCTGTTCATGCCGGCTGCGCGATTCGGCCTGCACTACTACCCGGGCGGCCTGCGCCGCTTCGTCACCCGCCTCGGTCCCACGGCGACGAAGAAGATCTTCCTCACCGCGGCGACGATGGTCGACGAAGAGTTGCTGCGCATCGGCTTTCTCACCGAGCTCGTGGACAGACCCGATCTCCCCGCAACCATGGCCAGGTACCGGGAAGACATCCGGCGCTGCGAGCCCGACGCGGTCCGCTCGATGAAGCATCACATCGACAGCATCGCCGCCGGCACCTGGAGCGAAGAAGGGGGACGTGCCGCCTACCAGGCCTCCCTGCGATCGCCCGAGACCCTGCGACGGCTGGCGCTGCTCAATGCGGGTCCCGTGTCGTCGCCCTCGGCGCCGACGACGTGCTCGTCCCGGACCCTGTCGTAGAGGCCTTGCGTGATCGCTTCATAGGCCTCATCACAGCGATTTCAGGTACTGCGCGAGGTCCGCGATCTCCTGCGGCGTCAGACCGAGTGCACGCTTGGTGTTGTAGGCGATGCCCACGTCTTCCAGCGTCGCTGCAGACCCGTCGTGGAAATACGGCGCGTGCTGCCAGAGGCCTTTCAGCGGCGACGTGCGGTACATCTTCGTGGCGGAACGCGAGGCGTAGCTCGGCGCCTCGGGTTCGACCACCGAGTCGCCGGGCGGGTGCAGCATCGTGTTCGCATCGGTGAAGCGTGCGCCGGTGTGGCAGCTTGCGCACTGGCCCTTGCCCTCGAACACGAGTTTGCCGCGCGCGGCGGCATCGGTGTCGAAGCTGCCCGACGGAGCGGCCGGTGCGGCGAGCGACAGCTGGTAGGCCTGCAGTGCCGGCAGCTTGTCGCTGACGAGGTCGACCCTGCCGTTGGTGACGCTCAGCGGCAGGCGCGGGTCGGAGAAGCTGCCCAGGCCACCCATCTGGGTCACCGCGACATAGCGGTTCCAGTAGGCGATCGCATTGCCGTCGCCGGTGAAGGTGATCTTGTGGATGCCTGCCAGCCCATATGCCGGCGGAATGACCACCGGCTTGTTCAGGCCGTCGATGTTGTACCGCGGGTCGTACATGCCGGGGCCCCAGCTGTTGAACACCGCCTTCTCGCTCGCGCTCAGGGCCGGCGACAACGCGATGATGGCGCCGACGTTCAGGTCGCGATTCGGCCAGCCGTCCAGCCGCTTGCCGATGCCGGGCGCGAAGGCGTTGTCGACCGTCGAGTGGCACAGCGCGCAGGTGACACCCACGCGCTTGAGCTTGGCGACGCCGTTGTCCATGTCGACCCGGCCCTTGAGCCCGACGACGGCGTCGAGCTCGAGCAGCACAAGCGTCGTGGCCGGGCTCTTGAGGTCGACGCTGCCGTCGACGATGCCGTCCTTGAGCGCCTGCGGCAGTGCGTCGGCATCGACCTTCAGGCCGACCGACAAGGCCGTCGTCGGGTCGACGGCCGCGGCGATCACTTCGTGCATGCGCAGGGCGTCGGTCCACTTCGCCTCGTCGCCGAAGGTCGCGAAACGGAAGATGTGCCTGCCCTGGGCGATGAGGCTGTTGCCGCGTGCCGCCTGGGCGGTTTGCATCTCCGCGCTGTCGGCGTGGCTGCTGCCGCCACCACCGCCGCATCCATTCGCCAGCATGGCGAGCGCGCCCACCACCGTCAGTCCGAAGCGTTTCATCGCATGATCCTCGTTGTCGTCTGTCGGCATAGACGACAGCAGCAGGCCTGGCGTTCCGGCCTACTCGTCGAGTCGGGTATTGACCGCGGCGACGATGCGGTCGCAGTGTTCGCCGCCGAAATCGAACAGATCGCGCGCGGCGACGTCGATCTCCCGTGCCAGCGATTCGCGCAGCAGGCTGCGCGCCCGGAAATGGCGGCTGCGCACCGTCGCCTGCTCGATGCCCAGCACGTCGGCCGTTTCGTCGATGCTCAGTTCTTCCACCGATCGCAGGATGAAGACAAGGCGGAAGTCCCTCGGCAGCGCATCGAGCTTGCGTTCGATCAGCGCGAGTATCTCGCCGCGCAGCAGCGCCTTTTCCGGATCGTCGTGTTCGTCGGCGTGAATGTCTTCCATCTCGTCGCTGGTCCCCATCGGGATGATGTTCTGCCGCCGCGCGCTCTTGCGCAGGCGCCCCATGCATTCATTGAGCACCATGCGCGACAGCCAAGTGGCCAGTGACGACTCGCCGCGAAAGTGAGCGATGCCGCGGTAGGCCGCGAGGTAGGCCTCCTGCAGAGCCTCCTCCGCTTCGGCGTCGTTGCGCATCGTCGCGCGCGCCAGTCGGTACAGCCGCCGGTTGTTGCGGCGCATCAGCAGATCGAACGCGGCCCGGTCACCGGCTGCAACACGGTGGGCAATCGCCATGTCGTCGGGTGGCAAGGCCGCCGTGCCCTCGATGCTGGACAAGTGATTCATGGCCCGAGGCCTCCTCTTGTCATTCTGCCGCCAAGGCTCCCGCGGTGGCAGGCCCCGTAGCTTCCCTAGCTCGGGTACCTCCCATTTGGGAGGTGAACGCTGGCGCAGCGCCTCGTAACCTGATCTCGCAGTTTCAACCACCCCTTGATGCGAGAGCGCGCGATGAGCAGGCACAGTCTTCAGAGTCCTTGGATCCATGGCGCCGTTCTCGGCCTGCTGGCCGCAGCGGGGGCGGCCCAGGCCGTGGAGAACGGCGCGCCGATCACGCCTTTCGGGGTTTTCGACTTCGGCTCCGGCATGCTGCCGCCGCCGACCGAGGTGGCCACCGTCGGCCTGCGCACCGCGTTCTACCGCGCCAGCCAGCTGCGTGACGATGCCGGCCAGCGTTCGCCGGTCGGCTTGAAGCTCAAGGTCGACAGCATCGGCGTGGCGCTGGTGAAGATGACCGACATCTCGGTGCTGGGCGGCAAGTACGGTGCCTATGCCGTGCTGCCCTACCTGAACATGAGCAACCGGCTGAGCATTCCGACGCCGGTCGGTCCGCTGAACCTGGCCGGCAGCGATTCGGCGCAGGGCGACATCCAGATCGCGCCGCTGGTGCTGCAGTGGACGCCGTCACCGGGCTTGTTCGCGAATGCCGCGCTGCAGCTGCAGCTGCCCACCGGTTCCTACGACAAGAACCGGCTCATCACCGCCGGCACGAATCACTGGACGATAACGCCCAATGCCGCCGTCACCTACATCCTGCCCAGCGGCTTCGAGCTGTCGTCGACCTTCCAGCTGAACTTCAATGGCCGCAACAAGGACACCGACTACCGCTCGGGTGTTGAATACCAGCAGGAGTTCGCATTGGGCCAGCACGTCGGGCCGTGGACTTTCGGCGTTGGCGGTTATGTCTACCAGCAGCTCACCGACGACAAGCGCGCGGGGCAGGACATCGGCAATCGCTCCCGCGTGATGGCGCTGGGCCCGGTGATCAACTTCTTCGAGCTGGGTTCGGGCTGGCCGCTGGTGTGGGTGCATGCCTACAAGGAGTTCAACGCCAGGAACCGCGCGCAGGGCACGCACGCGGCCCTGCGCGCAGCCTGGTCGTTCTGAAGGCCGGCCCGCGTCAACCGGGAGCCAGCAATTGCGCCGCGGCCGACGACAGCACCAGCCGCACCAGTTCCGACTGGCGCCGCGCGCCGGTCTTGGATTGCACCTGCTTGAGCTGGCCGCGGGCCGTGCCCACCGAGATGCCGCGATGCTGCGCGTACTGTTCCACCGTGCTGCCGGTGACCATCGCGCCGACCAGGCGGGCCTCAGCCTGGGTCAGGCCGAACAGCTTGGCCAGCGCCGCGGCGGGGATCTCGCCGATGGCACTGACTGGCGTGATGACCAGCATCACCGTCGGTTCGCCCACGCAATGCGGCGTGGCCAGGTTGACGGCCTGCGCCGCCACATGCAGCGCGGCGGCGCCACGCCCGACATTGAGGTAGTGCACGCGGCCTTCACGGTCGACGGCTGCCGCGGCGACTTCACGCAGGAAGGCCTCGGTCTCGGCATGCGTGCGCGCCCGCAAGCCGGCTGGGCTGAGGTGCAGCGAGCCGGGCTCGCACAACAGTGCTTCGGCGCTGCGGTTGAACCACTGCGCGTGGCCTCCGGCGTCGCAGACGATCAAGGCGCAGCGCAGCTGGTCGAAGTGCTGGCGCAGGCGCTCGTCCAGCACGCGCCGCGTCTGCAGCCTGTCGGCCAGCACGAAGGCCTGGCCGATGTGCGGCGCCAGGCTGGCCACGCGCTCGATCTGCGGTGCCGAGAAGACGCGCCGGTCCTCCACCGCGCGGTGCAGCGCCAGCCCGAGGTAGTGGCCGCGGCTGACCTCCTGCAAGCTGCCGATGAACTGGCCCAGGCCCAGCGTGGCCAGCTGCTGCTGCAGCCGCGGCCGGGCGATGTCGCCGGGATCGAACAATTCGTCGTCGCCGGCAATGCGGTTCAGACCGCGCAGCGCGCGCTGCGGGTCCAGCCGCGGATTGCCGCTGTCGGAGATGCCGGCGCTGGACAGCGCATGGCGTTTGCGCGTCTGCGAGTCCTGGGCGGACCAATGGATCTGCGCCCGCGCCCCGTCGAAGCTGAAGGCCTGCACCACCGCGGAGTACGCACCCGTTTCGGCGCACAGGCGATCCAGCGTGCTGGACCAGCGCGTCGGCTCGGCCGCGCTGGCATAGAGATCGAGCAGCAGTCCGTCGGGGGTCATGGCATGCGCTCAGCAGCCCAACGCCAGGCCATCGCGCCGGCCGTCGGAGGCCGCGACATGGTGATCGCCGGCACAGGCCACGATCTGCGCGGCGCCGAAATCCAGATGGCCGGTGGCCAGCACGTCGACACGATGGCCGCGCGCACGCAGGCCCTCGGCCACGCCGCCGGGCATGTGCGCTTCGAGCTTGACCGTGCCATCCAGCGGCGACACCATGAAACGCGGCGCATCGATCATCGCCTGCGGGTTCTGCGCAAAGTCGGCCAGCCGGCACATCATCTGCACATGGCCCTGGGCCTGCATGAAGCCGCCCATCACACCGAAGGCCATGTGCGGTGCGCCAGCGGCATCGGTGGCGAAGCCGGGAATGATGGTGTGCAGCGGTTTCTTGCCGGGGCCGACCTCATTCGGATGGCCGGGTTCGAGGCTGAAGTTCCAGCCCCGGTTGTGCAGTGCGATGCCGGTGCCCGGCACGACGACACCGGAGCCAAAGGCGTAGTAGTTCGACTGGATCAGCGAGACCATGCGCCCGGCTGCATCGGCCGCGGCCAGGTACACCGTGCCCCCCTGGCGCGGCGCGCCGGCGCGGGCCGGCGATGCGTGCCGGGCGTCGATGCCGCGTGCGCGTTCGGCCAGGTAGTCCGGGTGCAGCAGCTCGTCGGCCGAGACGCGCATGCTGCGTGGATCGGCCACATGCGCGTGCAGGTCGGCGAAAGCGAGTTTCATCGCTTCGATCTGCAGGTGCAGCGTCGCGGCGCTGTCCAGCCCGCTGGCCCGCAGATCGAAGTGCCGCAACATGCCCAGCGCCATCTGCGCCGCGATGCCCTGGCCATTGGGCGGGATCTCGTGCAGATGGAAGTCGCCGTAGCGCTGCGACAGCGGGCTCAGCCACTGCGCCTGCTGGCGCGCCAGATCGTCTTCGGTCAAGGCACCGCCTTGTGCACGCGCGCCATCGACGATGCGCCGCGCCAAGGCACCGCGGTAGAAGGATTCCCCCCCGGTCTCGGCGATCTCGGCCAGCGTGCGCGCCTGGTCGGCGAAGCGCCAGCACTCGCCGGCTCGGGGCGCACGGCCCGCGGGCAAGAAGGCCTCGGCGAAACCCGGTTGATCGGCCACCAGCGCGGCCAGTTGCGGCCAGGCCGATGCAATCACCGGCGAGACCGGGAAACCTTCGTCGGCATAGCGGATCGCGGGCTCGAACAGGCGTGCAAACGGCAGCGCACCGAAACGATCGGACAGCGCCTTCCAGCCCGACACCTGGCCGGGCACGGTGACCGAATCCCAGCCGCTGCGCGGCATCTCGCGCCGGCCCGCAAAGCGCTGCGGCAACCAGGCCAGCGGTGCCGCGCCGGTGGCATCCAGGCCATGCAGTTGCCGGCCGTCCCAGACCAGCGCGTAGAGATCGCCGCCAATGCCGTTCATGATCGGCTCGACGACGGTCAGCGTGATCGCCGTGGCCAGCGCGGCATCGATGGCATTGCCGCCGGCCTGCAGCATGGCCATGCCGGCCTGCGCGGCCAGCGGCTGAGATGTCGCAACGACATTGCGCGCCAGCACCGGTGCACGTTGCGTCGGGTAGGGAAGTGTCCAGTCCATGGGAGCGCAAGGCTACGCCTCGGCGGTGGGCTTGAAAACCGGTGCAGCCCGCGAATCGGTGTTCGCCTTGCAAGTTTGCGGAAATCCGATAACGGCTGTTGTGGCGCATCACTAGGCTCGGGTCATGGTCTTGTGGATGGACTGCGGGCATGTCCGCTTCCGCGGCATCCCGGCCGAGGAGACCTCGCATGATCCGATCCGTCCGTTCGCTGCTGGCGCTGTGTCTTGCACTGGGGGTCGACGCCGTGTTCGCCCAGGCCAGTGATGTGCCGGCGCGCATCGTCGTCGGCTTTCCGGCCGGCGGCTCGGCCGACACCATCGCGCGGGTGCTGGGCGACAAACTGCGCGAGGACTTGAAGCGCCCGGTGGTGGTCGAGAACCGGCCGGGTGCCGGCGGCCGCATCCTGGCCGCGGCGCTGAAGACCTTGCCCACCGATGGCTCGGTGGTGATGCTGGCGCCGGATTCCCTGGCCACCACCAACCCCTTCGTGTTCAAGAAGCTGGGCTACGAGGTGGCCGACCTGGTGCCGGTGTCGATGGTCGCGGAGTTCCCGTTCGCGCTGGCCACCAGTGCCGAGGTCGGGCCCAAGACTTTCGCTGAATTCCTGAAGCTGGTGCGCGACAACCCCAAGCGCGCCGACTTCGGCTCGCCCGCCGCGGGCAGCCCGCTGCACTTCGTCGGCCTGATGGTCGGGCGCGACATCGGCGTCGATCTGCTGCATGTGCCGTTCCAGGGCGGCGCGGCGCTGGTGACGGCGCTGGTCGGTGGCCAGCCGACGGCAGGCGTTAACACGCTGACCGACATGCTGGAGATGCACAAGGCCGGCAAGCTGCGCATCCTGGCCGTCACCGGTGCCCAGCGCGCGGCGGTGCTGCCCGATGTGCCGACCTTCGCCGAGCTCGGCGTCAAGCAGGTCATTGCACGCGGCTTCTTCGGCCTGTATGCGCCGGCCGGCACCAGCGCCGCGGCCGTCACCACCTGGAACACCGCGCTGCGCCGCGTGCTGCAGCTGCCCGATGTGCGCGAGCGCCTGGGCGCACTGGCCTTCACGCCGCGCGCCAGCACGCCGGAGGAACTGGTGCAACTGGCCCGCGACGACGCCGCCGTCTGGGGTCCGGTGATCAAGGCCTCCGGCTTCTCGGTCGATTGACCCCGTCTCTCACACACATGCCTTCATGAGCACACCTGCGTCCACCACCGCCCTGATCCTGCGCCATCCGGCGATCTACACGATGAACGCCGCGCGGCCCTGGGCCGAGGCCCTGGCCATTCGGGAGGGTCGCCTCGCTGCGGTGGGCACGCTGGCCGAGGCGCGCAGCGCGGCGCCGGGTGCGCGCGAGATCGCGCTGCCCGGCCGCATGGTGATGCCCGGCCTGCTGGACGTGCACAACCACTTCGTCTGGGCCGGCCGCGCCGAGCTCTACGAACTGTTCTTCCCGCCCATGCTCACACTCGACCAGATCATCGATCAGGTCAGCGTGGCGGCCGCGAAGAAGGCCCCCGGCGAATGGCTGGTCGGCGGCATCTGGGGCTCGGGCCTGATCGGTGAACTCACGCACGAAGCCCGGCTGCGCCTGGACCGGGCAGCTGGCGGGCGGCCGGTGATGCTGCGCGACGACTCACACCACAACCGTTTCGTCAGCAGCGCCGCGCTGCGCCTGGCGGGCATCGGCGCCGACACGCCGAACCCGGTCAACGGCGAGATCGTGCGCGACCCGCTCGGCGGCGAAGCCACCGGCCTGCTGCTCGAATCGGCCTCCAGCCTGGTCGAGGCGGCCGTGGCGCGCGCGCTCGATGCGGCGCCCCAGCTCGATGTCGAGGCCGCGGCCCATGCCGTGCGGCGCATGAATGCCTGCGGCGTGATCGGCGCGCAGGAAGCGCTGACCACGCGTGCGGTGCTGCGTGCCGTGAAGGCGCTGGAGGATTCCGGCCGCCTGAGCGCCTGGATCGTCGGTTCGCTGCCGGTGACCGACGCACCCTTGGCGCCCGGCGAATACGGCGAAGAACTGCTGGCGCTGCGCGATACCTATCGCAGCCGCCATTTCCGCCCCGACGCCGGCAAGATCTTTCTCGATGGCGTGCCCACCTCGCGCACTGCCGCGATGCTGGAGCCCTACCTGCCCGATGCGGTGCATGGCTGCTGCTTCCGCGGTGGTGCCACGCTCAGCGTGCCGCAGCTGGCCCGCGTGCTGTCCGACTGCGAAAAGCGCGGCATGTCGGTCAAGATCCATTGCGCCGGCGATGCCGCGGTGCGCATCGCGCTGGATGCGGTGGACGTGCTGCGCAGCTTCAACGGCCCGGGCCTCGCGCACCACATTGCCCACGCCAGCTTCGTCGACCCGGCCGAAGTGCCACGCTTTGCCGAGCTCAACGTGGTGGCCGACCTCTCGCCGACGCTGTGGTTTCCCGGTGTCATCGTCGATGCGATCCGCAGCACGGTGCCCAAGGAACGCGTCGACCGCTTCTGGCCGATCCGCGACCTGCAGGAATCCGGCGCGCTGATCGCCGGTGGCTCCGACTGGCCGGTGGTGCCCGACCCCAGCCCCTGGCCCGGCATCCAGGGCATGGTGACCCGGCGCGACCCGACAGGCCGCGTCGACGGTGCGTTATGGCCCGAGCAGGCCCTGGGCCTGGCCGAGGTGCTGCGGGCCTACACGATCAACAGCGCCCAGGCGATGCGGCTGGCTGACACCACCGGCTCGCTGGAAGTCGGCAAATCGGCCGATCTGGTGGTGCTGGACCGCCACCTGTTCGAGGTGCCGGCCGAGCAGCTGGCCGGCACGACAGTGCTGTCGACCTGGTTCGAGGGCCGCGTCGTGCATGAGGTGACTGGGGCGGTGACTGAGGCGCTTGCATGAATAGCACGGAAGATGAGCGGCTACCCTTGACGCTGCTGACCGGCTTTCTCGGCAGCGGCAAGACCACGCTGCTGAACCGCCTGCTGCAGCACCCGGGTTTGAGCGACACGGCGGTGATCATCAACGAGTTCGGCGAGATCGGCCTGGACCATCTGCTGGTGGACCACGTCAGCGAGAACCTGCGTGTGCTCAACAGTGGCTGCCTGTGCTGCACCGTGCGCGGTGACCTGATCGAGACCCTGGGCGGGCTGGAATCCCGCCGCGCCCGCGGCGAGATCCGCTTCAGCCGCGTCATCGTCGAGACCACCGGCCTGGCCGACCCGGCGCCCGTGCTGCACACGCTGATGGTCGAGCCCGGCATCACGCGTGCCTTCCGGCTGGCCGGCGTGGTCACGACCGTCGATGCGGTCAACGGCGCGGCCTCGCTGGACCGCCACCGTGAAGCGCTGAAGCAGGCCGCGATGGCCGACGTGCTGCTGCTGACCAAGACCGACATCGCGGTGCCGGCCCAGGTCGCCGTGCTGCTGGAGCGCCTGCAGGCGATCAACCCGGGTGCGGCACAGCTGAACGTCGTCGATGGCGAGCTGGCGCCGGAGGTGCTGCTGGCCTGCGAACAAGCCGGCGCAGCCGCCGATCTGCGCCTGGCCTTCGATGACGAGGTCGGCGCGAGCCACGATGGGCACCACGCGCATCACGCGCATCACGCGCATCATGCGCATCACGCGCACTCGCACCCCCACGACCTCAACCGCCACGACGATCACATCCGCGCGCATTGTTTCGTTGTCGACGCTCCGGTGGCAGAGGCCGCGTTCACGCAGTGGCTGGCGCTGATGGCGGCGATGCGCGGCGACCAGCTGTTGCGCGTGAAAGGCCTGGTGTGGACCCACGAGCGCCCCGACGAGCCGCTGGTGGTGCACGGTGTCCAGCATGTGTTCCACCCGCCGCAACGCCTGGCGGCCTGGCCGACGGCCGGGCGCCGCACGCAGCTGGTGTTCATCACCGATGAGCTCGACCGCGCGGAGATCGCGCGCACCTTCCTGAAGTTCGCCGGGCTCTCGCCGGCGGCGGCTTCGGCCATGACATGACCTGGAGACCCCGATGACTGAATCCACTCAAGCAAACGACGGCGTGGTGGCCGACGGCCAGCGGCGCCGCATGCTGGCGCTGGCCGGTGCTGCCGGCGCCGCGGCCGCGCTGCCGCACTTCGCGATTGCCCAGCAGCGGCCGCTGAAGATCGGCTACATCACCGTGCTGTCCGGCCCGCGGGCGCCCTTCGGCGTCGCCGACGAGTGGCACCTGGCGAAGATCCGCGAGCTGCTGAAGAACGGGCTGGAGCTCGGCGGCAAGCGCGTGCCGGTGGAGATCGTGCTGAAGGACAACCAGTCCGACCCGAACCGCTCGATCCAGGTCGCCAACGACCTGGTGCTGCGCGACAAGGTCGACCTGATGCTGGTGCAGGACGGCGATGCCACCACGCCGGCCGGCCAGCTCTGCGATGTGCACGGCATCCCGATGATCAGCACCATGTCGCCGTGGCAGGCCTTCCTGTTTCCGCGCAATGGGTCGATCAGCAAGGGCTTCCCGTTTTCGTACCACTTCTTCTGGGGCGCCGACGATGTGGTGAAGAACTTCGTCGCGCTGTGGGACGGCGTGAAGACCAACAAGGCCGTGGGCACGCTGTACATCGACAACCCGCCGGGCCAGGCCTTTGCCGACCCGCTGCGCGGCATGCCACCGGCCTTGCGCAGTGGCGGCTACAAGGAGACGAGCGGCGGCTTCTTCAAGATCGCCACCGACGACTTCAGCAACCCCGTGGGCAGCTTCAAGAACGCTGGCCTGCAGATCGTCTCCGGCTTCATGTACGAGAGCCACTTCGCCACCTTCTGGAAGCAGGCCCAGCAGGCCGGTTACCGGCCGGAAGCCTGCACGGTGGCCGCGGCCTTCCTGTTTCCCAGCGCGCTGAAGGCGCTGGGTGCGGCTGGCAACGGCATGTCTACCGAGGTCTGGTGGACGCCAACCTTCCCGTTCAAGTCTTCGCTCACCGGACAGACCGCGGCCGAGTTCGCCGCCGATTGGGAGAAGTCCACCGGCAACCAGTGGACCCAGCCGCTGGGCTACGCGCACGCACTGTGGGAAGTCGGCCTGGGCGCGTTGAAGCGGGCCGCCGATCCCTTCGACAGGAAGTCGGTGCGCGACGCGATCCGCGAGATGACGCTGGACACCATCGTCGGCAAGGTCGACTTCAAGGGCAGTCCGATCAAGAGCGTGGCGCAGACCGCGCTGGCCGGCGGGCAATGGCGGCGCACGGCGGACGGTGCCAGGCATCCCTTCGAGCTGCAGGTCGTCAGCAACCCCAGCGCGAAGCAGATTCCGCTGACGGGTGAGCTGAAGCTGCTATCCCAGCTGAAGTAGGAGTCGCGCGTGGTGCTGGCAGTACGGGGCCTGTGCAAGGCCTATGGCGAAGTGATCGTTGCCGACCAGGTTGAGCTCGACTTGGCCAGCGGCGAATGCCTGGGCGTCATCGGCCCCAACGGCGCGGGCAAGAGCTCGCTGTTCCACCTGCTCACCGGCACGGTGGCGCCGGACGCCGGCAGCATCCGGCTGGCCGGCCGCGAACTGGTGGGCCTGCCGGCGCACCGCCGTGCGCGGCTGGGCATCGCACGGGCCTTCCAGGTGCCGCAGCCCTTCGCACACCTGAGCGTCTACGAGAACGTGCTGGCGGCGGCCAGCTTCGGCGCCGGCCAACGCGGTGACGCGGCGGCCGAGTCCGCGCTGCAGGCCTTGCGCCGCTGCGGCCTGGACGCTCAGGCTGAGCGTCAGGCCGGCACGCTGCCGCTGCTGGACCGCAAGCGGCTGGAGGTGGCCAAGGGCATTGCCGCGGCGCCGCAGCTGCTGCTGCTGGACGAAGTGGCCGGTGGCCTCACCGAACGCGAGGTGCAGGCCATGGTGGCGCTGGTGCACGAACTCAAGCGGGCCTATGCGGTGATCTGGATCGAGCACATCGTGCACGCGCTGAAGGCCGTGGCCGAGCGTGTGATGGTGCTGCATTTCGGCCGCAAGCTGCTGGAGGACGCGCCCCAGGCAGTGATGGACAGCGCCGTCGTGCGCGAGATCTACATGGGGATTCCCGCCGATGCCGCTGCTTGAACTGACATCGGTGGATGTCTTCCACGGCGACCTGCAGGCCGTCTACGGCGTGTCGCTCGGCGTCGACACCGGCGAGGTGCTGGCGCTGATCGGCGCCAATGGCGCAGGCAAGAGCACGCTGCTGCGCACCGTCACCGGCTTGATGTGCGCCAGGGCAGGGCAGCTGCGCTTCGACGGCACATCGATCGCCGGCCTGCCGGCAGAACGCATCGCTGCGCTGGGCATCGCGATGGTGCCGGAAGGGCGCTTGCTGTTCGCCTCGCTGTCGGTCGAAGAGAACCTGCTGATGGGCACGCTCACCCGCCGCGGTGGGCCCTGGACGCTGCAGGCCGTGTACGCGCTGTTCCCGATGCTGCGCGAGCTGCGCCACCGCAATGCGCTGCAGCTGTCCGGTGGCCAGCAGCAGATGGTGGCGGTCGGCCGCGCGCTGATGGGCAACCCGCGGCTGCTGCTGTGCGATGAGCTGTCGCTGGGCCTGGCGCCGCTGGTGATCGAGGAAATCTACCGCGCGTTCGCACGCATCCGCGCCGAGGGCCTGGCCATCGTGCTGGTGGAGCAGGACGTGGCGCGCGCCTGCGCCGTGTCCGACCGCATGCTGTGCCTGCTGAAGGGCCGCGTGACGCTGCAAGGCCCCAGTGCCGGTGTTTCCCACGCGCAGGTCGCTGCCGCGTATTTCGGAGAATAGACTTGGACTGGATCTCCACGGTGGTCAACGGCGCGCTGCTCGGCGGCCTGTACGGCCTGTTCGGCCTGGGCCTGGCGCTGGTGTTCGGCGTGATGCGGGTGGTGAATCTCGCGCATGGCGAGTTCATCGTGCTCGGCGCCTATGCCGGCTTCTTTCTTGTCGGCTCGATGCCGCAACTGCCGCCGTGGGTCATGCTGGTGCCGGTGGTGGTGCTGGGCTACTGGGCTGGCTGGCTGCTGCAGGCCGGCGTGGTGAACCCGGCGCTGAAGAGCGGTGATCCGCTGACGCCGCTGATGCTGAGCTTCGGCCTGTCGGTGATCCTGCGCAACGGCATGGTGGCGCTGTTCGGGGCCGATTCACGCGCTGTCGATGGCGGCGCCTTGACCCGTGCCGGCATCGATGTGTTCGGCCTGCGGCTGGGCCTGTACCCGCTGCTGGTGCTGGGGCTGGCGCTGCTGCTGTTCGGCGGCCTGCAGTGGCTGCTGCGCCGCACCGAGTTCGGCCGCATCGTGCGCGCCACGGCCGATGCGCCGGAAGTGGCGCGCCTGATGGGCGTGGCGCCGCAGCGGGTGTTCAACCGCGTGATGGGCTTGTCGCTGGCCTTCGCGGCCGGCGCCGGCTTCCTGCTGGCGCAGCGCAGCTCGTTCACGCCGTTCTCGGGCGTCGAGCGCATGCTCATCGCCTTCGAGGTGGTGATCATCGGCGGCCTCGGCTCGTTCTGGGGCGCGCTGGCCGGCGGCGTGGCGCTGGGCATTGCGCAGCTCGTCGGCCAGAAGTTCGATTCCAACGCCGGCTCGCTGTATGCGCACCTGCTCTTCGTGCTGATCCTGATGTTCCGGCCGCAAGGTCTGGCGGGGGCGCGCAAGTGAAGACGATGCCCCGTGTCATGCCCCGTGTCATGCCCTGGTTGGCCGCAGCGGCCTGCCTGCTCGCCGCCGTGTTCACGCCACGCTTTGCCGATGGCGGCACGCTGCGCCTGGTGGCCGAAGTGCTGCTGGGCATCTGCATGGCGCAGATGTGGAACCTGATGGCGGGCTACACAGGCCTGCTGTCGCTGGGCCACCAGATCTTCGTCGGCATCGGCGCCTACACCTTGTTCGAAGCGACGCAGCGCCTGGGCCTGCCGCCTTACTGGCTGCTGCCCTTGTCCGGCGTCGCCGGCGCCGCGGCGGCGGCGCTGCTGGCGCCCGCGCTGTTTCGCCTGCGCGAGGCGTACTTCTCGATTGGCTTGTGGGTCTTCGCCGAGATCGCCACCCTGGTGGTGTCGAAGATGCCGGCGCTGGGCTCCACCGCCGGCCGGCCGCTGGACATCTCCAAGGTCGGCGATGTCGAAGCCTTCCAGGCGCTGTCATTCTGGATCGCCTGCGCCATCGGCGCCGGAGCGCTGATCGGCGTCTACGCGCTGATGCGCTCGCGCCTGGGCCTGGCGATGCTGACGGTGCGCGACAACGAACTGGCCGCCGGCAGCATCGGCGTGGACATCTGGTGGGTGCGCTTCCCGGCGCTGGTGGCCTCGGGCTTTGGCTGCGGCATCGCTGGTGCGGCCTACTTCATGGGCTCGATGTTCGTCTCGCCCGATTCGGCCTTCGACATCAACTGGGTGGTGATGATGATGTTCGCCACGCTGATCGGCGGCATCGGCACGCTGGAAGGCCCGGTCATCGGCGTGCTGGTGTGGTTCGCGCTGCGCGAGCTGCTGAGCACCTGGCTGGGCCTGTCCGGCGGCTGGTACCTCATCGCGATGGGCGCGGTGGCCATGGCCGTCAGCCTGTATGCGCCGCGCGGGCTGTGGGGCGTGGCGCAGCGGCGTTTTGGCTGGGCGGGCTGGTCGGTGAAGCGATTGCCGCCGCGAGCGGAGGAGCCTGGCCAGGTCGCGGCGGCGCGGCGATGAAGCTGATCCGTCATCAGTCTTGATGACATCCGGCTGAGGACTTCGATGCCTTGCCATTGAGTCGCCGAGGATCCCGTCGAGGTGCAGGGTCCAGGAACAGCGGCGCCGACCGAGCTGACGGCCACCGATTTCAGATCAAGCGCCCGGTGGCGATGCTGTCGGCAAACCGGCCTTGCGGTTGCCCGCGCGTTCGTGGAGACTTGCCGGAAACAACTGCCCGCGGGTGCATCTTCTCGGGTGGTCCACGGCGTCTGATGACAGTCGGGAGGAGCCTTCAATGCGATACGGGACCGCGAGTCGTCTTTTGCTGGTGGTGGTTGGCATGGCGCTCGTCCACACTCGAACGGAAGGCGCCAGTTGCGATTCGTCCGCCGCTGCCCAACGGTTTCCGTCCGCGAAGCGCGCGATCTCTGCCTGGGAGGCAAGCAACAAGACACGGTTGCTTGAGCCGGCAAAGGAGCGCTTGTTGATCGACTTCTGCGACGCCGCCGTCGCAACCGCCGCCGATCCGAAGAACACCCCTGAGAAGCTGGAGTCGGCAAGTGAAGCTGCCGTGAAGGACTACCTCGACCGGGAACTGGATGCTTCCTCGACGCCGAGAACCATCGCGGCTGCGTTGCGCTCCGCACTCGGCGCTTCCGGGTTCTCCCGGCCGGCGCTGCGCAAGCTTGGCACCGTCGACATCAAAGGCAATGGCGAGCGCATCAAATTGTCGGCAGAGGAGAGTGAAAGCAAGCGAACGACGCGGGAAGAGCACGCCGCCCCTGTCGTGCTCCTCCTGGCCCCGGGGAAGATCACCGTGGAGCCATTGACGAAGGACAAGGCTTGCAGCTGGGAGGGTCCGGTGGTGGTGCAGGCCGGTGCGACAGTGGTGATTCGGTGCGTGAAGCCATGACGGGAGACAGACCCTGGCGACATCGCGTTCCATACTGGGTCATCTTCCTGGCCATCGTCGGCAGCCTCTACTGGGCGTCAATGGCGGGACCCGAAGGAAGCTTCTCCGGAACGAAGAAGCTGGATGACACCAAACAGGCAGAAGCGATCGTTGCCCAACTGAACGAACTTGTGAAGTTCATGGCGGGGCTCAACACATCGCTCGTGGCGGGCGCGCTCGCTGTCGCGATCAATGGGCGATCCTGGAATGCCCGCTGGGGTCACTTCGACGCGGTGTCGCTGATGGGGGTGCTGTGCAGCTGTGCTGCCGTCTACTACGGAACCTACCTGGTGTTTGCGCAGACCCTCGAAATGATGGCCAATGGATTCATCGATCCGTTCCAGAAGCGACTGGAAATGGCGCTGGCGATTCAGTTTAATGGTTTCATGATCGGATTCATCTTGCTTGGTATCGTTTTCTGCCGGGTTATGGAGTTCAGGCCGAACGGGCCACCGCCGTGACGGCAATCGATTGAGGGGAGGATACAAATGACTATCACGACGATGAATCACATCAGGCCATGCCTGCTGTTGCTGGCACTCCTGTGCTGGACCGTGGGTGCCTTTGCAGATCCTCGAGCCCAGAACCAGGGCGCGCAGCGGTATGTCAAGGGTCTTGAGCGGCAAATGAGGTGTCCGGCGGCCGTCGAGGAAAAGGTCCAGCGGGCATCGGACAAGAACGAGCTTCCGCCGCACTTGCAGCTTTCCGATGCCGCCCGTCAACAAATGACGCAGACGATGTTTGCCGAGTCGTTCAAGCAGTTGCCCGCGGCGATGCAGCAAATGCTGGTCACGGCACCGCCTGAGGCGCTTGCGATGCAAGCCCGGAGCATGGGCATGACGGCCGAGCAGATGAAACACCTCATCTCCGGCGGGACGGTGCCCGCTCCCAAGACCTCTGAGTTCCTGACCCGTCGATCGGCGGAGATCACGGTCGCCAGTGAACTGGGCTCATCGTGTGACGCTCAATGCATGAGCAACATCCGCTGGAGCCTGATCGTCGCGATCTCTGGCTGGAAGGCCGTCTGTGCTACCTGCTCTGACGACTACCTGTCCGTGCTGACCGTCGATGGGCAGGTCTGGCTCGATCCGCGGGTCAGCAAGTGGATCCGTGAGACGCCCTCACTGACACCTGCACAGTACCCGTTCAAGGGGAAGGCGAATTCCCTTCATGCGACAGTGATGCCGCAATCGTATGGCATGGCACCCAAGTCGCGCAGTGAACTCAACAAGCCCACTGAGATTGCATTGATGGAGCTTGTGGATGCAGGCGATGTCAGCTTGCGCAAGGTGTGCAGCGCGCCGAGGGCCGCGCCGGGGGAGACCGACGTATTGCAACGCGTGCAAGCGGTACTGTGCGGTGGCGACAAGGGTGCGTTTGCCGCAAGCACGGCAAAACTGCAATTGAAGTTGATGGCGGGTCCCACTTCGTGTGGACCATCAGATGCATTTCTCGGCTGCGGCAAGCCGGACAACTCTGTTGAGCTGACCTTCGATAAGACACGCTACACCTTCGTCAATGTCCATGGTGACAAGGACGCGGTTGTTGGGCCCGGCAACGATCCTCCCCTGTCTGGTCTGGCAGTCTTGTTGCACGAGATAGGGCACTGGTTCGGACTGCCTCACCTGAACTATCGGATGAACGAGATTCCCGACTTCATGCAAGACACCTATTTGGAGAACGCGTGCGTCAGCGGGCTGAACATCATGCTGATGAGTGGCATGAGTGATGAGCGCCACGCGCAGCGGTTTCGCGTCGGAGGCGGCTTCAAGCGCGGCCCGGCAGGAAGGGGGACGCGGACCCCGTAGGGGCTGACTGCTCATCCCGCGCCCGGCGCAGCGTCTCCGACGGCAGTTCACCGAACTGGCGCTTGTAGTCGGCCGAGAAGTCGCCCAGGTGCCAGAAGCCCCAGTGGGCGGCCATGTCCTGCACGCAGACACCCGATCCGGCGCTGCGCTTGAGGCCGCGCCGCACGCCGTTCAGCCGCACGGCGCGCAGGTACTTCACCGGGCTGATGCCCAGCACATCGCGAAAGCAGTACTCCAGCTTGCGCGGGCTGGCACCGATGTGGCTGCAGACCTGCAGGATCGTCGGCGGCTGGTCGGGCTGCGACAGCATGGCCTCGCAGGCCCGGTCGACGACCCGTTTGCGTGCGGTGCTGCTCTTCAGGCCGGAGATGTCCACCTTGGCCGGTATGGCCGCTATCCATTCGATCAGGATCGCATCGCGCATCTGCCGCACGGCGCCCGCGTCGGCCAGCACCTGGGGGGAGGCGGTGATGCGGGACAGCAGGTCCAGGTGCGCGGCCCGCAGCGCCTGGGCGACTTCCGGGCGCATCTTCACGACGAGCTGGTGATCGAGCCAGGCCGTCAGCGGCTTCTGGTACATGCGCTCCCAGAGCGAGTTCAGCAAGGCATGGTCGACCACCACGGCCACCATGCTGAAGTCGGCCGGGCTGGACAGGTCGAGGTCCTCGCTGCGGCCGATCATCATCGATTCGCTGTCCAGGCGCTGACCGTTGAAGTACGCGTCCCCCGGTTGATCCAGCGCCATCGCAAAGCCGTACTGGCGCTGGCCGATGTGGCCGCGCTGGCGCAGCGCGCAGGTGGACGACTCCAGCACCACGCGCAGGTCCGGCAGCTGCACATGGGTCAGCTTGCCGGCGAAGCTGCCGTGAGAAATCTGGTCGTAGTGCAGCGACCAGTTCGGTTGCGCCCCGGCATGTTCATCCAGATCGTCGGTCTCCAGCACATGAAGCCAGGCGGTCTGCGAAGCGTCGTGCATCGGTGAGGGCGAGTGGGCAGGCATGGACATCGGGGGTTGCGCCGCAGCAAGGGTTGGCGAGTTCAACGAGGTGACGGGCACGCGCAAGTTACGTGCCGCGAAGGCCCGCGTCAATGCGGGACAGCCATGCCATCCCTGCGTCGCCTGGGTCAATGATCGAGCCTGGGGTTTACCCTCGGCGCAGGCTTGCGGGATGGCGATAACGCACCCGCACCGTCAGCACTTACCTTCTCGTCCACGGCAAACGCAGCGGCGTTGCCGCCCTTCAGGACGAGGAGTGCACGATGTCGATTTCCAGGGTTCCCGCCAGCCGCGTGCTGCTTGCGGCCCTTGCGCTGGCGGTGTCCGGCGCCTGCGCCGCGCAGGGGCGTGATGCCTCCCGCTTGGGCAAGGACTTGACGCCGGCCGGCGGCGAGGCCGCGGCCAGCAAGGACGGCAGCATCCCGGCCTACGCCGGCACTGAAGCGCCGACGGCCGGCTGGGCCTGGGGCAAGAAGCGCCTGGACCACTGGAAGCACAAGGCCGAGGCGCCGCTGTACACCATCGATGCGTCCAACGTCGACAAGTACGCCGACAAGCTGTCGCCGGGCCAGCTGGCGCTGGTCAAACAGACCAAGGGCTACAAGATGGCGGTGTACCCCACGCACCGCAGCTGCGGCGTGCCGGATTTCGTCGCCGAGAACACGAAGAAGAACCTCGCCACGGCCAAGCTCAAGGACAACGGCTGGGCGCTGCAGGAGGCCGTGCTGCCGGGCTTTCCGTTCCCGCTGCCGGAGAACGGCGCACAGGCGATGTGGAACGCCAAGATGCGCTACCGCGGCCTGGCGGTGGACTACAAGAACGTCATCACCGCCGCCTCGCCGCGCAAGGGCAGCGACGAGTGGATCAAGGCCTTCTCCGAGCAGACCAACTACTTCCCTTGGGGCGCCAAGGGCTCGCAGCTGTTCAGCAAGCTGCCGCAGGTGGAGAACTACGTCTACTTCGGCTACAACGCGCCGGCCGCGCTGGCCGGCCAGGCGCTGGCGATCACCATCTACACCGAGCTGCCGACCGAGACGCAGTACTACTTTCCGGGCCAGCGCCGCGTGCGCCGCATGCCCACCTATGCCTACGACGCACCTCAGATCGGCTTCGAGAACCAGTACACGCTGGACGAGCCCTATGTCTTCAACGGCCTGATGGACCGCTTCGACTGGAAGCTGGTGGGCAAGAAGGACATGATCGTGCCGTACAACGCGTTCGGCGCCTACGACTTCAGTGCCAAGTTCGACGAAGTGGCCGGCAAGGACTTCCTGGCCGCGTCACATCGACGCTATGAACTGCATCGCGTGTGGGTGGTGGAGGCCACGGTGAAAGCCGGCATGCGCCATCTGGCGCCCAAGCGCACCTTCTACCTCGACGAGGACAGCTGGAATCCGCTGGTCGCCGACGACTACGACGGCCAGGGCAAGCTGTGGAAAGTGCGCGAGGGTTATTCGATTCCGGTCTACGAGACGGGAACCTGCGATGTCTCGGCCTTTGCCCAGTACAACCTGCTCGAAGGCCGCTATGTCTTCGACGAGCATGCGGCCGGCACCGGTGCCGACGTGCGCTGGATCACCGAGCCCGGCGGCAATGCGCGCCTGACGCCCAACTTCTACACCGCCGAGAACCTGCGCTCGATCAGCGAACGCTGAAGCACGGACGCTGACACCACCGAGGGGAATCACGATGAATCAACTGCACCGCATCGCGGGCGCGGTGGCCGCGGCCTGCGCCGGCTGGGCCGCCTGCGCCGGGAACGCCGCCGCGTTCACCTTCGAGACCGAGGCTATCAAGGGATCCTTCGATTCGACCATCACCGTCGGCGCCGGCAAGCGTCTGCAGCAGCAGAGCTGCGGCCTGCTGGGCGCGCCGACTGCACAGTGCAGCGAAGACCAGGTCAACCCGCTGACCTGGTCCGGCGCCGACGACGGCAACCTGAACTACAACAAGGGCGACTTCTTCACCGCCTACCTCAAAGGCAGCCACGAGCTGCTGCTGAGCATGCCTTCGCAGGGGCTGAAGTTCATGGCCCGCGCCAACTGGCTGAAGGACTTCAAGGCCGACGACACGCGCAGCACGCCGCTGCTGCCCGATGCGAAGAAGGAGATCGTCAACGACGTCAATCTGGTGGACCTGTGGGTCAGCAAGAGCTTCAGCGCCGGTGAACAGACCGGCCGGGTCAAGATCGGCAACCAGGTCATCAGCTGGGGCGAGAGCCTGTTCGCGCTGGGCGGCATCAACGCCACCAATGCCGTCGACATCGTGCGCCTGTCCAGCCCTGGTTTGCAGCTGAAAGAGGTCTTCCTGCCGGCGCCGATGGCCAGCGTCAGCAGCTCGCTGGCGCCGGGCGTCAGCGTCGAGGGCTACTACCAGTTCAAGTGGAACCGCTACAAGTTTCCGCCGGCCGGTTCGTACTGGTCGCAGGGCGACATCTTCGACAAGGGCCGCGGCGATCTGCCCTTCCTGGATGCCGACAAGACGCCGAAGGACGGCGGCCAGTTCGGCCTCTCGCTGCGCTGGAAGTCGGATGCGCTGGACACCAATTTCGGCTTCTACGCGATCAACTACCACGACAAGACGCCCAACCTGAACTATGTCAACGCCAAGGGCCTGACGCAGTGGACCTTCCTGGAGAACCGCAAGCTCTACGGCGTCAGCGCCAACACCTCGGTGGGGGATTGGGCGCTGGGTGCCGAAGTGTCCTACCGGCCGAAGGACGCGGTGGCGCTGTCGGCCTGCGCCGACGCCGGCACCGGCGGCACGGCGCGTGACTTCACGCCCACCGCGGCGCCGAGCACGCAGTGCCCGGGCTGGATCGACAACAAGCGCTACCAGCTGCACGTGACGGGGCTGTACAGCTTGATTCCGAGCAATGCCGGTGCTTTCCTCAAGCTGCTGGGCGCCGACACCGGCACCTTCCTGGGCGAATTCGTCGCCATCCGCTACCCCGGCATCAGCCCCGACAAGCTGATCTCGCGCAGCGTGAACGGCGTGGCCATCGAGCAGGTGCCGGTGGCCGGCCTGTGGTGGCTGCCCTCCAGCGGCAGCGGCGTGACCCAGGGTTTCGGCGACGCCACTTCGATGGGCTTCATGGCCGACTTCAGCCTGGTCTACGACGGCTCGCTGATCCCCGGCTGGCAGGTCATTCCCGGCATGTTCGTGCAGCAGGCGCTGAAGGGCTCGACACCGAACTTCTTCGGCAACTGGCTGGAAGGCGGCAAGGCGGTGAACTTCTACGTCAACTTCGTGCAGAACCCCGCCACCTGGCAGGCCGGCATCAATGTGACCAAGTTCTTCGGCGGCAAGACGCCGACGCACCAGCCGCTGGGTGACCGCGACTTCTTCGGCTTCTATGTCTCCCGCAACTTCTGACGCCGCGCCGGCGCTGCTGCGCGCTGTGCACGGGCTGGAGGCCTTCGCCTTCGGCCACCGCCGCGCCATCCTGCTGCTGCTGGCGCTGTTCACCGCGGCGATGGCCTGGTTCGCGCTGCAGCTGAAGATGGATGCCGGCTTCGAGAAGCAGATGCCGATCGGCCACGAGTACATCCAGACCTTCCAGGCCTACCGCAGCGACCTGCTGGGCGCCAACCGGCTGAATATCGTGCTGAAGGTGCGCGACAAAGGGGTACGGGAGAAGAACGGCCAAGCCGGCGACATCTGGACCCCCGCCGCGCTGAAGCGCCTGTACGAGCTGACCCAGGCCGTGACCTTTCTGCCCAGCGTCGAGCGGCTGGGCGTGCAATCGCTGTGGACGCCGAACAGCTTCGTCAACGAGATCACCGAAGAAGGCTTCCGTGCCGACCCGCTGATAGACGGCACCATCACGCCCGAACAGCTGACGCCGGAGATCATCGGCAACATCCGCCGCGCGACGGCGCAGGGCGGCTTCGTCGGCACGCTGGTGGCGCGCGACGAGCGCAGCGCCATGATCACCGCCGAGCTGATCGAGGTCGACAAGGACGGCGCCAGGCTCGACTACATCGCCTACAACCGCATCCTCGAAGACCAGCTGCGCGCGAAGTTCGAGGACGCCGACTACGAGGTGCAGATCATCGGCTTCGCCAAGCAGATCGGCGACATTGCCGATGGCGCGCAATCGGTGCTGAAGTTCTGCGCCATCGCGCTGCTGCTCACCGCGCTGGCGGTGTACTGGTACTGCCACTCGATCCGCTTCACGCTGCTGCCCATCGTCTGCTCGCTGACCTCGCTGGTCTGGCAGTTCGGCACGCTGCGGCTGCTGGGCTTCGGGCTGGATCCGCTGGCGGTGCTGGTGCCGTTCCTGGTGTTCGCGATCGGCGTCTCGCACGGCGTGCAGCAGATCAATTTCATCGTGCGGCAGATCTCGCATGGCCGCTCGACGCTCGATGCCTGCCGCGACAGTTTCACCGGCCTGCTGATTCCCGGCACGCTGGCGCTGGTGACGGCCTTCCTCTCCTTCATCACCTTGCTGCTGATCCCGATCCCGATGGTGCGCGAACTGGCCATCACCGCCTCGCTGGGCGTGGCCTACAAGATCGTCACCAACCTGGTGATGCTGCCGGTGGCAGCCTCGTACTTCGATGTGAAGCCGGCTTATGCCGAGAAGGCGGTGCGCAAGCGTGAGCAGCGCTCCGGCTGGCTGCGCACGCTGGCACGGGTGGCCGAGCCGCGTCCCGCGGCGCTGGTGCTGGCCGCCACCGCCGTGGTCTTCGCCGCGGCGGTGTGGCAGAGCCGCGACCGCGTGGTCGGCACGCTGCAGCCGGGCGCGCCGGAGCTGCGCGAGGATGCCCGCTTCAACCGCGATGCGGTGGCCATCGCCACGCACTACGACACCGGGCTGGACTGGCTGAGCGTGGTGTTCGAGACGCAGCCAGGCGCTCAGCGAGCGGGACAGGCAGCGTCCTCCTGCGACGACACCGAAGTCGGCCTCTACCAGGACCGCTTCGTCTGGGCCTTGCAGCCGGTGCAGGGCGTGCTGTCCACCGCTTCTTATGCCGGCCAGCTGCGGCTCTACAACGAGGGCTACAACGAAGGCAACCCGAAGATGAGCGTGGTGCCGCGCGACCCCGGCAACTACGCCGCGCTCTCCACCGAGATCGCACGTTTGCGCGGCACGCTGCGCAAGGACTGCAGCATGACGGCGGTGCACCTGTACCTCACCGACCACAAGGCGACGACCATCCAGCGCGTGATCGACGCGGTGAAGGACTTCCGCACGACGAACCCGGTGCCCGGCGTGCGCATCCGCCTGGCGGCGGGCAATGCCGGCGTGCTGGCGGCCATCGACGACGAGGTCGAGCACAGCGAGCTGCCGATGATGCTGTACGTCTACGCCGCGATCGTGGTGCTGGTGTTCGTCGTGTACCGCGACCTGCGCGCCGTGCTGGCCTGCTGCCTGCCGCTGACGGTGGGCACCTTCATCGGCTACTGGTTCATGAAGGAGCTGCAGATCGGCCTGACCGTGGCCACCTTGCCGGTGATGGTGCTGGCGGTGGGCATCGGCGTCGACTACGCGTTCTACATCTACAACCGGCTGCAGCTGCACCTGGCGGCCGGCCAGCCCATCGTCAAGGCCATCGAGCACGCGATTCAGGAGGTGGGCACGGCGACGATCTTCACCGCCATCACGCTGGCTGTGGGCGTGGCGACCTGGTCGTTCTCGCAACTCAAGTTCCAGGCTGACATGGGGCAGCTGCTGGCCTTCATGTTCATGGTCAACATGGTGATGGCGATGACGGCCCTGCCGGCGCTGGCGGTGTGGCTGGAACGGCTGTTCCCACGGCGCACGCCGGTGCGGGCCTCCGGGCTGCTGCAGCATTGAGGGGGCGACGATGATTTGGCGTGTTATGCGTTCACGGCTGGTTGCCGCGCTGGTGGGAGTGTCGCTGGTGTCGCTGGCGCTGAGGTCGCCGGTCTTCGCGGCCGAGGCCACCAAGCCCGCGGCCCTGGTGCCGGCCGCCGAGCCTGCCAGCAAGGCCGCCGGCCTGGTGCCGGCCGTCCGCGTGGCCCATGCCACGCAGGCCACGATGCTGGCGGCCACGCGGGCCGGCGCGCGCATCGTCGCGGTGGGCGACCATGGCGTGGTGCTCTTGTCCGACGACGGCGGCAAAAGCTTTCGCCAGGCACAGCAGGTGCCGGTGGACGTGACGCTGACGGCAGTGAGCTTTGCCGACGCCCAGCAAGGCTGGGCCGTGGGCCATGCCGGCGTGGTGCTGCACACGGCAGACGGCGGCGAGACCTGGGCGCTGCAGCGCAGCGATCTGCAGAACGACCGACCGCTGTTTGCCGTGAAGTTCTTCGATGCGAAGCGCGGCGTGGCGGTCGGCCTGTGGTCGCTGGTGCTGGTCACCGACGATGGTGGTGTGACGTGGCAGACCGTGCAGCCGCCCGTGCCCGAGGGCGCGAAGAAGGCCGACCTGAACCTGCTGGGCCTGTTCACTGATGCGCAGGGCCGCGTGTATGCGACAGCTGAACGCGGCATGCTGGCGCGATCGGACGACCAGGGCCGCAGCTGGACCTATCTGCGCAGCGGCTACGCTGGTTCGTTCTGGACCGGCCTGGGCCTGGCCGACGGCACGCTGCTGGCGGCCGGGCTGCGCGGCTCGCTGTACTGCAGCAGCGACGAGGGCCGCAGCTGGACGCGCATCGAGACGAACAGCAAATCGTCGATCACCGCGCTGGCGCAGGTCGGAAGCGAGGTGATCGCGGTCGGCCTCGACGGCCTGGTGCTGCGCAGCACCGATGGCGGCGCGAGCTTCAAGACCGAGCTGCGCGCCGACCGCGTCTCGCTGACCGCCTTGAGCACCGGCGCCGATGGCCGGCCGCTGCTGTTTTCCCGCCAAGGCCTCGTCGCCGCCGGCGAATCCCGGAAGTGAAGCACACGATGAACTATCCCGAACTTGCCTTGCACGTGGCCGGCCGCTGGCTGAGCCAGGCCTCCGGCGGCGAGCGTGCCGTGATCAACCCGGCCGACGAATCGGTGCTGGCGATGCTGCCGCTGGCCGGTGAAGCCGAACTGCAGGCCGCGGCCGAATCGGCCCAACGCGGCTTCCTGCAGTGGCGCAAGGTCTCGGCGCTGGAGCGCTGCACGATCCTGCGCCGCGCGACGGGCCTGATGCGCGAGCGTTGCCAGGCCATTGCCACGATCCTGACGCTGGAGCAGGGCAAGCCGCTGGCGGAAAGCCAGCGCGAAGTTTTGCTGTCGGCCGACATCATCGACTTCCAGGCCGAAGAGGCCAAGCGCCTGTACGGCCGCACCGTGCCGCCGCGTGTGCCCGGCATCCTGAGCCAGACGGTAATGCGCCAGCCGGTGGGCCCGGTGGCCGCGTTCACCGCCTGGAACTTTCCGGTCAACCTGCCGGCGCGCAAGATCGGCAGCGCGCTGGCGGCGGGCTGCAGCGTGGTGGTCAAGCCGGCGGAAGAAACGCCGGGCAGCTGCATCGCGCTGCTGCGCTGTTTGCTCGACGCCGGCGTGTCGCCCGAGGCGCTGAACCTGGTCTGCGGCGAACCGGCGCAGGTGTCGTCGCGGCTGATCGCGCACCCGGCCATCGCCAAGGTCTCGTTCACCGGCTCGGTGGCCGTGGGCAAGCTGCTGGGCGAGCTGTGCGCGCGCGGCGTCAAGCGCTACACGCCGGAGTTGGGCGGCCATGCACCGGTGATCGTCTGCGACGACGCCGACATCGGCTTCGCGCTGAAGAGTTCCATTGCCGCCAAGTACCGCAATGCCGGCCAGGTGTGTGCGTCGCCGATCCGCTTCTATGTGCAGCGTCGGCACCATGAGCGCTGGTGCGCCGGCTTCGCGCAGGCCGCGTCGGTGCTGCGCCTGGGCCCGGGCCTGGACGCTCAGACGCAGATGGGCCCGCTGGCCCATGCCCGCCGCATCGCCGACATGGAAGCGCTGATGGCTGATGCGCTGGACCACGGCGCGCGGCTGCTGTGCGGCGGCAAGCGCGTGCAACGGCCCGGCTATTTCTTCGAGCCTACGGTGATCGCTGACGTGCCGGCCAGCAGCCGCTTGGCCCACACCGAGCCCTTCGGCCCGATCGCGACGATCGAGGCTTTCGACACGCTGGACCAAGCCATTGACCGCGCCAACGATTCGCGCTACGGCCTGGGCGCTTATGCCTTCACGCGCGACCTCGTCACCGCACATCGCCTCGGCGAGGAACTCGAAGCCGGCATGGTCGGCATCAACCACTTCGGCGTCTCGCAGCCCGAGATGCCCTTCGGCGGCTGGAAAGAAAGCGGCCAGGGCCAGGAGATGGGCGCCGAGGGCCTGCTGGCCTACACCGAACTGAAGACCGTCATCGTCGGCGTGCCGAGCTGAGGCTGCCGACCCCTGAAATCGCGAGGACGCACCATGACACCCGACATCGACCAATTGAAGCAGGACAACGCCCGCTTCCTGTTCCACCCGATGGCCCACCCCCAGGCCATGCAGAAGAACAAGCCCGACATCATTGCCCGCGGCGAAGGCTGCTGGGTCTGGGACATCGACGGCCACAAGATGATCGACGGCGTGGCCGGGCTGTGGAGCAGCAACCTCGGCCACAGCAACCAGCGTGTGCGCGACGCCATCGTCGCGCAGCTCGACGAGCTGCCGTTCTACAACACCTTCCGCGGCACGACGCACCCGCGCGCCATCGAGCTGTCGGCCCGCGTGGTCAAGACCATGGCGCCCGACGGCGTCGGCGCGGTGATGTTCGGCAACAGCGGGTCCGACGCCGTGGAGGGCGCGCTGAAGATCGCCCGCCAGTACTGGAAGGTGCTGGGCCAGCCCGAGCGCACCAAGTTCATCAGCCTGAAGCAGGGCTACCACGGCGTGCACTTCGGCGGCATGAGCGTCAACGGCCTGGCCAACATCCGGCGCGCCTACGAGCCGCTGATGCCGGGCTGCTTCCATGTCGATGCGCCCTGGCTTTACCACAACGCCTACACGCAGGACCCGGAGGAACTCGGCCGCATCTGCGCCGGCCTCCTGGAACGCGAGATCCTGTTCCAGGGCGCCGACACGGTGGCCGCCTTCGTCGCCGAGCCGGTGCAGGGCTCGGCCGGCGTCATCGTGCCGCCGGCCAACTACTGGCCGCTGGTGCGCGAGATCTGCGAGCGCCACAAGGTGCTGCTGATCGCCGACGAGGTGGTGACCGGCTTCGGCCGCAGCGGCGCAATGTTCGGCACGCGTCTCTGGGGCGTTACGGCCGACATCTGGTGCCTGGCCAAGGGCATCAGCTCGGGCTATGTGCCGCTGGGCGCCACGGCGCTGAGCCAGAAGGTCGCCGACGCCTTCCTCGCCGACACCGCCGGCCTGGGCACCGTGGCGCATGGCTACACCTACAGCGGCCACCCGGTGGCCGCGGCGGCCGCGCTGGCCACGCTGGACGAATTGGAGCGGCTGGACGTGGTCGGCAACGTCGCGCGCGTCGGTGCGCATTTCCAGGCCCGGATGGCCGAATTCGAGCGCAAGTTCAGCTTCGTCGGCGATGTGCGCGGCGTCGGGCTGATGACCGGCATCGAGATGGTCTCGGACAAGGCCGCGCGCACACCGGTGCCGCGCGGCAGCGACATCCCGCAGCGTGTGGCACGCGAGGCCTACCAGCGCGGCGCGATGGTGCGCATCTCCGGGCCGAACATGATCCTGTCACCGCCGCTGGTGATCACGCGTGAGGAGGTCGATCACCTGGTCGACATCCTGGAAGCCTCGTTTGCTGCGGTGGATGCGAGCTTGTGACATGAACATTCTGCTGATCGGCACCGTCGACACCAAGAGCGACGAAATGGCCTACATGCGCGAAGTGATTGCCGCGCAAGGCGGCCGCGCGCTGGTGATGGACGTCGGCGTGCTGGGTCGCGGCGGTTTCACGCCGGACATTGCTAACACCGATGTAGCACTGGCCGCCGGCGTCAGCCTGCAGCAGGTGATCAACAGCGGCGACGAGAACAGCGCGATGATCCTGATGGCCCGCGGCGCCACTGCGCTGGCCGTGCAATGGCACGCCGAGCGCCGCATCGACGGCCTGCTGGTGCTCGGCGGCACCATGGGCACCGACCTGGCGCTGGACGTCGCGAATGCCTTGCCGCCGGGATTCCCGAAGGTGGTGGTGTCGACCATCGCCTACTCGCAGCTGCTGCCGCCCGATCGCATCCCGCCCGACCTGATCATGGTGCTGTGGGCCGGCGGGCTGTACGGGCTGAACAGCCTGTGCCGCTCGGCGCTGGCGCAGGCGGCGGGCGCGGTGATGGGTGCGGCGCGCAGCGCGGTGGCGGTGCACTTCGAGCGGCCGCTGGTCGGCATGACCTCGCTGGGCTCCAGCGCGATGACCTACATGAAGACGCTGAAGCCGGCGCTCGAAGCGCGCGGCTTCGACCTGGCAGTGTTCCATGCCACCGGCATGGGCGGCCGGGCGTTCGAGGCGCTGGCCGCGCAGGGCCGCTTCGTCGCGGTGATGGACTTCTGCCTGCAGGAACTGGTCAACCACCTCGGCGGCTCCTGTGTCAGTGCCGGGCCCGACCGGCTGCGCATCGCCGGACGCGCCGGCGTGCCGCAGATCGTGGCGCCGGGCGCCACCGACATGCTCGACTTCCCCGCCTGGAGCGAGGGCCCGGCGCGCGCCGAGGGCTGGCTGCGCCGCGACCACAACCGGCTGATCGCGTCGGCCTGCATCGACGCCGGAATGCGCCGCGAAGTCGCCCGAGCGATCTGTTCGCGCCTGGCCGAAGCCACCGGCCCGACCTGCCTGCTGCTGCCGACCCATGGCATCGAGGGCTGGGACCGCCCCGGGCAGCCGCTGCACGACCCGGACGGCCTGGCCGCCTTCGTCGACGAGACGCGGCGCCATGTGCCGGCCCAGGTGCAGCTGGAGGTGCTGGACGCGCACATCAACGACCCGGCCTTCTGCGACGCCGCGCTGCGTGTGTTCGACCAATGGGTCGCCGACGGTCGCGTTGCCGCGCGCCCGTGGGCCGGCGCGGTCGCCTGAGCAGGCCGAGCACATCCCGCCATGCCACTCTTGAACAAAGCCCTGGTGCTCGACTTCGGCGGCGTGATCAGCCGCACGCTGTTCGAGACGCATGCGCTGTCCGAGCGCGCGCTGGGCCTGGCGCCCGGCACGCTGCGCTGGCGCGGCCCTTTCGATCCGGCCGGCGACGCGCTGTGGCGCGACATGCAGGCCGACAGGATCAGCGAACGCGACTACTGGCTGGCGCGGGCTCGCGAAGTGGGCCGCCTGCTCGGCGAAGACTGGGACCGCATGGAGACCCTGGTGCAGCGCGCCCGCGGCGCCGACGTGGACGCGGTGATCCGCCCGGAGGCCGTGGCCGCGATCGAGCTGGCCCGGGCCGCGGGCTGCAAGCTGGCGGTGCTGTCCAACGAGCTGGACCTGTTCTACGGCGCCGATTTCCGCCAGCGCCTGCCGCTATTGCAGCAGTTCGACGTGGTGGTCGACGCGACCTACACCCACATCCTCAAGCCCGACCCGCGCGCCTATGCGCTGTGCGTCGAGCAGCTGGGCCTGGCCGCCGGCGACTGCGTGTTCGTCGACGACCAGCTGCGCAATGTCGAAGGCGGCCGGCGTGCCGGGCTGCAGGTGGTGCATTTCGATGTGATGCAGCCGGCCCGCTCTTACCACCAGGCGCTGGCGCTGCTGGGCCTGACGCCTGAATGACGCGGCCGCCGCAACGCTCACCTCTTCTTCCTTCCGGAGTTTGACGATGACCCCCACTGTTCCGCAACGCGCCCGCGTCAGCGCGCTGATGGCCGCCGAGCAGGCGCGCTACGCGGTCACGCATGCCCGCTCCGGCGCGCTGTATGCGCAGGGCAAGAGCCACTGGCTGTACGGCGCGCCTTCGCACTGGATGCGGCGCTGGATCGGCGGCTGGCCGATCTACCTGCAGGAGCCGCCGGCCGACCAGCCGCGCGACTACGGCGTGCGCTTCGGCGATGTCGACGGCAACGAGTATGTCGACTTCTGCCTCGGCGACACCGGCGGCATGTGCGGCCACGGCCACCCGGCGGTGGTGGCGGCGATGGCGCGGCAGGCGCGCCTCGGCACTTCGCTGATGCTGCCCAGCGGCGATGCCGAATGGGTCGGCGAGGAACTGACGCGCCGCTTCGGCCTGCCGTACTGGACGCTCACCACCTCGGCCAGCGATGCCAACCGGGCCTGCATCCGCCTGGCGCGCATGGTCACCGAGCGGCCGCGGGTGCTGGTGTTCTCGGGCGCGTACCACGGCAGTGTCGAAGAAGCGCATGTCGAGCTGCGCGGCACCGAGGTGCAGATGCGCAACAACATCCACCACAACTTCTTCCCGCACGATGCGCTGTCGCGCGTGGTCGAGTTCAACGACATCCCGGCGCTGGAAGCCGCGCTGCGGCAGGGCGATGTGGCCTGCGTGCTGGCCGAGCCGGCGATGACCAACTACGGCATGATCGCGCCGCAACCCGGCTACCACGACGCGCTGCGGCGCCTGACGCGCGAGACCGGCACGCTGCTGATCATCGACGAGACGCACACGATCTCCAGCGGCCCTGGCGGCTACACCGCGCTGCACGGCCTGCAGCCCGACATGTTCGTGATCGGCAAGGCGATTGCCGGCGGCATTCCTGCAGCTGCCTTCGGCCTCAGCCAGGCCAGCGCCGAGCGCGTGTGGCAGGTGCTGCCGCCTGTGCCGCCGACGGTGCGCCAGAGCGCGCATGCTGGCTTCGGCGGCACCCTGGCCGGCAATGCGCTGACGGTAGCGGTGATGCGCGCGGTGCTGTCCGAGGTGCTGACGCCGGACGCCTTCGAACGCATGCTGGCGCTGGCCGATCGGCTGCAGCGCGGTGTCAACGACAGCATTGCGCGTGCCGGATTGCCCTGGCATGCCACGCGCGTCGGCGCACGTGTGGAGACCCTGTTCGCTGTCGACGAGCCGCAAAACGCCAGCGAGGTCCGGCAGCACCGCGACGCCGAACTGGAAGCGCTGCTGCACCTGTACCTGATGAACCGCGGCGTGCTGATCACGCCCTTCCACAACATGATGCTGTGCTGCCCCGGCACCACCGCGGAGGATGTCGACCGGCACAACGCCGTGTTCGATGAACTGGTGGCGGAGCTGACGTCGTGAGTCTCGAGGCCTACAGCCTGCGCGGCAAGGTGGCGCTGGTCACCGGCGGCGGGCGCGGCATCGGCGCGGCGATTGCCGCCGCCTTCGCGCAGGCCGGCGCACAGGTGCTGATTGCCAACCGCACGGCCGAGGCCGGCGCGGCCGTGGCGGCCACGATCCGCGCCGCCAGCGGCATGGCCGAAGCGATGGGCTGCGACATCGGCCAGCACGCACAGGCCGACAGCGCCGTGGCCGAGGCGGTGCGCCGCTTCGGCGCGCTGGACATCGTGGTGCACAACGCCGCGATCAATCCTTGGGCGCGCCTTGGCGCGATCACCGACGACGCGCTCGATCAGACCCTGGCCGTCAACCTGAAGGCCTGCTTCTGGCTCACGCGGGCGGCTCTGCCGCACTGGCGCGCACGCGGCGGCGGGCGCATGCTGGTCACCTCGTCGGTCACCGGCCCGCGCGTCGCGATGCCCGGCAGCGCCGCGTACGCCGCCAGCAAGGCCGGTGTCAACGGCTTCATCCGCAGTGCGGCGCTGGAGCTGGCGGCCGAGCGCATCACCGTCAACGGTGTCGAGCCTGGCTACATCGCCAAGCAGGGCGGCTCACTGCTGTCGAACCCCGAGCGTGCGGCGCGCATCGCCCGCCACATTCCGGCCGGTGAACTGGGCCGGCCGGAGGACATCGCGCTGGCGATGGGCTACCTGGCCAGTGATGCTGCGCGTTATGTCACCGGCCAGACGATCGTGGTCGACGGCGGCTCGACGCTGCCCGAGAGCCCTTTTTTCAATGAAACCTGAGCGGAGCGCGCGATGAGCCTCGAAGAACGTACCAACGCCCACCTGCGGCGCGGCGTCGTCGGTTTCCCGACGGCGCTGGCCACCTCGGTCGGTGTGGTCATGGCCAGCCCGGCGATCCTGACGGCGACCACCGGCTTCTCGATCGGCGGCAGCAGTTTCGTGCTGGCGATGGTCATCGCCGTGGCACTGATGTTCATGCAGGCCACGACCTTCGCCGAAGCGGCGGCGATGATGCCCACCGCCGGCTCGGTATACGACTACATCGCCTGCGGCCTGGGCCGCGTGGCGGCGATCACCGGCACGATCTCGGCCTACATGCTGGTGCATGTGTTCGCCGGCACGGCCGAGACCATCCTCAGCGGCGTGATGGCCACTGTCAACTTCCCGGCGCTGCACGGCCTGCTGGTGACGCACCAGGTCACCTGGGCGGTCGGCGTGGCGATGGTGCTGCTGTTCGCCGCGCTGAACTACTTCGGGATCAAGGCGTTCGCACGCGTCGAGATCTTCCTGACCTTCAGCATGTGGGCCACGCTGATGATCTTCGGCGTCAGCGGCCTGCTGCAGGCGCCGCAGGTGCCGCTGCAAGGCTTCTTCGGCGCCTCGCAGGTCGGCACGGATCCGTATGCGGTGATGTCACTGGTCGGCATGGCGATGTTCATGTTCCTGGGCATCGAGTTCGTCACGCCGCTGGCGCCCGAGCTGCGCAATGCTCACCGCAACATCCCGCGCGCGATGATGCTGGGCCTGGTGCTGGTGTGGCTGTGCATGGTGATCTGGGGCGCGGCGATGGCGCGGCAGGTGCCCAACACCGCCGTCGATGCGCAGGGCACGGTGCACATCCTCGAGACGCCGGATGCGATTCCGCTGTTCGCGCAAGCGGTGATGGGGCCGGTGGGCCGCTTCTGGCTCGGCATTGCCTTCCTGCTGGCCGGCGCGGCGACGATCAACACCTTGATGGCCGCGCTGCCGCGCATCCTGTACGGCATGGCACTCGACGGCGCCTTGCCCAAGGCTTTTGCCAGGCTGCATCCGAAATACAAGAGTCCGGTGGTCGGCATTGCCGTGGCCGCCGCGATTCCGATCGCCCACACGGTGGCGATCCAGGGCGACCTGGACCGCATCCTGCCGCTGGTGCTGGCGGCAGTGTGCGCCTGGGGCGTGGCCTACCTGCTGGTGAACCTGTCCATCGTGGTGCTGCGCATGCGCCGGCCGGACCTGCCGCGGGCCTACCGCGCGCCGTTCTTTCCGCTGCCGCAGATCGTCGCGTCGCTGGGCATCTTCGTCGCGATCTGGTACATCACGCCGCCGACGATGAAGGCGGCGGACATCTACCTGCCCTTCGGCTCGATGCTGGCGTTGACTGCGCTGTATGCGCTGGTGTGGTGCTTCGTCATCCAGCGGCAGCAGGGCTTTTCACCGGTGCCGGTGGAGCAGGTGCTGGAGCAGGAGTTCGCGCGTGAACCTCGCGATTGACACGGCCCGCCTGCGCTTGCAGAACAAGGTAGCGCTGGTCTGTGGTGCGGCCAGCGGCATCGGCGAGGCCGTGGTACAGCGTTTCGTGCAGGAGGGCGCGCGCGTGGTCGCCGCCGGCTGGCCGCAGCCGGCCGGCGACGCGGCGCTACGCTGCGACGTGACCGACGACGCGCAGGTGCGCAGCCTGGTGGCCACGGCGCTGCAGCGCCACGGCCGCATCGACGTGCTGGTGAACGCCGCCGGCGTGATCGCCGCCGACGACGCCGGCACCATCGACGACGCGCTGTGGTCCCGCCAGCACGAGGTGAACCTGGCCGGCACGATGCGCACGATGCGGGCCGTGCTGCCGCACATGCTGGCGCGCGGCAGCGGCGCCATCGTCAACATCGCATCGGTGGCGGCCTTCAATGCCGGCGCCGGATCGGCCAGCTATGCCGCCAGCAAGGCCGGGGTGGTGGCGCTGACACGCTCGGCCGCGATGGCCTATGGCGGGCAGGGCGTGCGCGTCAACGCGCTGTGCCCCGGCTGGGTGGCCACGCCGATGGCCGAGCGCGAGATGCAGGAGCTGGCGCTGGCGCTGGGCATCAGCGAGCAGGAAGCTCACCAGCGCACCGTCGCCCGCATCGCCCTGCAGCGCATGGCGCGGCCGGACGAAATGGCGGCGGTGTGTCTGTTCCTGGCCTGCGATGAATCTTCGTTCGTCACCGGCGCGGCGCTGGTGGCCGACGGCGGCACGCGGGTGCCGGCGGCGATGCGGGCGATCTGAAGCAGGCGCCGGCCCTCGGGTGTGCCCTCTTGCCGGCGGCCGGCGGCGCAGCAGAATCGGGCGAAGGCCTGTTGCTCACGGGCGGCTGCTCACGGGCTGCCCATAGCGGGCCAAAGCGGGCCACAGCGGGCCACCCGGCCCGCTGTGGCTCGTCCCTGTCCCTCACGTCCTCGCCTGCCATGTCGTCGCTCGCCATCTCGACCATCCCCGTGGAGCCCTCAGTCGCCCACGCCACGCCGTTCAGCACGGCCTGGCCGGCGGTGATCGAGCACATCGGCGAGCCGGCCTTCGTGCCCGCGCTGCTGCAGCTGTGCCACGATCTGGCGGCGGCCAGCGATGTGGCGGTGTTCCTGCTGCAGGATCAGGTGCCGACACTGGTGGGCGCCGTCAGCCTGCGCGGTGATGCGGCACAGCGTTCGGGGCGGCGCTACCTGCTGGAGCATTACTACCGGCAGGACGGCAACCTGCACATCGCGCGGGCGCCGGCGCATCAGCTGTGCCTGAGCCATGTGCTGGCGGCGCAGATCAGCGACGCCGGCTACCGCAGCGCCTGCTACGACAGTGCGGGCCTGCAGGAGCGCGTGTCGCTGCTGATCCCCTGCGGCGAGCGCTGGGTCTTTGTCAACACCTACCGGCAGCAGCAGTGCACGCTGCCGCTGGACGCGGCGGTGAACGGCCTGCGCGCGCATGCGCCGGCGCTGGCCGCCGCGACGCGCCGCCACCTGGCCCTGGTCGCCGCGATGCCGCCGGTGCACAACGAGCCGGCCGACCCGCTGGCCGCGCTGTCACGCCGCGAGCGTGAGGTCGTCGAGCAGATCCTGGCCGGCCGCAGCGCCAAGGAGGCCGGCAAGCTGCTGGGCCTGAGCCCGACCAGCGTGGCCACCTACCGGCAGCGGGCCTTCGACAAGCTCGGCGTGCGGCGCCAGGTCGAGCTGTTCCAGCGCCTTCACGGCGTGCCGGCCGGCCGCGCTTGAGCCTTGGCCTGCTCGTCGGCCAGCAGGGCCGCGTACACACGGCGGTAGTGCATCAGCGCGCTGTCCATCGCCAGCGGCAGCATCTCGAAATCCGGGTCCAGCGCCAGGTTGCGCTGCTGCGCGCTGATCATGTGCTCGTCTTCGGCGAAGGCCTGCTTCACGATGTCGTGTACCGCCTGCGTCACCGCCGGCTGGTCGAGCGCGAAGTCGTGCGGCTGGGTGAAGAAATAGTGCGTGGAAGACGCGGCCTCGGGCGTCAATGCCTGGCAGCTGTGAAACTGCAGCGCGCCGGCACGGTTGCCTTCACGCGCGCCCTGGCCGGCCGGCGCGCTGCCCGAGTCCATCACCAGCAGGCCGGGCACCGTGAAGTCATAGATGTTCCAGCGGTCCACCGGCCCGGTCCAGCCGGCCACCTGGGTGACGAAGGGCGGCGGCGGGATGTTCATCACCCAGCGTGTCACGCGCACGCCGCGCGCCAGGCGCTCGACCAGCGGCCGTTCCTGCGCGTACTGCTCGCTGCCGCCCAGCGTCGTCGGGTGCACGTAGGGCAGGTGGCTGAAGTCCAGCAGGTTGTCGGCGATCGCCAGGTGCGGCACGTCGTAATGCATGGTGCCGGGCAGGCTGCGCCACTGCGGATCGTCCAGCCAGTGCGTGTCGGGGATCCCGGCCGGATCGGCCCGCGCCGGGTCGCCCATCCACACCCACAGCCAGCGTGCGCGCTCGACCACAGGCCAGGACCGCACCCGGGCCTTGGGCGGCACGTTGGCCTGGCCCGGGATCTCGACGCAGGCGCCGCCGGGTTCGAACTTCAGCCCGTGGTAGAGGCAGCGCACACAATCGCCTTCGCGGCGACCCAGCGACAGCGGCGCGCCGCGGTGGCAACAGCGGTCCTGCAGCGCCACCGGCGCGCCGGCTTCCGTGCGGTACAGCAGCAGCGGCTCGCCCAGCACGGTGCGCGCCAGCAGCCGGCCATCGTCGATCTCGTCGCGCCAGCCGGCGACGTACCAGCAGTTTTTCAGGAACATCTCAGGTGCTCCACTGGGGTGAGCAATACCTGCCCCAGGAGGGGACAGGGCGCCGCCAGGCGGCCGGGGCTAAGGCAGGTACACCCATTTGCCGGACTCGATGCGCACCAGCACCTGGGCGCGGCGGTCGGTGCCGTTGTGGTCTCTCTCGCTGAGGCTGAACACGCCTTGTGCGCCGACCACGTCGCGCGACTGTTCGAGCGCGTCGCGCAGCGCGGTGCGGAACTCGGGCGTGCCGGGCGCGGCCTTGGCCAGCGCCTTGGGCACCGCCTTGTCGAGCAGCACGTAGGCATCCCACGCGGTGGCGCCGAACAACGAGCGGCTGCCGCTGCCGAACTTGCCTTCGTAGCGCGCCAGGTAGTCCAGCGCCACCGCGCGCACGGGGTTCGAGGCCGGCAATTGTTCAGCCACCAGCACCGGCGACACCGGGAACAGGCAGCCGTCCAGATCACGCCCGCCAACACGCAGGAAGTCGGCATTCGCAATGCCTTGCTGCAGGTAGATCTGGCCCTTGTAGCCGCGTTTCTTCAGCTCGATCACCGGCAGCGCGCCGGCCGTGCCCGAGGCGGCGATGATCACTGCATCGGGGTTCGCCGCGCTGACCTTCAGTACCTGCGCCGCCACCGTGATGTCGTTCGGGGCATAGCGCTCGTCGGCCAGCACCTTGATGCCGCGCTCGGCGGCGATCTTGTTCATCTCCTTGATGAAGGAATCGCCGAAAGCGGTGTTGAAGCCGATGTAGGCCAGCGTCTTGCGCTGCGCGGCCTGCAGGTGGTCGAAGATGTAGGCGCCCATCGTCGGCTCGTTGGGCGCCAGCTTGAAGGCCCAGCGCCGTGCGCCTTCGGGCGGCAGCACGATGGCACCGGAGCCGGCCAGGCTGATCATCGGCGTTTGCGCCGCGCCGGCCACTTCCAGCGCGGCCAGCGAGGTCGGCGTGACCGTCGGGCCGATGATGAGGTCGACCTTGTCCTCCTCGACCAGGCGGCGCGCATGCTTGGTCGCGCCCACCGTGTCGGTGGCGTCGTCCAGCACGATGTAGCGCACCGGCTGGCCGCCCAGCGTGGGCGGCAGCACCTCGATGGTGTTCTTCTCGGGAATGCCCAGCGAGGCGCCGGGCCCGCTCAAGGACAGCAGCACGCCGACCTTGATGGTTGCCGGCGCCTGGGCCCGGGCGCCCAGGCTCGCCAGACCGAGCGCCGCTGCTGCCGCGGCCATTGCATCACGCCTGTTCATGCCCGTCTCCTGTGGTTTGGCGCCATCGTGCAGCGCGGCTTGCGGCCTGTCTGTCCTGGCGCTGCAGGACACGGTGCAGGTTCACGGAGATGCCCGGCATCGCGATCCTGCAGATTGCGCTGGGTAATCCGTGCTCGGCACCGATGCCGTCAACCAGAAGGGGCGTCCGTGTCAATCGACCTGTCAGGCCGCGCGGGGCTCGGCTTCAGCAAAAGCCTAGGCTTCACCCCTCGCTGCCGAACTCCTTTTCGGTTCGTTCGGCACCTGGCGCCTGTTCATCCAGCGACTGCCGACACCTCACGCAGCCGCGCATGAACTGAGGCCATGCTGGCACCGAGATCTTCATCCACGTGATGGCCTCGCTTCTGCCGCGCCGGTCATGGCCGTGTGCCGCGCCTCCGCCATAGCACTGCCGCGACCAGCAAAAGCACAAGACCACAAGGCGTCGCAGCAAGGGGAATGATGCCCGCCATTTCGTCGAACGCGGCGCGCCCGGAGATTGTGTTCAGGCCCCAATATGAGAAGCCAAAGCACGCCAACGCAGCTACCAACAGCAGGATCGGGACATCGCGCATTTGATGACGCCTAGACGTTTGACATGAGAGGCGCTGCCCGGCTTGCCGAATAGCGCCTCTCGATAGAAGGGTCAGCCAACTTTCCGCAGAGCGCGTACCCGCTCAAGAAACCTGGTGAATAGGGCGCGCTTCTCCGGGAACTTGGTCACTTGACGGAGAGGCCCGGCGTCATGCGGGCTTCTGCGGCACCAGCTTGACCTGCAGCTCGCAGCCCACAGCGGCAGCGTATTTTTTCAGCGTTGCGAGCGACGGGGCGTGCCGCCCGGCGGCTTCAAGCCTCGAAATGGCACTTTTGGTGGTGCCCATGCGCTCCGCAACAGCATCCTGCGTGAGGCCCGCCTTGGCGCGAGCCTTGAGCATTTGGCTGGCCAGCGCGTACTCGAGCTCAAGCGACTCGTACGCCTCGGCGAAGCCGGGTCTTTGCTTGGCCTTTGCCAGGAACTCGGCGTGGTTGTGACGAACGGGCTTGTACTTCAGGTCAGCCATGCTGGACCTCCTTGAGGCGCTTGCGCGCAAACTTCAATTCACTATCAGGCGTTTGGCGCGACTTCTTGATGAATGCGTGAAGGACGACGACACGCTTGCCGACAAGGAAGCAGTAGAACGCTCGGCCGATTCCGGAGCGTCCGCGAGGACGCAACTCGAACAGGCCATCACCGAAGGCGCGCGAGTGCGGCAGGCGAAGACTTGGGCCATGCTCCGTCAGGAGCTCGACCAGGCGAGCGTAGTCAGCAAGAACATCAACTGGCCATGACTGGATCTCGGCGAGAACGCGCTCATGGAAGTAGGTGATCTCAAACGCCATGAGCGATGTTAGCAAGTTCGCTAACATGGCACAACCGGGCTTTCATGACGCCGAATGTTCGAGCCGAGGCATCAAGCGCGGCCGGAACATCTTGGCCATGGATGCGAGGACTGCTGCCGTTTGCACGAAGACCCGCTGCCGACGCGCGGCAGCCCTCGTCAGCGCCGGCGCGCCCCGGTTCTCGGACTGCGCGCCGCCGGCGCGGCCTCTTCGTCGCTGTCGACACCGGGCTCGGCAATGCGCGCCAGCAGCGAGTCGATCGCGTCGTAGACGTCGTGCATCGGCCGCACGCCGATGCCGGCTTCCAGCTCTTCATAGCGCTGTTCGATGCGCGGCACCAGCTTGCGCGCGAGGGCCAGGCCGCGTGAGGTCAGCGCCACCTGCAGGCGGCGCTGATCGTGTTCCATGCGTTCGCGGGTGATCAGCCCGGTTTCCTCCAGGCGCAGCAGCACGCCGACGATGCTGGGGCTGGAGATCGAGCACTGCTCGCTGAGCTGGCGCGATTCCAGCGCACCATGCTCCAGCAGCGCGCGCACGATGCGCCATTGCTGCTCCGTCAGCCCGGCTTCGTTGAGCAGCGGGCGGAACTGCGCCATCAGCGCCTCGCGGGCGCGCAGCAGCAGGTGGGGCAGGTTGCGATGACGCAGCGAGGACATGGCGGCTGGGGTAGGGGATGCAAAACACTCACATGATAGTGTCCGGTCGCCGGCGAAGCCATCACGATCCGGGTAAACGCCGAGGCCTCTGCCGGGGCGGGGCGCTTGATTCACTAAGATCTTAGTGGTTAAATCACGCACATCTTAGCGAGATGCGCATGCCAGCTCCCGGCCTTCCTGTTCAAGCACCTGCTCAATCACTTGTTCCCGCACCCGTGCGCGGCACCGTCTACGGCGCGCTGCTGAACCACCACGACGCGCTGGCGGCGCTGGGCGATGCCGTGCACCAGCCGCCGTACAAGGCGCCGCCGCGCGCGCCGGTGCTCTACATCAAGCCGCGCAACACCTGGGTCGGCAATGGCGATGCGGTGCGCGTGCCTGCCGGCGTGGATGCGCTGGAGATCGGCGCGACGCTGGGGCTGGTGCTGGGCCGTGTTGCCTGCCGCGTCAGCCCGGCGCAGGCGCTGTCGTTGGTGGCCGGCTATGTGATCGTCGTCGATGTCAGCGTGCCGCACGCATCGTTCTACCGGCCTTCGCTGCGCTTCAAGGCGTGCGACAGTTTCTGCCCGATCGGCGCCTTCGTGCCGGCGGATCGTGCCGTTGATCCCGATGCGCTGGACATCAGCGTGGCGATCGACGGCCAGACCGTGCATCGCTGCAGCACTGCCGGCTTGGTACGCAGCTGCGCGCAGTTGCTGGCCGATGTCAGCGAGTTCATGACGCTGTCGCCGGGTGATGTGCTGTCGGTCGGCGTGGCCGCCGGTGCGCCGCTGGCCCGGGCGGGGCAGCGTGTCCGGGTGGCGATCAGCGGCCTGGGCCAGATCGAGAATCCCTTGATCGCCGAAGGAGCCGCAGCATGAAACGCGCCCGTGTGGCCTACGGCGGCGCCGTGCACGAAGCCCGGCCGCATCCCCAGGGCCTGCAGCTGGCCGATGGCCGCGTGCTGGCCGAAGACCAGGTGGTCTGGCTGCCGCCGCTGCAGCCCGGCACCATCCTGGCGCTGGGCCTGAACTACGCCGACCATGTCAAGGAGCTGTCCAAGGAGCTGACGCTCAGTGCGCAGGACGAACCGCTGGTCTTCCTGAAGAGCCCGAGCACGCTGATCGGCCACCGCGGCTTCACGCGGCGGCCGGCCGATGCCAGCTTCATGCACTACGAGTGCGAGCTGGCGGTGGTGATCGGCCGCACGGCGCGCCGCGTGCGCCGCGCCGATGCGATGGCCCAGGTCGCCGGCTACTCGGTGGCCAACGACTATGCGGTGCGCGACTACCTCGAGAACTGGTACCGGCCCAACCTGCGGGTGAAGAACCGCGACACCTGCACGGCGCTGGGCCCCTGGTTCGTCGACGCGGCGGACGTGCCGGACCCGCACCGGCTGGTGCTGCGCACGACCGTCAACGGCCGCGAGACGCAGCGCGGCCATACCCGCGACATGGTCAACGACATCCCGGCGCTGATCGAATACCTCAGCGAGTTCATGACCTTGCAGCCCGGCGACCTGATCCTCACCGGCACACCCGACGGCGTGGTCGACGTGGGGCCCGGCGACGAGGTGGTGTGCGAGATCGAGGGCATCGGCCGCTTGCACAACACGCTGGTCGATGACGCTACTTTTGAACGATAGGAGAACCGCGCGATGCGCATCCAGCACCTGATCGACGGCCGGTCCGTCGAGAGCCGCGACTACTTCGAAACCGTCAACCCCGCGACGCAGGAAGTGCTGGCCGAAGTGGCCGCCGGCGGCGAGGCCGAGGTGGCCGCCGCGGTGGCCGCGGCCAAGGCGGCTTTCCCGGCCTGGGCCGGGCTGCCGGCCACCGAGCGTGCGCGCCTGATGCGCAAGCTGGGGGATCTGATCACGGCCCATGTGCCCGAGATCGCCGGCATCGAAACCCGGGACACCGGCCAGGTCATCGCGCAGACCGGCAAGCAACTGGTGCCGCGCGCGGCCGACAACTTCCACTACTTCGCCGAGATGTGCACGCGCGTCGACGGCCACACCTACCCGACGCCGACGCACCTGAACTACACGCTGTTCCACCCGGTGGGCGTGTGCGCGCTGATCAGCCCGTGGAACGTGCCCTTCATGACCGCGACCTGGAAGGTGGCGCCCTGCCTGGCTTTCGGCAACACCGCGGTGCTGAAGATGAGCGAGCTGTCGCCATTGAGCGCCGCGCGCCTGGGCGAACTGGCGCTGGAAGCCGGCATCCCGGCCGGCGTGCTGAACATCGTGCACGGCTTCGGCCGGGACGCCGGCGAGCCGCTGTGCCGCCACCCGGAGGTGCGCGCGATCTCGTTCACCGGCTCCACCGTCACCGGCAACCGCATCGTGCAAGCGGCCGGGCTGAAGAAGTTCAGCATGGAACTCGGCGGCAAGAGCCCGTTCGTGGTCTTCGACGATGCCGACCTCGATCGCGCGCTGGACGCCGCGGTGTTCATGATCTTCAGCAACAACGGTGAGCGTTGCACGGCGGGCAGCCGCATCCTGGTACAGCAGAGCATCTATGCCGACTTCGCGCAGAAGTTCGCCGAGCGCGCGCGCCGCATCACGGTGGGCGATCCGCTGGACGAGAAGACGATCATCGGCCCGATGATCAGCCCGGCCCACCTGGCCAAGGTGCGCAGCTACATCGAGCTGGGCGCGAAAGAGGGCGCCACGCTGCTGTGCGGCGGGCTCGACGCGCCGGACCTGCCGGCTCATGTGACGCGGGGCAACTTCGTCAAGCCCACGGTGTTTGCCGATGTCGACAACCGCATGCGCATCGCGCAGGAAGAGATCTTCGGCCCGGTGGCCTGCCTGATCCCGTTCAGCGACGAGGCCGACGCTATCGCGAAGAGCAACGACATCCAATACGGCCTGTCCAGCTACGTCTGGACCGAGAACCTCGGCCGCGCCCACCGCGTGGCCGCCGCCATCGAAGCCGGCATGTGCTTCGTCAACAGCCAGAACGTGCGCGACCTGCGCCAGCCCTTCGGCGGCACCAAGGCCAGCGGCACCGGCCGCGAAGGCGGCACCTGGAGCTACGAGGTGTTCCTGGAGCCGAAGAACGTCGCGGTGTCGCTGGGCACGCACCACATTCCGCATTGGGGCGCCTGATCATGGGCAAGCTCGATACCTTGCAAGGTGCTCGCCATGGGTAAGCTCGCGTTGGCCGCCAAGATCACCCACGTGCCGTCGATGTACCTCAGCGAGATCGACGGCCCCGGCAAGGGCAAGCGCCAGGCCGCCATCGATGGCCACGTCGAGATCGGCCGGCGTTGCCGGGCCCTGGGCGTGGACACCATCGTCGTGTTCGATACGCACTGGCTGGTCAACGCCGGCTACCACATCAATTGCGCGCCGCACTTCCAGGGCGTGTACACCAGCAACGAGCTGCCGCACTTCATCAGCAACATGGCCTTCGAGTACGACGGCAACCCCGCGCTCGGCCAGTTGCTGGCCGAAGTGGCCAACGCGCATGGCGTGCCCACGCTGGCGCACCCGGCCACCACGCTGGCGCCCGAGTACGGCACGTTGGTGCCGATGCGCTACATGAACAGCGACCGCCACTTCAAGGTGGTGTCGGTCTCGGCGCTGTGCCAGGTGCACTACCTGGCCGACAGCGCCCGGCTCGGCTGGGCCTTCCGCCGCGCGATCGAAGACCACTACGACGGCAACGTGGCGATCTTCGCCAGCGGCTCGCTGAGCCATCGCTTTGCGCAGAACGGGACCGCCGACGCCTACCGCGACAAGATGTGGAGCCCCTTGCTGGAGCACCTGGATCATGAGGTGGTGGGCATGTGGCAGCGCGGCGAGTGGGCCGAGTTCTGCGACATGCTGCCCGAGTACGCCGCCAAGGGCCATGGCGAAGGCTTCATGCACGACACGGCCATGCTGCTGGGGGCCTTGGGCTGGCGGCACTACGACCAGGGTGTCGAAGTGGTGACGCCCTTTTTCCCGAGTTCCGGCACCGGGCAGATCAACGCGGTCTTCCCGGTGTCGACGATGCCTGCCGGCTTGCAGGGCGTGGGCTTACCCAGCACACCGGCTCTGGCGGGCGGGCGCTTGTGAACCGCTGATCGGAAGCCACCATGCCGCATGTTGTCGTGCTCTACACCGCCGACCTGGACCAGGACCGGGACCAGGACCCAGCAGCCGACATGAGCGGCCTGTGCCGGCGCCTGGCCGACGCGATGCTGGGCGTGCGCGACGAGGGCGGCGCGCCGGTCTTCCCCACCGGCGGCGTGCGCGTGTTCGCCTACCCTGCGGCGCACAGCGCGGTGGCCGACGGCAGCGGCGACCATGGCTTCGTCTACATCCAGCTGCGCATGGGCCGGGGCCGCAGCCCGGCTGTGCACCAGCGCACTGGCGAGGCCTTGAGCGAAGCCGTGCGTTGCCACTGTGCGCCCTTGCTGGCTCGGCGCCATCTGGGCCTGACGCTGCAGATCGACGAAGGCGCCGAGGTCTTCGACGCCAAGCTCGGCAACCTTCATCCCCTTTTCACCCCCGCACGCTGAGCATGCTGACAACCGACACCATTCAAGCCCTGGCGCGCGAGCTGTACCAGGCACGCAAGACCCGCGTTCAATTGCGGCATTTCTCGGGCCGTTACCCCGAGATGAGCATCGAGGACGGCTATGCGATCCAGCGTGCCTGGGTCCAGCTGGAATTGGCCGATGGCCGCCGCATCAAGGGCCGCAAGATCGGCCTGACCTCGCGCGCGATGCAGCTGGCCAGCCAGATCACCGAGCCGGACTTTGCGCCGCTGATGGACGACATGTTCTTCGACAACGGCAGCGAGATCGCCATCGACCGCTTCATTGCGCCGCGTGTCGAGGTGGAGCTGGCCTTCATCCTCGGCAAGCCGCTGAGAGGCCCCGGCACGACGCTGTTCGACGTGCTGTCGGCGACAGAGTACGTGGTGCCCGCCATCGAGATCATCGATGCGCGCATCGAGCAGTTCGACCGCGAGACAAAGCAGATGCGCAAGGTGTTCGACACCATCAGCGACTTCGCAGCCAATGCCGGCATCGTGCTCGGCGGCCGGCCGGTGCGGCCGATGGATGTCGACCTGCGCTGGGTCGGCGCGCTGCTGCACAAGAACGGCGTTATCGAAGAAACCGGACTGGCCGCGGGCGTGCTGAACCACCCCGGCAACGGCGTGGCCTGGCTGGCCAACAAGATCGCGCCTTTCGACGAACAGCTCAACATCGGCGACGTGGTGCTGGCCGGTTCGTTCACCCGGCCGACCACGGCTGTACGAGGCGACAACCTGCACGCCGACTACGGGCCGCTGGGCAGCATCAGCTTCCGCTTCGTCTAGCGTCGTCTTGTTGTTCCCTTGGCTTGTGCAGGGGCCGGCTCGCCGGCCTTCATCGGCCTTCACTGCGGCGGGTACTGGCTCGGGAACTCCTCGCGCAGCGTCATCGTGACGCGGCCATTGGCCAGCATGTCGCCGTTGTGGATGGCCTCGGCGAGCTCGGCGCGCACTTCGCCGCGGGTCTTGCCGGCCACGGCCGGCGCAGCCGTGAACAAGCCGGGGAACATTTCGCGCTCGGTGAGGCCGTTGGCCTCCAGCATGTCGCCGTTGCGGATCGCTGCGAGCGTTTCGGCGCGCACCTCGCTTCGGGTCCTGCCCGCTTCGGCCGAGGCGGCCGGTGCCGCCGGGTAGCGGCCGGGAAACATCTCGCGTTCGGTGAGATCGTTGCCTTCCATGATGTCGCCGTTGCGGATGGCGGCGAGCGTTTCGGCGCGCACCTCGTCCCGGGTCTTGCCGGTGTCGGTGTCGGCGTAGGCGGTGGTGCCCAGCAGCGTGGCGATGAGGGCGGTGGCGAGAGGGGTGAAGTTCCTGGACATGAGTTGAACTTTCGTGAAATGCCCGGGATGTGCGCTCGACGTCGACCGGCGCCGCTTGGCGGATCCCAGGCAAACCATCGTCGCTGCCGGCGCGTTCTGTTGTGCGTCAGCCTGCCGCCTGCGCGTGACAGCTGCAACATGCCGGCGCGGCGCGGCCGCGTGCCGGGTGGCCCTCAGCGCGGCAGATCGCCTCAGCGCAGCAGATCGCTATCAGCGCAGCAGATCGGCCAGCGCCCGGGCCAGGTCGGCCCGCTGCAGCGGCTTGGCCAGCACCCGCGAGACGCCGGCTGCGGCCGCCCGCTGGGCCAGCGAGGCGCCGCCGTAGCCGCTGACCAGCAGCACCGGCAGGTCGGGCGCAAATGCGCGCAGGGCCTGCGTCAGCCGCGTGCCGCTGAGCTCGGGCATCACCTCGTCGGTGATGACGGCCGCGAAGTGGTGCGGGTGCTCGCGCAGTGCCTGCAGCGCGGCCGCCGGGTCGATGCAGCCTTCGGGCGCGTAGCCCAGGCCGCGCAGCATCTCCAGCACCAGGCCGACCAGTTCGGGTTCGTCGTCGACCACCAGCAGCCGCTGGCCCGCGCCGGGTGCCGTGGCCTTCGGCACCGGCTCGACGGCGCCCAGCGTCTCGGTGCATTCGGGCAGGTACAGCGTGAAGCGGGCGCCCTGACCAGGTTGGCTCTGCACGTCGATCGCGCCGCCGAATTCCGCCACCACGCCGTGCACCACGGCCAGCCCCAGGCCGGTGCCGGACTGCGCGCCCCGCGTGGTGAAGAAGGGCTCGAACAGGTGCTCCATCACCTCGGCCCGGATGCCTTCGCCCTGGTCCGTCACGCTCAACGCCAGGTAATCGCCGGCGGCCAGTGCGCTGTGCGACAGCACGCGCGGCGCCGTCACCGCATCGCGCTGCAACTGCACGCTGAGCATGCCGCCGCCGGGCATGGCCTGCATCGCGTTGGTGCACAGGTTCATCACCGCTTCGAAGGCCTGCGTCGGGTCGCCGCGCAGGCGCGCGGCCGGCGCTTCGAGCGCACGTTCGAGCACGACACCCGGGCGCAGCGAGGCCGCCAACAGCGTGAGCACCTCTTCGACCACCGGCTCCAGCTCGAACACCGTCGAGCTGCGCGCACCGCCGCGGCTGAACGCGAGGATGCGCTCCACCAGCGCCTTGCCGCGCAGCGCCGCCTGCAGCACCTTGTCCAGGTGCCGCGCCTGGGCGCTGCCGGCGGGTGCGGCATCCTGCGCCATCTCGCCGAAGCCGACGATGCCGGCCAGCACGTTGTTGAAGTCGTGCGCCACGCCGCCGGCCAGCGTGCCCAGCGATTCGAGCTTGCTCGCACGCGTCAATTGGGCCTGCAGCGCGCGCTGCGCCTCGCTGCGCCTGCGCTCGGCGCGTTGCACGAAGTGGACCGCCGCGGCCCCGATGGCCAGCAACAGCGCGAGCGCAATGCCGGCGCCCTCGGCGGCGCCGCGCCAGGCGGCCAGCATCGCCGCCAGATCGCGGGAGACCAGCACCCGCAGGCCGTAGCGCGGCATGCTGTGCAGCCCGACCAGGTGCTCGCTGCCGTCGCGGAAGCTGCGCAGCGCCAGGCTCGGCCGGCTGGCCAGGTGTTGCGCGACGCTGGCCTCGTCTCGTGCCGGCGGGCCGAGGTTCGCGCCGGCCAGACGCACGCCGTCGGCGCGCAGCACGGCCATGCGCGCATCGGCGGCCGGCCGTGCGGCACTGAAGGCGCCCAGCAGCGCGCTGGCCGGTATCGCCGCCAGAATCCAGCCGTCGCCGGTGCCCGGGGCCCGCGCCATCGGAAGCGCCAGGGCCACCTGGGTGTCCGGGTGATCCGCCACGGCGAAGGGGCGGCTCAAGGAGGTGGCATCGGCCGCCAGCATGTCCAGCGCCGGCGAGAACGCAGCCAGGGGCGGTGGCGGGGTGTCATCGGATGCAGCGAGCACCTTGCCGCTGCGGTCGACCAGCCACAGCGTTCGCACCAGCGGCATCAGCTCGGCACGGGTGTGCAGCGACAGCGTGCTATCGCTGCCGGTCAGAGGCAGGCGACCTTGCTGCAGTTCGGTGCGCAGCGCGCGCAGGCCTTCTTCGGCGCCGCGCAAGCCCCGATCGAGCTCGTCGGTCAGGGCCAGCGAGAGCAGGTTCAGCTCGCGCGCCTGGCTGTCGAGTGCGTCGCGGCGCAAGTGCCACAGCGCCACCGATGCCGAGGCTGCGAGCAGCAGCCACAGCGCCAGCGCGATGAGCCACGGACGCCAGATGCGGGAGGGCGGCGGCGCTGTATCAGGTGTCATGGTCCCGCTCGGGCAGGGTTTGCCCCTGCGTTCGCGAGCGAGGATAGCCGACGGCGACTGGTGTCGCGATGTCAGTGCCGTTCGCTCGCCAGGCGCAGGTACAAGTCAAAGCTGGCACCCCGCTCCAGCGTCACCGTGTAGCGGCGCAGCACCGGGCCCAGCCGCGCGCTCACGTGGTAGGTGCCGGCGGGCAGGTGCACGGCGATCAGCGCGTGCGTGCTGTCGGCGGCGAAACACCGGCGCCCCTGCAGGTCGTCGATGCGCAGGTCCGTGGGCAGGGTGGGCTGGCGACGCCGGCCGTCTGCCGTCAGGCTGCGCAGCAACAGCAGCAGGCGTTCGAGCACACCGTCGCGGACCGGGGGGGCGAGGGCGGCGTGAATCAGCAACTGCGCGCCGGCCGGCGCCGCGAAGCCGGCGGACCCGTCGCCGGGCAGCGGTGTCACGGGAGATGCAGCCATGGCGCGTCGATTCATGCCGTGCCCGGCTGCCGCGAGCGGGCCCGCTGCACCAGGGCCGAAACCAGCACCACCGCCGCCGCCGAACCCGACAGCACCGGCGACGCGATGAGCAGCTGGGCCAGGCCATCGACGGCTTCGACGCTGACCTGCTGCGCATGATCGACCAGTGCGATGACATGGGCCGCACGCACGTTCTGCAGGTCCTCGAGGCGGATGTTCAGGTCCTGCCAGCCGCTGCGAAAACGGATCTTCGCGAAGATGCCGTCCGCCACGGCCACCAGCGACAGCACGCCCAGCGGCCGCAGCAGCTGCGCGATCAGGTGGCCGCGCTCGGCGGCCGTGGCGGCCTCATAGACCTCGGCCACCAGCTGGGGAATGGTGGCGGCGCGGGCCCGGCTGGCGGGTTCATCGACACAGCTTTCTGGAGAGGTCATGGCGAGTCCGTCCTGGTTGGCGTGCAGGGCTCAGAAGCCCACGCGGAATCCCAGCGTGTACTGATCGATGTTGGGCTTTTCGCCGAACACGCTGGGGTGATAGCGTTCCCACTCGCCGCGCAGCGCGACGTTGGTGGTCAGCGCGTACTGCAGGCCCAGGCCGAGCTTGGGGCCGCTGCCGCTGCTGTCGCCGGTGCTGCTGTCCAGCTTGACGTGGGCCACACCCAGGCGTCCGAGCGCCGACCACTTGTCGTTCAAGGGCAAGGTGCCCAGCAGGTCGAGGTAGGCGGCGCGGCCGCTGACCCGGCCGCTGCCGTCATCGATGTGGCCGAGGCCGGCAAAACCGGTCTCCAGCGACAGGTTGGGTGTGAACTGGTAGCCGCCGAAGAGCTTGCCGCTGAGGCCGGAGCCATTGCCGGAGATGCCGTTCACGGCGTCCGGATAGCGTGGCGTGCCCAGGGCGCCGCCGGCATACAGGCCCTCGGCATGGGCGGGCAGGGCGGCGAGGCCGGCGAGTGCGATGAGGCCGGCGGCAGCTTGTCGTGTGCGGATGGTCATCATCGGCTCCTTCAGCGAGTGGCATTCGGGTGCAGCTGGGCCAGCGCCTGATCGAGCGCCTGTTCAGCCGCCGTGTAGTCGTGCTGGCGCACGCGCCAGACCGCCTGGTCCAGTGCGGCGAAGGCTTCGAAGGGCACACTCACCGGCAGCGTGCGCAGGCTGTCCCGCGCGGCGTGGATGTCGGCGATGGCCTGCCTGTCGTGATCGCAGTAGATCTCGACACGGGCGCGCAGGATCGCCGCCAGGGTCGGCAAGGGCACGGGTGTGGCGGCGCGGCCCAGAGCGGGTTCGTGGGCATACGCGTCAGCCGCCATCAAGGCGTTGATCAGCGGCGCCGTGGCATTGAATGTGAGCATGGTGGAACGCTTTCGTGGGAGTGAGTGGATGGGCTCCACTGTGGAAGTGCGCGGCGCAGCGCCCATGTCAGGCGCCGCGCGGCAGATGACAAATGCCATGTTGCAAATGACACGGGAGCGCCACGGCCGACGCCGGGCAGCAGCACGCAGCGCCTGCGCTACGATGAAGCGCGCCGCGCACCGACCCGACACCATGAGCCCGCCCACTGCTGCACACATCCTCGTCGTCGACGACGATCCCGACGTTCGTGACCTGGTCGTCGAGTACCTGGGCAAGAACGAGCTGCGCGTCAGTGCCGCGAGTTCGGGGCGCGAGATGTTCACGCTGTTCGACAGCGAAGCGATCGACCTGGTGCTGCTGGACCTGAAGCTGCCCGGCGAGGACGGCATGCAACTGGCGCGCGCGCTGCGCGAGCGGGCCACCGTGCCCATCGTGCTGCTGACCGGCCGCAACGAGGAGGCCGACCGCGTGATGGGGCTGGAGCTCGGCGCCGACGACTACGTCACCAAGCCCTTCAGCCCGCGTGAACTGCTGGCCCGGGTGCGCGCGGTGCTGCGCCGCTACCAGGTGCAGGCCACGCTGCCCGAGCGCGACAACACGCGCCGCGCGTTCCGCTTCTCGGGCTGGGAGCTGAACCTGCGCACCCGCCGGCTGCTGGCGCCCGATGGGGCATCGGTGGCCTTGTCGAACGGCGAATTCAGCCTGCTCAACGCGCTGTGCCGCGCGCCGCAGCGGGTGCTGACGCGTGACCAGCTGCTGTCGATGTCGCGCTTGCACGAGGCCGAGGTCTACGACCGCACGATCGACGTGCAGATCCGCCGACTGCGCCTGAAGATCGAGGCCGACAACGCCAACCCGGTGCTGATCATCACCGAGCGCGGCGCGGGCTACCGGCTGGCCAGCGAGGTCGAGACTTTGTACTGAACCCGTCAGAACATGCTGGCGGCGATGTTGATCGTGAAGGAGCTGTCTTCTGCTGCAGCAATTGAAGCCAATGCGCCGGCGGGCCGGCGCCCCACCGATACCGCGCTGAAACCCGCGCGCACGACGATGCCGCCCATGCGCCGCACGTCGCGGCCGCCTTCATGGAGCACACCGATGGGACTGAGCGAACGCCGCAAGATCAAGGACCTGCAGGACACCAGCTTTCCCGCCCGCGAGCAGGAAATCGCCGAGATCTGCGGCGTCGCCATTCCCTACGAGGTGGACTGGGACAGTTTTGCCGACGACATGGAGGCGCTGAACTTCGTCGACAACCTGTCCTGCCACCGCCTGAACATGGCCTTGCGCATGATCTGCATGGACGCGATGGGCAAGGAAGCCGTGCGCGAGGGCCTGAAGCGCGTGAAGCTGCGCAACGTCAAGGCCAAGGACCAGATGGCGATGCAGTTCGACGGCGGCGTGCTCTCGATGGCCTGCGCCTACGCCCTGCGCACCGACGGCATGTTCAACGATGGCGAGATCCGCCAGCTACTGATGGACAAGCTCTGATCAGGCGCTTGGCAGGCGCATGGGCGCGCACAAAACAACGCCCGGGTAAGCCCTGCCGGGAGGGTGGGCAAGCCTCCTTAGAATGTTTCCGCATTGCACAAGGAGTTGCTCGCGATGCCTTCTCACCGCCGCAGTACCGCTACAGGCGGTGCTGAAGCGACCGCGCAAAGCGGCCCGCGCGTCCTCAAGAAATACCCGAACCGACGCCTCTACGACACCCAGACCAGCAGCTACATCACGCTGGCCGACGTCAAGCGCATGGTGCTCGACGGCGAGACCTTCGAGGTGCGCGATGCCAAGACCTCCGACGACCTGACGCGCAGCATCCTGCTGCAGATCATCCTCGAAGAAGAAACCGGCGGCGTGCCGATGTTCAGCACGCAGATGCTGGCGCAGATCATCCGCTTCTACGGCCATGCGATGCAGGGCGTGATGGGCACCTACCTCGAGAAGAACCTGCAGACCTTCGTCGACCTGCAGGCGCGGCTGGCCGACCAGAGCAAGGGCTTGTACGACCCCAAGACCTTCACGCCCGAGATGTGGTCGCAGTTCATGACCGGCCAGGCGCCGCTGATGCAGGGCCTGATGGGCAACTACATCGAGCAGAGCAAGAGCCTGTTCGAGAAGATGCAGGACCAGATGCAGGCCGGCGTGCTGTTCCCGGGCATGCCCGGCTTCGGCGGCAAGCGCTGAACACCGCCCGGCCCGGGCGGTGGCCGGGCATGGGCCCGATCACCGACAATCGGGGCATGCAAGACACCCTCGCTCCTCTGGCGGCCGCCGCTGCCGGCGCCCGGCCGCCCAAGGTCGGCTTCGTTTCGCTCGGCTGCCCGAAGGCGCTGACGGATTCCGAACTGATCCTGACCCAGCTCTCGGCCGAAGGCTACGACACCAGCAAGACCTTTGCCGGCGCCGACCTGGTCATCGTCAACACCTGCGGCTTCATCGACGATGCGGTGAAGGAAAGCCTGGACACCATCGGCGAGGCGCTGGCCGAGAACGGCCGCGTCATCGTCACCGGCTGCCTGGGCGCCCGCGCCGGGGCCGATGGCGGCAACCTGGTGCGCGCGGTGCACCCGAAGGTGCTGGCCGTCACCGGCCCGCATGCCACGCAGGAGGTGATGGATGCGGTGCACCTGCATGCACCGAAGCCGCACGATCCCTTCGTCGACCTGGTGCCCGCGCAGGGCATCAAGCTGACGCCCAAGCACTACGCCTACCTGAAGATCAGCGAAGGCTGCAACCACCGCTGCACCTTCTGCATCATCCCCAGCATGCGCGGCGACCTGGTGTCGCGGCCGGTCGGCGATGTGCTGGCCGAAGCCCGCGCGCTGTTCGCCTCCGGCGTCAAGGAACTGCTGGTCGTCAGCCAGGACACCAGCGCCTATGGCGTCGACGTCAAGTACCGCACCGGCTTCTTCGACGGCAAGCCGGTGAAGACACGCATGCTCGAGCTGTGCCAGGAACTGGCCACGCTGGCCGCCGCGCATGGCGCCTGGGTGCGGTTGCACTACGTCTACCCCTACCCGCATGTCGACGAAGTGCTGCCCTTGATGGCCAGCGGCCGTGTGCTGCCGTACCTGGACGTGCCGTTCCAGCACTCGCACCCCGATGTCTTGAAGCGCATGAAGCGCCCGGCCAGCGGCGAACGCAACCTGGAGCGCCTGCTGAAGTGGCGCGAGGCCTGCCCGGAACTGGTGGTGCGCTCGACCTTCATCGCCGGCTTTCCGGGCGAGACCGAGGCTGAATTCCAGCACCTGCTGGATTTCGTGCGCGAGGCGCAGATCGACCGGGCCGGCTGCTTTGCCTATTCGCCGGTCGATGGTGCGGCCGCCAATGCACTGGCCGACCCGGTGCCTGCCGAACTGCGCGAAGAGCGCCGTGCGCGCTTCATGGCGGTGGCCGAAGAGGTGTCGATCCAGCGCCTGCAGCGCCGCGTCGGCGCCACGATGCAGGTGCTGGTGGACAAGGCGCCGGCGCTGGGCCGCAAGGGCGGTGTCGGTCGCAGTTATGCCGATGCGCCGGAGATCGACGGCACCGTGCGGCTGCTACCGCCCGAGAAGGCCTCCAAGACCTTGAAGGTGGGCGACTTCACCCGCGCCCGCATCGTCGCTACCGAGGGCCATGACCTGATCGGCCAGCCGATCTGACGTGAAGACCCGCCGCAGACCATGAGCGAAGACCTGATCACGGGACTGATCCACCATCCGTACCAGCCGCCGGCTGGCTTCGGCTCGGTGCCGGTGGCCGTGCACAAGGCCTCGACGGTGTTGTTCCCGAACGTCGCCGCCATGCGTGCGCGCAACTGGAAAAGCCGCGCGGGCTACACCTACGGGCTGCACGGCACGCCGACCACCTTCACGCTGGAGCAGCGCGTGGCCACGCTGGAAGGCGGCCGCTTCTGCGTGCTGGCGCCCAGTGGCTTGGCGGCGATCATGACGGTGGACGTGGCGCTGCTGAAGCAGGGTGACGAAGTGCTGCTGCCGGCCAATGTGTACGGCCCGTCGCGGGAACTGGCGCGCACGCTGCTGGCCGATTGGGGCATCACGCACCGGCTCTACGACCCGCTGGATGCCGCCGGCCTGCGCACGATGATCAGCGAGCGCACGAAACTGGTCTGGCTGGAAGCGCCGGGTTCGGTGACGATGGAATTTCCCGACCTGCGCGGCCTGGTGGCCGCGGCGCGCGAACGGGGCGTGCCGACCGCGCTGGACAACACCTGGGGCGCCGGCATCGCGTTCCGCGCGTTCGAGTTCGCCGATGGACAAGGGGTGGACATCGTGATGCAGGCGCTGACCAAATACCCCTCGGGCGGCGGTGATGTGCTGATGGGCTCGGTGGTCACGCGCGACGAGGCGCTGTTTCACCGATTGGGGCAGGCGCAGGGCCGGCTGGGCCTGGGCGTGGGCGGCAACGACGTGGAGGCCGTGCTGCGTTCGCTGCCGACGATCACGCTGCGCTACCACGCGCACGACCGCTCGGCGCGGCAGCTGGCGGCCTGGCTGGCGGCGCAGCCGGCGGTGGCGCGGGTGCTGCATCCGGCCCTGCCCGGCGCGCCCGGGCATGCGCACTGGGCGCACACCTGCTCCGCCGCCGCCGGGCTGTTCTCGGTGCTGCTGGATCCGGCGCTGGCGCCGCAGCAGGTGGATGCCTTCGTCGACGCGCTGCGGCTATTCAAGCTGGGCTACTCCTGGGGTGGCCCGGTGAGCCTGGTGGTACCTTACGAACTGAGCGTCCTGCGCGGCGGGCAGCCGGGTGAGCTGCAAGGCCATCTGGTGCGCTTCTCGATCGGCCTGGAAGCCGCGGACGACCTGCAGGCCGACTTGGCGCAGGCCTTGCAGCAACTGGGTTGAACCGCAAGAATCGATGCTTGCCTGCCGCTCATGACCGCCGACACCACCGTCATCCTGAAGACCAATGAGGTCACGCTGTTCCAGAACCTGGGCGGCCCCGGTGCACGGCGCTCGTGCCTGATCCTCTACAGCGGCACCGAAACCGGCAAGCGCTTCGTGCTGGATTCGCATGCCATGACCATCGGTCGCCTGCCCAATGCCGAGATCTACATCGACACGCCCAGCGTCAGCCGCCGGCATGCCGAACTGTCGATTTCCGGCGATACGGTGATGATCCGCGACCTGTCCTCGTCGAACGGCACGCATGTCAACAACCAGCGCGTCGAGGCTCCGCTGCTGCTCAAGGACGGCGACCTGATCCGCCTGGGCAAGGTGTTCCTGAAGTTCTACGAACACGAGAGCCTGGATGCGCTGCTGCACGACCGCATCTACCGCATGGCCACCGTCGACGCCGGCACCGAGCTGTTCAACCGCCAGTACCTCACCGATGCCCTGAAGAGCGAGGTCAAGCTGGCGCGGCTGACGATGCGGCCGCTGTCGGTCATCTACTACGACCTGGACCATTTCAAGAGCGTGAACGACCGCTATGGCCACAGCACCGGCGACCTGGTGCTGAAGGAAAGCGCCAGCGTGGTCAAGGGCATCGTGCGCAAGGTCGACATCCTGGGCCGGCTGGGCGGCGAGGAATTCATCGTCGTGCTGCCCGGCACGCCGCTGGCCGAAGCCGCCGAACTGGCCGAGCGCATCCGCACGGCCGTCGAAGCTCATGTCTTCACCATCGAAACCGACAGCCGGGGCGCCAAGAACCGGGTCGAGCATCGGCAAACGGTGTCGCTGGGCGTCACGCAGCTCGCCGGAGACATGAAAGAGGTCAAGGACCTGCTGGACGCGGCCGACCGCCTGCTGTACCTGGCCAAGCACACCGGGCGCAACAAGGTCTGCAGCTGAAGCGGCGTTGGCCGCCGCGACCGCCTCGGCATGGCTAAATTAGCCATTTTTGCCAAACTGGCCTGATCGGCCTAAAATGGCCCTGGTCCACTGGACCCGGAGCCTGCGATGACCACCGAACTGCGCCAACTGAGTGAACTGCCGCGGCAGAACGCCACCCAGGTCAAGAACCAGTGGGGCGAGGTGGTGCGCCTGGTGCGCCAGAACGGCAGCGTGGCGATCACGAACCACTCGACGGTCGAGATGGTGCTGCTGCAGGCCTCCACCTACGAGCAGCTGGCGCAGGAGCTGCACGAACTGAAGGCACAAAAACAGTCGCAACTGGACGAGCTGGCCCAGCGCTTCGAGCAGCGACTGGCCGGTCTGCAGCAGCCGCAGGCGCCGGCGCGGGTGCAGGCGCTGTTCGGCGCGAAGGGCAAGCTGGGTGCGCGGCGACCCAAGGCCGGCGCCGCGTTCTGATCCGCAGCCGGCGTGCCGACCCGGCGGGCGCCGCGCCCGTTCATCCTGGTATTGGCCGGCGTCAACGGCGCAGGCAAGAGTTCGGTGGGCGGTGCCCTGCTGGCCGAGCAAGGCCTGGGCTGGTTCGACCCCGATGCGCTCGCGCGTGAACTGATCACCACGCTGGGGCTGCCGGCCGCCGAGGCCAACGCCCGGGCCTGGGCGCTGGGCCGTGACCGGCTGGAAGCGGCCATCGCCGGCGGCGAGAACCATGTGTTCGAAACCACGCTGGGCGGTCGCACGATCCCTGATCTGCTGGAGCGCGCCGCCCGCAGCCACGACCTGGTGCTGCTGTTCTGCGGCCTGGCCTCGGTGGAGCAGCACCTGCAGCGAGTGCGGCTGCGCGTGGCCCATGGCGGTCACGACATTCCCGAAGCCAGGATCCGTGAACGCTGGATGAGTTCACGCGCCAACCTGGTCAGGCTGCTGCCGCAACTGAGCCGGCTGCAGGTCTTCGACAACAGCGCCGAAGCCGCGCCCGGCGAAGACATCCCGGACCCGGTGCTGGTGCTGGACATGGACCGCGGCCGCGTGGTTTTCCCGAAGCCGGGCGATGCCCGCGCGCTGGCCGCCACGCCGGCCTGGGCGCGGCCGATCGTGCAGGCCGCGCTGGAGCTTCAGCCGCCGGCCTGAATGTCGGCCCCTTGGCGGCTGCGCCGCCTTCCCCCGAGGGGAGCTCAGGCCGCTTGGGGCGGCCCGGCGCTGGCCTGACGCGCTCTCAGCGCTTGTCGGCCGGCGACGACAGCAGCGGAATGCCGCCGTCCGAGCCGGTGCCGATCAGCCCGACCTGGCTGTAGATCTGCAGCTTGTCGCGCGTGTCCTGGATGTCCAGGTTGCGCATCGTCAGCTGGCCGATGCGGTCGGCCGGCGTGAACGCGCCTTCGACTTTTTCCATCGACAGGCGCTCGGGCGCGTAGGTCAGGTTGGGGCTGGTGGTGTCGAGCAGCGTGTAGTCGTTGCCGCGGCGCAGCTCGAGCGTCACTTCGCCGGTGACGGCGCGCGCCACCCAGCGCTGCGCGGTCTCGCGCAACATCATGCACTGCGGGTCAAACCAGCGGCCCTGGTACAGCAGGCGGCCCAGGCGGCGGCCGTTGTTGCGGTACTGCTCGATGGTGTCTTCGTTGTGGATGCCGGTGACCAGGCGCTCGTAGGCGATGTGCAGCAGCGCCATGCCCGGGGCCTCGTAGATGCCGCGGCTCTTGGCTTCGATGATGCGGTTCTCGATCTGGTCGCACATGCCCAGGCCGTGCCGCCCGCCGATGCGGTTGGCTTCTTCGAACAGCGCGACGGCGCTGGAGAAGCTCATGCCGTTCAGCGCCACCGGCTGGCCTTCTTCGAAGCGCACCGACACCGTCTCGGGCTTGACCGCCACGTCGTCGCGCCAGAAGGCCACGCCCATGATCGGCTGCACGATGTTCAGGCCCTTGTTCAGGAACTCCAGGTCCTTGGCCTCGTGCGTGGCGCCCAGCATGTTCGAGTCGGTCGAATAGGCCTTCTCGGTGCTCATCTTGTAGTCGAAGCCGTTGGCGATGAGGTACTCGCTCATCTCCTTGCGGCCGCCCAGCTCGTCGATGAAGCGCTGGTCCAGCCAGGGCTTGTAGATGCGCAGGGCAGGGTTGGCGAGCAGGCCGTAGCGGTAGAAGCGCTCGATGTCGTTGCCCTTGTAGGTGCTGCCGTCGCCCCAGATGTTGACCTCGTCGTCGCGCATCGCCACCACCAGCGCGGTGCCGGTGACGGCACGGCCCAGCGGCGTGGTGTTGAAGTAGGTCGCGCCGCCGGTGGAGATGTGGAAGGCGCCGCACTGGATGGCGGCGATGCCTTCGGCCACCAGCTGCGGGCGGCAATCGATCAGGCGGGCGATCTCGGCGCCATAGGCCTTGGCCTTGCGCGGGATGTCGTCGTAGTCGCTCTCGTCGGGCTGGCCGAGGTTGGCGGTGTAGGCACACGGGATCGCGCCCTTGCCGCGGATCCAGTGCACCGCGGCGCTGGTGTCCAGGCCGCCGGAAAAAGCGATGCCGACACGCTCGCCGACGGGGATAGAGGGGAGGATGGTGGTACTCATGGGGGGCGATTGTCGCAAGGTTGCGGTACAACAGGACACCATGCGCTGCACCTTGCCGGCCCGGATCGTTGCGCTGCTGCTGATGCTGGCCGCCGCGCTGCTGCCGGCGCGCGCCGACGAAGCCGCGGCCTGGGCCGCGTTGCGGCGCGACGCCGTCGTCGCGCTGCTGCGGCATGCGGAGGCGCCCGGCGGCGCTGGCGATCCACCCGGCTGGCGGCTGGACGACTGCAGCACGCAGCGCAACCTGAGCGAGAGCGGCCGCGCCGATGCGCGCGCCATCGGCCGCCGGCTGCGGGCCGAGCGCATTCCGGTGGCGCGGGTGCTCAGCTCGCCGTGGTGCCGCTGCGTCGAGACCGCAGGACTGATCGACATCGGCGCGGTGCAGCGCGAGCCGGCGTTTTCGAATGCCTTCGTGCTGAGCGGTCAGCGCGATGCGCTGGCCGAAGGGGCGCGGCGCGTGATCGCGGCGTGGCAAGGTCCCGGCGTGCTGCTGGTCGTGACGCACGGCGCCAACATCCAGGCGCTGACCGGGCATGCGCCGGCTTCCGGCGAGATGGTGATCGTGCGCGGTGGCAGCGGCGGTGGGCTGTCGCCGATCGGCACGCTCACGCTGCGCTGACTGCCGCGGGCCGTGGTGCGCGGCGCCGCGGCCTCACGCCCGCTTCGGTCGCGGCAGCAGCCCGAGCACCAGCGCGGTCCCGGCGACGATCACCGCGCCGCCGATCACCATCGCCGGCGTGATCGCCTCGTCCAGCAGCCAGGCGCCCCAGACCACCGCGAAGACGGGGATCAGAAAGGTCACCGACGCGGCATTCGTCGGTCCGACGTGGGCGATCAGCCGGAAGTAGAGGATGTAGGCCAGGCCCGAGCTCAGCAAGGCCGATGCTGCCGCGGCGCCCCAGGGCAGCGCGCCCGGCATCGCGGCGGGCCAGGTGACCACGGCCAGCGGCGCCAGCGCGATGGCGGCGGCGAACTGGCTGCCGGTGGCCAGCGTCATCGCCGACACGCCGGTGAGGCGGCGCTTCGTGAAGCTGGCCGAGAAGCCGTACAGCAAGGTGCCCAGCAGACAGGCCACGATGGCCAGCAGCACCGGCAGGTCGATGCCCTCGCCGCGCACACCGGCCTTGTTGCCGGCCAGCCCGAGCACGCCGAAGAAGCCCAGCGCCAGGCCGGCCGTGCGCCAGCGCGTCATCGGCTCCTTCAGCCAGGCCCACGCAAACAGCGCGCTGGTGAGCGGCGTCGCGGCATTGAAGATCGAGGCCAGGCCGGCGGTGATCGACAAGGTGGCATAGCCGAAGCAGATGAAGGGCAGCGCCGAGTTGGTGATGCCCACCAGCAGCAGCGGCCGCCAGTGCTTCTGCAGCGTGCCCAGCTCGCCACGCCAGGCCAGCAGCGGCAGCAGCATCAGCGCTGCGCCGGCTACGCGCACGAAGGCCAGCGCCACCGGCCCGAAGGCCGGCGCGGCGATGCGCATGAAGAGGAAGGAGGCGCCCCAGATCGCGGCCAGCAGCACCAGGTCCAGCCCATCGCGGGTCCTCATGCGAGCGCCACGCCCTCATGCGTCAGCAAGGCGCGCTTGCGCTCCAGGCCGCCCGCATAACCTGTTAGCGACCCCGAGCTGCCGAGCACCCGATGGCAGGGCACCAGCACCGACACCGGGTTGCGGCCGACGGCGGCCCCCACCGCGCGCACGGCGGCCGGCCGGCCGCTGCGTTCGGCGATTGCCGTGTAGGTGGCGGTGTGGCCCGTGGGCAAAGCTTGCAGTTCTCTCCACACCGCCTGCTGGAAGGCGGTGCCCTGCAGGTCGTAGCGCAGGGTCGGCGGCTGGCGGCCGGCGAAGTAGGCCTCCAGCGCACGCGCGGCGGCGGCCAGCCAGCGCTGCGCCGGCTGCTCCGGCGCGTCCAGCGGACCCGGGTGATGCGCCTGGCCGTCGAACCACAGGCCGGCCAGGCCGTGCTCGGTGGCGGCCGCCGTCATCGGACCCAGGGGTGTTTCCAGGCGCGTCTGCGCTGTCAGGTTCTTGAGCTTCATGCGGGTTCCAGATTCAACCAGAGTTTCATGACGGCATAGGCGCGCCACGGCCGCCAGGCTTCGGCCTGCTCGGTGGCCAGCTTGATGTCGCGCGTGCCCAGCGCATTGAGGATGCCGATGTCGCTGGCCGGCCAGGCGTCGGGCCAGGCCAGCGCGCGCATCGCGATCAGCTGCGCGCTCCAGGCGCCGATGCCGGGGAGGGCCTGCAGGGCCTCCAGCGTCGCCAGCAGCGGCGCCGCGCGGTGCAGCACCAGGCGGCCTGCGGCCACTTCGGTGGCCAGCGCCTGCAGTGCCCGCACCCGCTGGCGCACGATGCCTAGCTTGCCGATGACTTCCGGGTCGGCTGCCGCCAAGGCCTGTGCCGATGGGAACAGCCGGTGCAGCGCAGGGAAGGGCGTTGCGAGTGCTTCGCCGAAACGCTCGACCAGCCGCCGCGTCAGCGTGCGCGCCGCGGCCACCGTGACCTGCTGGCCGAGGATCACACGCACGGCGATCTCGAAGCCGTCCAGCCCGCTCGGCAGCCGCACGCCTTCACGCAGCGCGCCGGGCACCAGCGCCAGCACCGGGTCGACCTGCGACGGGTCGGCATCGAGGTCCAGGCATTGGCGCACCCGCTGCACGACGGCACCGAGTGCCGGCACCAGCGCGGGTGCGACGCTCAGGTGCAGCTCGTGCCGCGCCGGCACGAAGCGCGCCTCGACCCAGCCCGCCAGCACCTGGCCGCGGTGGATCAGCGACAGCGTGCGCCGCACGTTGAGGCCCTCGACCGCCTCCACGCCATCGATCGCGCGGTTCGCGAAGAAGGCCAGCACGCCGGGCAGGTCGTAGGGCGGACGGTAGGCCAGGCGCACCGTCGGCACCGTGTCGGCGGCCGTCGGGCCCTCATCGTTGCGCTCGCGGCGCAGGGCCGTCGGGCTCATGCGATAACGCTCGGCAAACGCGGCATTGAAACGGCGCAGGCTGGCATAACCGGTGGCCAGCGCCACCTGCGTCACCGGCAGTCCCGTGTCGGTCAACAGGTGCTTGGCCAGCAGCAGGCGCTGCGTCGTCAGGTAGTCGATCGGCGTCACGCCATGGGCCTGCATGAAGATGCGGCGCAGGTGGCGGTCGGTGACGCCCAGGCGCGCCGCCACCTCGGGCAAGGGCGGGTCCAGCCCGTCGTGTGCGGCCTGTGCCAGCATCAATGCCGCCTGCTGGGCCAGAACCTGCGATGAATCGTTCAGCGACAGCCCTGGGGCCATCTCCGGCCGGCAGCGCATGCAGGGCCGGAAGCCGTTGGATTCGGCCAGCGCGGCGTTGACGAAGAAGCGGCAGTTCTCGCGCCGCGGCAAACGCACCCGGCACACCGGCCGGCAGTAGATGCCGGTGGACGTGACGCCGACGAACAGCCGGCCGTCGAAGCGGGCATCGCGGGCGGTCAGCGCCTGGTAGGCAGCGTCGTCGTGCAGGGTCATGCAGCGATGATAGGTCGCGAGTTGGTTTCGACTCGCCGTTTTCGGACCTGTCCCTGGCCGCCGATTGCCGAAACACGGCCGCCGGGCCTCTCCTTAGAATCGCGCCTCTGTCCATAGATCGGAACGCCTTCATGCAAGTGCAAGCCTCGGCCTTCAAGGCCTATGACATTCGCGGCGTCGTTGGCAAGGGCATCGACGAGACTTTCGCCGAGCACCTGGGCCGCGCCTTCGGCAGCGAGGCCGTGAAGGCCGGCGAGCGCGCCGTGGTCGTCGGCCGCGATGGCCGCATGTCCGGCCCCGGCCTGGTGGCGGCGCTGATCCGCGGTTTGGCATCGACCGGGCTCGACGTGGTGGACATCGGCGCCGTGACGACACCGATGCTCTACTACGTGGCCGCCACGCGCGCCAAGCACGGCTGCACCAGCGGCATCCAGGTCACCGGCAGCCACAACCCCAAGGATTACAACGGCTTCAAGATGGTGCTGGCCGGCCGCGCGATTTATGGCGACGCGATCCAGGCGCTGCGCCAGCGCATCGAGAACGAAGACTATGTGACGGGCGCCGGCCGCAGCGCGACGATGGACATCCTGCCCGAATACCGTCAGCGCATCGTCGGCGACGCCAAGCTGGCGCGGCCGATGAAGGTGGTGATCGATTCCGGCAACGGCATTCCCGGCGCCACCGCGCCCGGCATCCTGCGCGCGCTGGGCTGCGAGGTGATCGACCTGTATTCCAAGGTCGATGGCGACTTCCCCAACCACCATCCGGACCCGAGCAAGCCCGAGAACCTGGCCGACCTGATCAAGGTGGTGCATGCCACCGATGCCGAACTGGGCCTGGCCTTCGACGGCGACGGCGATCGGCTCGGCATCGTCACCCGCGAGGGCAACATCATCTACCCGGACCGCCAGCTGATGCTGCTGGTGCGCGACGTGCTCACGCGCAACCCCGGCGCGACCATCATCTACGACGTGAAGTGCAGCCAGCGCCTGGCGCCGGTGATCCGCGAAGCCGGCGGCGTGCCGCTGATGTACAAGACCGGCCATTCGCTGATCAAGGCCAAGCTGGCCGAGGTCGGCGGGCCGATAGCGGGTGAAATGAGCGGCCACATCTTCATTGCCGAACGCTGGTACGGGTTCGACGACGCGATGTACACCGCCGCGCGCGTGCTCGAGATCCTGTCGCGCTCGGCCGACCCGAGCGCGGTGCTGAACGCGCTGCCCACCGCCTTCAACACGCCGGAGCTGAACGTGGCCTGTGCCGAAGGCGAGCCCGCGCTGGTCGTCGATGCGCTGCTGCGCACCGCGAAGTTCCCCGGCGCCGAGATCACGACCATCGACGGGCTGCGTGCCGACTACCCGGACGGCTTCGGCCTGATCCGCAGCTCCAACACCACGCCGGTGCTGGTGATGCGCTTCGAGGGCCACACGCCCGAGGCCTTGCACCGCATCGAGACCGATTTCATGGCCGCCTTGCGCGCCGTGAAGCCCGACGCGCAGATCATCGCGGCCGCGCATTGAGCACCGCCGCCGGCGTCACGCTCGGCATGTCGACCTACATCGTCCATCGCCTGGCCCGCGGGCTGTACGCGATGTTGCTGCGGCTGGGCCTGCCGCTGTACCTGTGGCGGCTGTGGCGGCGCGGCGCGCGCGAACCCTGGTACCGCAGGGCCTGGGGCGAGCGGCTGGGCTGGTATGGCGAAGCGGTGAAACCCGGCGCGCTGTGGCTGCATGCGGTGTCGCTCGGCGAGACGCGCGCCGCCGCCGCCTTGATCGAAGCGCTGCGCGAGCAGCAGCCGGGCCTGCGCCTGCTGCTCACGCATGGCACGGCGACCGGTCGCCAGGCCGGCAAGGCCTTGCTGCGCGAAGGCGACTTGCAGGCCTGGCTGCCCTATGACACGCCGGGCGCGGCGCGGCGTTTTTTGCGCCACTTCCAGCCCAGCGTCGGCGTGCTGATGGAAACCGAGCTGTGGCCCAGCCTGATGCGCGAGGCCGAGCGCCTGGGCGTGCCGATGGTGCTGGCCAATGCACGCCTGTCCGAACGCAGCGCGAAGCGCGGCCGTCGCTTGGCGGCACTGATGCACCCGGCCGCGCGGCGCCTGACCCTGGTGCTGGCGCAAACGCCGGCCGATGGTGGGCGGCTGCGTGATGCCGGCGCGCAGCAGGTGATGATCGGCGGCAACCTGAAGTACGACATGACGCCCTCGCCCAAGCTGCTGGCGCGTGGGCTGCAGTGGCGCCAGTCGCTGTCCCGCCCGGTGGTGCTGGCCGCGGTCACGCGCGAGGGCGAGGAACAGGCGCTGCTGGAGATCTGGCGCCAGCTGCCGCAGCCGCGGCCCTTGCTGATGATCGTGCCGCGGCATCCGCAGCGCTTCGACGAGGTTGGCGCGCTGGTGCTGGCGCTGGGCCTGACGCTGGTGCGCCGCCGCCAGTGGGTCGAGACGCCGCCGGCGAATGCCGAACAGGCCGACGTGTGGCTGGGCGACACCATCGGCGAAATGCCGCTGTACTACGCCTGCGCCGACGTGGCGCTGCTGGGCGGCAGCTTCGCGCCGCTGGGCGGGCAGAACCTGATCGAAGCGGCGGCCTGCGGCTGCCCGGTGGTGATGGGACCGCACACCTTCAATTTCTCGCATGCGTCCGAACAGTCGCTGGCCGCGCGGGCCTCGCTGCGCGCGGACGACCTGGCCAGCGGCGTGGTTGCGGCGCTGGCGCTGGCGCGCGACCCGCGGCGCAATGAATGGGTGCAGCGCGCCTTCGACTTTGCGGCCTCACACCGCGGCGCGGCGCAGCTGATGGCGCAGCAGGTGCTGGAGCTGCGGCGCGCAGTCTGAGGTCCGGCCGGGGCCGCGGGCTCAGCCGCGCAGCAGCGACAGCGGCGCCAGGCCGGCGGTGCCGGGCAGCACCTCGCGCTCGACGGTGCTGCGAGCCACCTGCAGGTGATCCTGCAGCACCGTCTTCAACACGGCCCGCAGGTCGGTGGTGATGCGCAGGTCGCGGCCCTCGAAGCGGTCCTTGGATGCCAGGCCCGGCCAATCGCCGAGCACACGACCGCCGCGCACCGTGCCGCCGAAGACGAAGGCCGCGCCGCCGCTGCCGTGGTCGGTGCCCTGCGTGCCGTTGATCGCCACTTCGCGGCCGAACTCGGTCATCACCAGCACGAGGCTGCGCTGCCACAGCCCGGGCGTGGCCTGCAGCCCGTCGCGCAAGGCGCCGAGCGCAGCGTCGAGCCCGCGCAGGTTGTTGGCCAGCGGACCCTGCGGCGAGACCTGGTTGGCGTGGCTGTCCCAGCCGCCCATCTCCAGCACGGCGGCCTGCGGGCCGTCCGGCCGCGCCAGGAACTGCGTGGCGCGCTGGGCCAGCGTCAGCGCCAGTGGCGGCCGTGCGGCACCGGCCACCATGCCGGCCAGGGTGTTGGCGGCCGGCATCGTGGCGCCGTCGGCACGCAGGCCGCGGGCGCGCATCAGCGCTTGCGACAGCGCGGCATCGCCCTCGTAGAGCTTCTCCAGCCGTGCCAGCAGTTCGGGCGCCGGGTCGGGCAGGGCGGAGGGCGCCCAGCTGTCGATCTCGGCCGGGCCGCGCAGCACCAGCGGCACGGCGGCCTGCAGCGCCAAGCCCTTGCTCTGCCGGCTGGCCAGCGCACGGCCCAGCCAGCCGGTGGTGATTTCGTGCGGCCGGCTGCCGCCGGATTCCAGCACCTGCTGGGCCTCGAAATGCGAGCGTTCCTTGTACGGCAGGCCGGTGGCCTGCACGAGGGCCAGCTCGCGCCGGCCGTACATCGCGTGCAGCTGCACCAGGGCCGGGTGCAGCGCGAAGAAACCATCCAGCGGCAGCGTGGGTTCGCCGAACTGCGCCAGCGCGCCGCGGGCCGGTGCAAAGGCCAGGTCGCCGAGGGCCGGCACGGCCGTGAGGCCATCGAGCCCGCCGCGCAGGATCACCAGCACCAGGCGGCCGCCCTCGGGCCGGCCGCTGCCGGCCAGGCTGAGCGTGCTCAGCGGTGCCAATGCCGCGGCGGCCAGCAGTTGCCGCCGGCCGATCATGTTGGACGCTATCGACATGAGAAGCTCCCAGGGGATCAGCGGCGCTGGAATTCCGGCGCCATCAACAGCAGCGCCAGCGCCTGCGGCGCATCCGATGCACGTTCGATCTGCTGGCGGCTGGCCGCGCCGAGCAGCGGCCCCAGGCTGGCCTCGGCGAGCTGGCGGGCATCGATCGTCGAGCCCAGGCGCTCGGCGACGCGGCTGGCCCATTCGATGCGCTGCCACAGCGCCTGGGGGCCAAGCCAGTCCTCGGCGCGGTCGGGCCAGCCGGCCGGCGAGGGCGCGGCATGCAGGCGCTGGCCCAGCGCCGCGAGGCCGGCATCCGGTGCACGGCTGGCCACGCGTTCCCCCAGACGCAACAGGCGTGCGGCCGAGACGACGAACTCTTCCGGCGTCTTCAGCTTGGCCGGCTGGGGCGCCCAGGCTTCGGGTGCATCGAGCAGGGCCCGGTAGAGCGTGGGCAGGTCGCCATCCGAGCGCTTGAAGGCCGTGGCCAGCCGGTCGACCAGCGCCGGCGGCGGCGCATCGGCGACGAAGTGCCGCGCCAGCTTGGTGGCGATGAAGCGGGCGGTCGACGGGTGGCGCGACAGGTCCTGCAGTACGGCCTCCAGCGCCTGCGGGCCCTCGGCATAGCGCCGGCCGAGCAGCGTCTTCGCGCCGGGCTCATGCCAGTTGGCGACGAAGCTGTTGACGGCGCCATCGGGGCCGGGGCCGGCGCCGCGCCAGCCGGTCAGCACCGCGGCAAACGCCAGGACGTCGGCTTGCGTGTAGCCGCCCCAGGGGCCGTAGGCGCCGCCGGCATCGGTGGCGCCCAGCGTGTGCAGCTCCAGCACTTCACGGGCCAGGTTCTCGTTCATGCCGGTGAGGCGCGGCGCCTCCATGCTGGCGTCGACACGGCTGCGGCGCGCCAGGCGCTGCACCACGCGGGATTGCGGCCCGGCCGACAAGTGGTTGTCCAGGTAGCGCAGCATCGCCGGGTGCGTGGTGCTGGCCGTCAGCAGGTCGGCAAAGCGGCCGGCGATGTGCGGGCGGATGGCTTCGCGCTCGAAGGCGCCGACCAGGCCGCGCGCGCTACCCTTGGCCAGCGACACGGTGAAGTGGTTGGTCCAGAACAGCGCCAGGCGTTCGGCGAACGGCCGCTGCGTGCTGGCCGCCGTGGCCAGCCGGGCGCGCTGATCGGCGATGATGCCGGCGCGCAGGGCCTCGCGGTAGTCCTCAACCCGCTGGCGGGCCTGGGCCTGCAACTGCAGGCCTCGGCTTGCACTGGGCAGGTCGGTGCCCCGCTGGGCATCGGCTGGGCCGATCTGGGCCAGCAGCCAGCCCCGGGCGTCGAGGCCGAGCAGCGACAGCGCGGGTTCACCCAGACCGAATCGATGGGCCGCAAGCGCGGCCTGCAGCGGCGAGTGCATCGTGATCTCCCGGGGGCAGCCACGGAAGTATCAGCGCGGCGCCCGCCGCCCGGTGTTGGCGGCGAGCAAAGAAATGAAAACTCAGCGTGCGAGCAGCGCGTCCACGGCCTGCACATCCTGCGGCTGCAGCTGGCCGGAGGCCTGGCGCAGCTTCAGGCTGTTGAGCACCACGTCGTAGCGGGCCTTGGACAGGTCGCGCTGGGTGGTGAACAACTGGGTCTGCGCGTTGAGCACGTCCAGATTCACCCGCACGCCCACCCGGTAGCCCAGCTGCGTGGCTTCGAGCGCCAACTTGCTGGATGATTCCGCGGCTTCCAGCGCCTTCACCTGGGCCTGCAGCGACTGCACGCCGAAGTAGGCCTGGCGCGTGCCCTGCGCCACACCGCGGCGGGCCGCTTCGAGGTCGTTGCGCGCCTTTTCTTCCAGCACCAGCGTTTCCTTGATGCGGTTCTGGACAAAGCCGCCGGAGAACAGCGTGTAGTTCATCTGCACGCCGATGGTGGCGTTCTTGCTGGTACCGGGCCGGCTGCCGGTGGCCGTCACGCCACTGCCGGTGTTGTGGCTGCCGCCGACCGAGCCGATCAGGTCCACCGTTGGCAGCTTGCCGGCCTGGGCCTTTTCGGTTTCGAGCTTGGCCACTTCCTGCGCCAGTCGGGCCCGGAGGATGCCGGGGTGGCGGTCGTCGGCCAGCGTCACCCATTCTTCGGCATTGGCCGGGCTCACCGCTGGCAGGGCCACCGGCACCGCCAGCGGCTTGGGCGCGATGCCGGTCTTGCCGACCAGTTGATCGAGCACGATGCGCTTGGTGCGCAGGTCGTTGTCGGCGGCAATTTCCTGCGCCGTGGCCAGGTCGAAGCGGGCCTGCGCTTCACGCGTGTCGGTGATCGTGGCGGTGCCGACCTCGAAATTGCGCTTGGCCGAGGCCAGTTGCTCGGCAATCGCCTTCTTGCTGGTTTGCGCCGTGCCCAGCGAATCCTGCGAGGCCAGCACGTCGAAGTAGGCCTGGGCCACGCGCACGATCAGGTCCTGCTCGGCGGTCTCCAGGTCGGCGCGCGACACCTGCAAGGCCCGTTCGGCCTGGGCGATGGTGGCCGTGTTGGCGCGGTTGAACAGCGGCTGCCGGGCCTGCACTGCCACCGATTGCGTGTTGGTGGTGAGGTTCTGGCCGGCCACCGGGTCGACCTTGGTGGTGGTGCCGCTGCCTTCGAGCGTGACGCCCGGCAGTCGCAGCGCGTCGGCCTGCGCGGCCTTGTACTGCGCCGAATCGGCCAGCGCCTTGGCGGCCAGGTAGGTGGCGTCGTAGGCGCGGGCCGCGTCGTACAGCTCCTTCAGGCTCTGCGCCTGGGCCGTGGCGCCCATCGTGACGAGTGCCAGGGCCAGGATCGTCAGGCGCGGGGTCGTGGGCCGCAGGTTCAGGCTGAACATGTACAAAATCCTCGGGTTGGATGTGTTGTGGGGACGTTCTCGAGCGCGGGCGCGTCTTGTGGACGCGTGGCGTGGGCGCCGATGCGGGCGTCGATGTGGGCGCGTTTGTACGTGGACGCCGCCGCCGGCGGCAACCCGAATGCGACGCACTGCCGGCTGCGGGCGCCGTGTCGACGCAAACCGCGGATGGGCGGCGTTCCTGCGGTGTCGGGCGGCAGACGCTGCATCGGGGCCGCGTCAGGTACTCAGAAGCTGAAACGCGTCGGCGCGTCGAAGCCCTGCAGGCGCAGCGCCACGGTGTCGAACAGCGCCACGCTCTTGAAATCGCGTTCGCCCTGCCGGGTGATCCTCACCGCGCGCATCATCGGCTCGCTGCCGACGATGCCGATCAGCCGGCCGCCGATCTTCAGCTGATCCAGCAACACCTGCGGCACCACGGCCACCGAGCCGGAGAGCACGATGGCGTCGAACGGCGCTTCATCGGCCAGGCCCTGTGCCCCATCGCCCAGGCGCACGCTGGCATTGTTGATGCCGGCGCGGCGCAAGTTGTCGGTGGCCATCTTCACCAGCGACAGGTGCAGCTCCAGCGACACCACCGATTGCGCGCGGTGCGCCAGCAGCGCGGCCATGAAGCCCGAGCCGGCGCCGACTTCCAGCACGCGCTCGTGGCGCAGCGCATGGGTCTCCTGCAGCAACCGGGCCTCGACGCGCGGGGCCAGCATGCATTGGCCTTCGGGCAGCGGCACCTCGGTGTCGACGAAGGCCAGCGCCTTGTAGGCCGGCGGCACGAAATCCTCGCGCCGCACCGTGGCCAGCAGCGACAGCACGCCGGCATCCAGCACATCCCAGGGGCGGATCTGCTGCTCGATCATGTTGAAGCGGGCCTGTTCGACATTCATGGCGCGGGTTCCTGCGGTCTTTTTGAAAAGGGGCAAATTCTATTTCGCCTGAGGGTTTGCACTATTCGGCCGGCAGCGCGGCGGCTACCGGCGGTGCAGGCCGCAGCCGGCGCTTGGCCCATTGCCCCAAGTCGTCGAGCCAGCAGTAGATCACCGGCACCACCACCAGTGTCAGCAGCGACGAGGTGATGACGCCGCCGATCACCGCCTGGCCCATCGGCGCGCGCTGCTCGGAGCCTTCGCTCAAGGCCAGCGCCAGCGGCAGCATGCCGAAGATCATCGCCAGCGTGGTCATCAGGATCGGCCGCAGCCGCACCTTGGCGGCGCGCAGCAGCGCGTCGTGGCGATTCAGGCCTTCGTCGCGGGCGCGGATGGCGAAGTCCACCAGCAGGATCGCGTTCTTGGTCACCAGCCCCATCAGCATGATCACGCCGATGATCGAGAACATGTTCAAGGTCGATCGCCAGAACAGCAGCGCCAGCACCACGCCGATCAGCGTCAGCGGCAATGACGACATCAGCGCCAGCGGCTGCAGGTAGCTGCGGAACTGCGAGGCCAGGATCATGTAGATGAAGACCACCCCCAGCGCCAATGCCGAGATCGCGAAGGCGAACGACTCCTGCATGTCCTTGGTCGAGCCGCCGAAGCGGTACGTGTAGCCCGGCGGCAGCGGGTAGGCCGCCATCACGCTGCGGATGTCGGCCGATACTTCGCCCAGGCCCCGGCCGCTGGTATTGGCCGTTATCTCCGATTCGCGGTTCAGGTCGCGCCGGTTGACCTGGTTGGCGCCGAAGCCGGGTTTCACATCGGCCACCTGCGACAGGCGCACGATGCGCATCGAGCCATCGGCATTGCTGCCGGCCACCACGCCCAGGCGTTCCAGGTCGCTCGGGTTGTTGCGCGAGCCCGGCGCCAGTCGCACCTTGACGTCGTAGTTCTGGTCGTCGGCGGCACGCCAGTCGCCCACCGTCTGGCCGGCCACCAGCGCGCGCAAGGTGCTGGTGATGCTGCCGACCGACAGGCCCAGGTCGGAGGCCGCATCGCGCCGCACCTCCACCGCCACCGTCGGCTTCTGCGGCTTCATGCTGGTGTCCAGGTCGACCAGGCCTGGCACCGGCGCCAGACGGGCCATCAGGTCGGTGGTCAGGCGCTGCAAGGTGGCCAGGTCCGCACCCTGGATCGACAGCGAGATCGGCTTGTTGCCGCCCACCGCATCGAGCAGGCCGACGTGCGTGACGGTGATGCCCGCCACGTGCGCCAGGCGTTCGCGCAGCGGCACCGACATCTGGTCGACGTTGCGTGTGCGTTCCTTGCGATCGACCAGCCGCACGTAGAAGCTGACGTAGTTGCGGCCCTGGGCCTGGCCGGTGTTGATGGTCGACAGCGTGTAGCGCACTTCGGGCATCTCGCGCAGGATGGTGTCGACCTGGCGCGCGCGCTGTTCGGTGGTTTCCAGCGCCGTGCCCACCGGCGTGTAGAAGGTGAGCGAGGTTTCCGAGTAGTCGGCCTTGGGCACGAACTCGGTGCCGAGCAGGGGCATCAGCACGAAGCTGCCGACCAGGCTGGCGACGGCGATGCCGATGGTGGCGAGCTTGTGCGTCAGCGCCCAGTCCAGCGTGGCGACATAGGCGTCGCCGAGCTTGTGCGAGATACGGTCGACCCAGTGCGTCACGCGGCCCAGCGTGTGGTCGTAGAACGAGCGCGGCTGGAACGGCTGACCCTCGCGGTCGATGGCAGGGTCGTGCCACACCGAGCTGAGCATCGGGTCCAGCGTGAAGCTGACGAACATCGAGATCAGCACCGCGGCGACGATGGTGATGCCGAACTCGTGGAAGAACTTGCCGATGATGCCGCCCATGAAGCCGATCGGCAGGAACACCGCGACGATCGACAGCGTCGTGGCCAGGACAGCCAGCCCGATCTCGTTGGTACCGGCCAGCGCGGCATCGTGTGCGCTCTTGCCCATCTGCACATGGCGCACGATGTTCTCGCGCACGACGATGGCGTCGTCGATCAGCAGGCCCACGCACAGGCTCATCGCCATCAACGTGACCATGTTGATCGAAAAGCCGAACGCGTACATGAACAGGAAAGTGCCGATCAGCGCGATCGGCAAGGTCAGCCCGGTGATGACGGTGGAGCGCCAGCTGTTGAGGAACAGGAAGACGATGCCGATGGTCAGCAGCGCACCTTCGAGCAGCGTGCGCTTGACGTTGGCCACCGAGACGCGGATGGCGCGCGAGTTGTCGCGCACCACTTCCATCACCATGCCCTTGGGCAACTGGGTTGACAGCTGGCTGCTGACGCGCAGCAGGCCGTCGACCACTTCGATGGTGTTTTCGCCCTGGCTCTTCTGCACCTCCAGCGCCAGCGTGCGCCGGCCGTTGTAGAGCGCGAGGGTTTCGACTTCCTCCGGGCCGTCGACCACCTCGGCAACCTGGGACAGCCGCACGGGTTGGCTGTTGCGACGGGCGACGATGATGTTGCGCAGGTCTTCCGGATGCTTCACGCGGCCCTGGATCTGCACGCTGCGTTCACTCTCCTTCGAGCGCAGGCTGCCGGCCGGCAGGTCCTGGTTCTCGGTGCGCACGGCGCTCATCACCGTGTCGACACCGACGCCGAAGGCCTCCATCGCCTGGGGCTTCAGGTAGATGTTGATCTCGCGCTTGACACCGCCGACCAGCGTCACCGAACCGACGCCGGGCACCACTTCCAGGCGCTTTTTCACCAGCTGGTCGGCATAGGTGGTGAGCTCCTGCACGCTGCGCGACCCATCGGGGGAGGTCAGCGCCAGCGAGAAGATCGGCCGTGCCGCCGGGTCGAAGCGCGAGACCCGCGGCTCCTTGACCTCGTCGCGAAAGTTGGCCTTGATGACCGAGAGCTTTTCGCGCACGTCGTCGGCCGCCTTGCGGCCATTGACGTCCAGGTTGAACTGCACGATGACGACCGACACGCCCTCATAGCTGCGCGAGAACAGCTGGTTGATGCCGGCAATGGTGTTGACGGCTTCTTCGACCTTCTTCGTGACTTCGGACTCGACGATCTCGGGCGACGCGCCGGGGTAGTCGACCTGTACCACGACGGTGGGGAAGTCGATGTCCGGGAACTGGTCGACCTTCAGCCGCTGGTAGCTGAACAGGCCCAGCACGACGAAGGCCAGCATGACCATCACGGCCATCACCGGGTTGGCGATCGAGACACGGGTGAACCACATGGCCGCTGATCTTGTGAACTAGCGGGAAGCGGCAGCAGCCGACGCGGCCACCGGCAGCATGCCGCTGATGCGCACCGGCACGCCGCCAGCCACCAGGCCGGCGGCGGCGGCGAGCACCTGATCGCCTTCGACCAGGCCGCCCAGCACCTCGACGACTTCGGTGCCCTGCGCGCGACCGCGCGCGCCCAGCTGCAGCGCGCGCCGCTCGGTGCGGCCCGCGGCCACGCGGATGGCGTAGGGCTGGGCCTGGTCGCTGCGCAGCGCCGAGGCCGGGATCACCAGCGCGTCCTTGCGGTCCAGCTCGATCCAGCCGCGCACGAACAGGCCCTGGCGCAAGCTGGGATGCGGCTGCACCGCCAGGTAGGCCGGCACGGCGCGCGAGCCGGCCTGCGCGCTGGGGTTGATGCGCACCACCTTGGCGGCGATCGGCTCGCTGCTGCCGTCGATCATCAGCCGCGCCGGGCTGCCGACGCGCAGCGCGGCGGCGTCTTCCGGCGGAATGGCGGCTTCGACTTCCAGCTGCGACAGGTCGACGATCTCCAGCAGCTTGGCATCCACTGCCACGCGTTCGCCGGCCTGGGCCAGGCGCTGCGACACCAGGCCACCAATCGGCGCGGTGATCGTGGCGTCGGCGCGCGATTTGCGCGCCAGTTCCACGGCGGCCAGCGCCGCCTGCAGCGTGGCCTGTGCGCCGGTTTCAGTGGAGATCGACGTCTCCAGCGCGGTCGGCGAGATGAAGCCCTGCGCCACCAGTGCCTTGCTGTTGGTGAGCTGGCGCTGCGCAATCTCCAGCTGCGACCGGGCCGCGGCGGCCTGCTGCTCGGCCTGGCGCAGCCGCCAATCGAATTCTGTGGTGTCCAGCTGCGCCAGCACCTGGCCGGCCCGCACGCTGTCGCCCTCGCGCACGCCCAGCGACAGCAGTTCGGCGGCGACCTTGGCCTTGACGAAGGCGCTGTTCACGGCCTTCAGGCTGCCCGACACCTCCAGCCCGTGGGCCAGTGGCTGGCGCGACAGCGTGATCAGGTCTTGCGGCGCCAGCTCCAGCATCTGCGCGGCGGCCGATGCAGCGCCGGCCACCGGCGCCGTGGCGGTAGCGCGCCGCGACTGGATGGCCCGGCCCACGCCGGCACCCAGCAGCAGCACCGCCAGTGCGGCCACGGCCCATCGTTTCCAGTGGATCGTCATGGGGGTGTGTCGTCCGTGGGTTGGCGGGTCGCGGGCTGGCACAGCCCGTCGAGCACCAGCTGCACATGCTGGCGGATGAACGCGTTGCCATCCAGGCTGTGCTGTTCGCCCATGCCGCAGGCGCCGATCGAATGTTTGTGCACGCAGATCATGATCAGCGGCAGCACCAGCGAATGCACGGCCACGTCCACATCGACCGGCCGGAACTCGCCTTGCGCAATGCCGCGTTGCACGATGCCGCCCAGCAGGTGGTGCGCCGGCTCCACCACCTCGTGGATGTAGAACTCGGAGATTTCCGGGAAGTTGCGCACCTCGGTGATCACCAGCTTGAACACCGCGCCGGCGGGGCTGTTGTAGATGTGCTCCCACCACTCGCACAGCACGACGCGCAGCAGCTCGCTGGCGCTGCCGCTGAACGCGGCCACCTGGGCGGCGCCTTCGGCAATGCGCTCGGACAGGTTGTGTGTGATGACCGCACGCAGCAGGTCTTCCTTGCTCTGGAAGTACAGGTACAGCGTGCCCTTGGAAACACCGGCGCGCACCGCTACTTCTTCGGCACGCGTGGCGGCGAAGCCCTTTTCGACGAAGAGCTCGAGTGCGGCATCCAGAAGCTCCTGCGGGCGGGCTTCCTTGCGGCGGCGGCGGGGGGAGGGATCGGTTGTGGACATGAATTACTGACTGACTGGTCAGTAATATAAGGGGCCGAAGCCCGCCGGTCAACCGCGAGGCAGGCCGCGGCAGGCTTCAGCGCTGAAGTGCCTCGCTATGATCCGCAGCTTTTCAAGAGGGAGCGGCCGTGGATCTCGTGTTGTTGCTGAAGGCCGCGATCATGGGCATGGTCGAAGGGCTGACCGAGTTCCTGCCGATCTCGTCCACCGGCCACCTGATCCTGACCGGCTCCTTGCTGGGCCTGACCGACGAGCGCAGCAAGGTGTTCGACATCGCGATCCAGACCGGTGCCATCATCGCCGTGATCATCGTCTACTGGCAACGCCTGCGCGACGCCGTGCTGCAACTGCCGGCCAGCTCGCAGGCGCGGCGCTTTGTGGCCAACGTGGCCATCGGCTTCCTGCCCGCCGTGGTGCTGGGCCTGCTGTTCGGCAAGCTGATCAAGGCGCACCTGTTCAACGCGCCGGTGGTGGCCAGCACCTTCATCCTCGGCGGGCTGATCATCCTGTGGGCCGAACGCCGGCCGGCGACCAGCGTGCGGCTGGCGGAAGTGGAGCAGATGGGGCCCATGGACGCCTTGAAGGTGGGCCTGGTGCAGTGCCTGGCGATGATTCCCGGCACCAGCCGTTCCGGCGCGACCATCATCGGCGGCATGCTGCTGGGCCTGTCGCGCAAGGCGGCCACCGACTTCAGCTTCTTCCTGGCGATCCCGACGCTGATCGGTGCCGGTGCCTACAGCCTGTACAAGGAACGCAGCCACCTGGTGGCGAGCGATGCGCCGATGTTCGTGGTCGGCCTGATCGTCTCGTTCCTGTCCGCCTGGGTCTGCGTGCGCTGGCTGCTGCGCTACATCGCCACGCACTCCTTCAACGCGTTTGCGTGGTACCGCATCGCTTTCGGCGGCGTGGTCTTGCTGACCTACTACACCGGCTGGGTGACCTGGGCGGATTGAGCGTTCAGCGCCGCACGAACACCAGATCCCACACGCCATGGCCCAGGCGCTGGCCGCGGGCTTCGAACTTGGTCAGCGGGCGCATGTCGGGCCGCGGTGCGTAGCCCTCGGCAGTGTTGACCAGCAGCGCTTCGTCGCTCAGCACCTGCAGCATCTGCTGCGCATAGTCTTCCCAGTCGGTGGCGCAATGCAGCCGCCCGCCGGGCTTCAGGCGCGAAGCCAGCAGGGCCACCAGCGGCGGCTGGATCAACCGGCGCTTGTGGTGGCGCTTCTTGTGCCAGGGGTCGGGAAAGTAGACGTGCACGCCGTCCAGCGAGGCCGGCGCCAGCATCTGCTGCAGCACCTCTACCGCGTCGTGCTGCACCAGCCGCAGGTTCTGCAGGCCGCGCTCGCCGATCAGCCGCAGCAACGCACCGACGCCGGGCTCATGCACTTCGACCCCCAGGAAGTCGGTGCCGGGCTGCGCCGCGGCGATCTGCGCGGTGGCGTCACCCATGCCGAAGCCGATCTCCAGCACCAGCGGCGCCCGGCGGCCGAACACCGCGGCGGCATCCAGTGGCTGGGCCTGAAACGGCAGCCGGTACTGCGGGCCCAGGGTCTGCAGCGCGCGCTGCTGGCCGGTGCCCATGCGGCCGGCGCGCAGCACGAAGCTGCGCACGGGCCGCCGGGGATGGGGCTTCGAATCTGGGGGGGTATCGGCCGGGGCCGTGATGTCGTGCTCGCTCATCGGTTCATCTGGGGACGCGACATGCCTTTGTTCCATAGATCGCCTTGGTGTGCAGGCTCTAGTCTGGCGAGGTGCAGGATTTTGCCCCACCCCCCACCCCGCCTGGCCGACCGGATGCCGATCGCCGGCGCTGGCTGCTGGCCGCGGCCGCTTGGCTGGGCGGCGGCGCAGCGGAAGCGGCGACTCTTGGCCGTCCCTCGGCGGCCGCGCCCGAGCAGGCCTTGGCGGGCGCAGCGGCCCGGCCCGCTTCCGCCGCGTCGGCCAGCGGAGTGGACTGGAGCGGCGTGCCCGCGGCGCTGCGGCCCATGCTCAGCAGCTCGGGCCTGCCCATCAGCAGCATCGGCGTGCAAGTGCAGGAGGTCGACGGCCGCAGCCGCATGCTGGCGACCTTGAACGCCGAGCTGCCCTACCAGCTGGCCTCCACGGCCAAGGTGGTGACCTCGCTGGCGGCGCTGGACATGCTGGGCGCGCACTACCGCTGGCGCACCTATGCCTTCCTGAATGGCTCGCTGGACCGCGGGCGCCTGCTCGGCGATCTGCTGATCGTCGGTGGCGGCAACTCGCAGTTGCGCTCGGCCGATCTGCGGGCCTGGTTCCAGCGCATGCAGACCGAGGGCCTGCAGGAGGTCTGCGGCAACATCGTGCTCGACCGCTTCGCGTTCCGCCTGCACGACGGCGATCACGCCAACACACCGCCACCGGCCTCGGACCGGCCGCACCATTCGCGCCCGGATGCCTTCACGCTGGACGAAGGCGTGCTGCAGGTGACGGTGCAGAACGGCCCGCGCGGCAAGCCGGTGGTCAGCCTGTCGCCGCCGCTGGCCGGCATGCAGGTGATCACCGAGATCAGCGGGGGTGGCTGCGCGGTGTGGGCGCAGCCGGCATCGGCCCCGGCGAAGTCCGACCCCGGCACGCCGGCGCTGGCCGTGCGCGGGCAATGGGCGCCGGGTTGCGGCTCGCGCGAGCTGTCGCTGGCGCCGCTGTCGCACGAAGAGTTCACCGTGCGGGCCGTCGAAGGCCTGTGGCGCGAAGCCGGCGGCCGGCTGAAGGGCCGCGTCATCGACAAGCGCGCGCCGGACCGCGAATCGCTGCTGCCCATTGGTCCGGACGGTGATTCGCAACTGCCATTTTCGGTGCACCTGTCGGACACCTTGCCGCAGGTCATCCGCGAGATCAACAAGACCAGTGACAACATGGCGGCACGCAACCTGATGCTGTCGCTGGTGCGCGGTTTCCCGACCCGCGCGGCCACCATGATCGAAGCCCGACAGCGCGTGGACGGCTGGCTGATGCGCCAGGGCCTGCAGCCCGGCGACATCTCGCTGGAGAACGGCTCGGGCCTGTCGCGCGGCGAGCGCGGCAAGCCGCGGGCGATGGTGCAGTTGCTGCGCAATGCCTGGGTCTCGCAGCAGGCGCAGGCCTTCATCGACTCCTTGCCGATCGCCGGCATCGACGGCACGCTGGCCCACCGCATGACCAGCGGCAAGGCCACCGGCGCGGCGTTCCTGAAGACAGGCACCTTGCTCGACACCCGCGCGCTGGCCGGCTACGTGAAGTCGGTCAGCGGCAAGACCTATGCACTGGCCGCACTGGTCAACCACCCCGAGGCCACGCGTGCACTGCCGACGCTGGACGGCCTGATCGAATGGGTCGCCCGAAACGGGTGATAATCGCGCCCCTCGGCGGGTGTAGTTCAATGGTAGAACGGCAGCTTCCCAAGCGTGCGACCTGAGAGTCGCGTCCGGTCCAGCTGATGGCCGGCCACACCGCTGATGCGAGAGCATCAATCAAGTGTGGGAAAGCAGCCCTAGAGCTGCGGTCCTTCGGGGCCGCATGATCAGGTGAAAGCCTGATCGAGCACGGCCCTCGGGCCGTAGGCCTCGGGAAACCGAGGTCGGGTTGTTCACGCGGTGCAAGCCGTGTGATGAGTTGTTGCCCAGGCGGGAGCCTGTCTGCAACCTGGCGTTCAGCCGCCAGTAGCCTAGGTGTAGTGCGGGACCGGCAACGGTCTCGTGCCGAGCGCACTGACAACGTAGCCACCCGAGCGGGTACATGATGCCCGTGAGGGTCATCGTGTGATTCTGGGAGTCGAACCCGGATGAGGCGCAAGGCTGGGTCAAAGGACCAACGTACGTGAACCGCTGATAAATGCCGTCAAGCATGAACGAGCCAAATCGACTGACAGGCTCGAACCAAAACGGTACGCGACCGGTTGTCTCCCTGCTTGGTGGGGACACGCTGACAAGACGGTCGTCGGCAGAAAGGCGGGGTCCTCCTGACTCGTGCTCATCGCACGGAACAGGGTAAGCCCGTAGCTGCGTCGGGCCGCAAGGCACGACAAGCCCGGTTGTAAGATCGGGTGCATCGGTTGCGGGTAGAGGATCGCGGAGAAAGCGAATGTCGGGCTGTAATGGTCCGGATAGGGGATGCAATGATTGCCCCGGCCTGAAAGGGCGCTGACTTCCGCGTGGTGGCCTGTCGCGAGACAGGTCTGCTCCAACCATCCCGAGGGGATCAGCCCTTCGGGGCTGTCCATCCTTCGGGACCGGGCGGGTGTAGCTCAATGGCAGAGCAACGGCTTCCCAAGCCGATGACGAGGGTTCGATTCCCTTCACCCGCTCCACGTCAACGGAGGTTGATATGGACGCAAGTGATTGCGATGTCGCCTCCACCAACTGGACGCACTGGCACGACATACCGTGGCAGGACGCGCATCAGGTGGTTGGAAGGCTGCAGGCAAGAATCGCGAGAGCAGCGAAGGCAGGCGACTGGCGCAATGTCAGAAGCCTGCAGAGACTCCTCACCCGCTCGCTGAGCGCGAAAGCGCTGGCGGTCAAGCGGGTCACCGAGAACCGGGGTCGCAAGACCCCGGGTATCGACCGGCAGACATGGAGTACTCCGGAGGAGAAGTGGCAGGCGGTCGGCACCTTGCACCACAAGGGCTACAAGCCGAAGCCGATGAGACGGGTCTACATCCCGAAAGCGAATGGTGAACGGCGCCCCCTGGGCATCCCCACCATGCGCGACCGGGCCATGCAAGCGCTGCACCTGCTGGCGCTCGACCCGACCGCGGAGACGACTGGCGATGCTCACTCCTACGGCTTCCGCCGTGAGCGCTCGACGGCCGATGCGATCGTCCAGGTGCGCAATGCGCTTGGACGAAAGCATTCGCCGACCTGGGTGCTGGAAGGAGACATCAAAGGTTGTTTCGACAACATCAGTCATGAGTGGCTTCTCGCCCACGTCCCCATGGACAAGGGCGTGTTGCGCAAGTGGCTGAAAGCCGGGTACTTCGAGGGCAACACCCTCTTCCCGACAGAGAGCGGAACACCGCAGGGCGGGATCATCTCGCCCGTTCTGGCGAACCTGGCCTTGGACGGCCTGCAGAGCAAGCTGGCGGAGCTCTTCCGCACGGTGCGCGAGGCACGGACGGCCAAAGTCAACTTCGTGCGTTACGCCGACGACTTCATCATCACCGGCACCTCGCGAGAGTTGCTGGAGGAAAGGGTGAAGCCGATCGTGCAGGAGTTCATGCGCGAGCGCGGGCTCGAACTCTCGGAGAAGAAGACGCTGATCACGCAAGTGACCGACGGCTTCGACTTCCTGGGATGGACGGTCCGCTGGCAAGGTCGCATGCTGTTGACGCAGCCGTCGAGGAAGAACGTCAAGAACTTCCTTGAGAAGGTCCGAGGAACACTGCGGGAGATGCGCACGGCCCGACAGGCCGACGTGATCGACAAGCTCAACCCGGTCATCCGGGGCTGGGCGAACTATCACCGAAGCCAGATGGCCACGCGCACGTTCGCGAAGACCGACCATCGAATCTGGCAGGCGCTGTGGCGCTGGGCCCGCCGTCGACACCCCAACAAGGGTGAACGATGGATCAAGGCCCGGTACTTCCGGCGTGTCGACGGACGAGATTGGCGGTTTGCAGAGAAGGACAAGGCGCTGGCGACCCTGACGAGCTTCCACAAGAAGCCCCACGTCAAGATCGACGGCAGCCGAAATCCGTACAGCCCGGAAGACGAGGACTACTTCGACGCGCGCCTTGCGCGCAAGATGGCGTCCGACCTGAAGGGCCGCCGGAAGCTGGCGTGGCTGTGGTACTGGCAGGAAGGGCTGTGTCCGTGCTGCAACCAGAAGATCACGAAAGCGACGGGGTGGCACATCCACCACGTCGTCAAGCGATCGGAAGGCGGGTCGGAGCAGATGAGCAACCTGCAACTGCTTCATCCGAACTGCCATCGGCAACACCACGCCAACGAGTGAGTCAGGGGTACGACCGAAGGCCCCGGAAACTTTGCAGCGGTCGCCATCGCCGGAAACGGCTGACGACTTTCAGGCTGCTTGAGCCGGATGCGGGGAAACTCGCACGTCCGGTTCTTAGGGGAGGAACACGCCGCGAGGCGTGTTCCTTACCCGACTTCATACGAGGGTTCGATTCCCTTCACCCGCTCCAAACGCAAAAGAGGCCCTGCTGGGGCCTCTTTGCATTTGGGTGGACGCTCGGGTAGATCCGCCTGCATCAAAGCTGTCGACTCGGGCATCATCCTCCGGCGATGAACGACCCGATCCAACTTCTGTACCTCGGCACACAGGTGCCCGACCTCACGACATCGGCCTACGGCCCTTTCGTCGTGACGGCGGTATCCAGCCTGGAAGAGGTTTCCCGCACGCTCGATGCGCAAACCTGCGACGCGCTGGTGCTGAAGTTCGACGCGCCCGAAGGCAGCAGCACGCTGGCCGGTTGGAGCGGCTTGTCACGGGCGGTGCTGGATGCCGCGCTGGTGGTCGTTGCCCCCGAGCCCGACAGCGGCGATGCCTTGCGCTTGCTGCGCCTGGGCGCCCAGGATGTGCTGCCGTTGCGCGAGGCGTCGGCCGATGCCACCGCACGCGTGGTGCGCCTGGCCGTCGAGCGCAAGCGCGTCGAGCGCGCGGCGCGCAAGGCCTACGCCACCGATCTGTCCACCGGCCTGCCCAACCATGCGCAGTTGATGGAGCACATGACCCACCTGCTGGCGCTGCGTGAACGAGAGCCGGCGGCGATGGCGGTACTGGCGGTGCGCCTCGATGGCCTGGCCGCGACCGAAGCGCGCTGGGGCACCGAAGCCGCCAATGTGCTGCGCCGCAAGGCGGCGGTGCGGTTGCGCTCCGGCCTGCGCGCGAGCGACGTGGTGGCTTCGCTGGGCGGCGACAGTTTTGCCGTGCTGCTGGCCTGGATCGATGACCAGGCCGCGGCCGATGGCGTGGCGGCCAAGCTCGGCCAATCGCTGCGCCGGCCGTTCAGCGTGGCCGGCCACGAACTGACGCTGGGTGTGAGTGTCGGTGTCGGCCAGTATCCTGCCCATGGCAAGGAAGCCGATGCGCTGCTGCGCAAGGCGCTGGCCCAGGCCGCCGGCATGGCCGGCAGCGGGCCGGGCGGCCTGGGCCGGCGCACCGAACGGCACGGTGCACCGGCGGCCAACGACGAGGGCTGATCGGCGGCTCGCCGTTGCCGGTGCCTCGTTGCTACGGGGCCAAGGTGATGCGCGGCACGGCGCCGGCGCCGGTGATCGCCATCGACCTGCAGATCGACGCGGCGAGCGACACCGCCTGGCTGGGCATGGGCGCGGTGCTGGAAAGCCACCGCCGCCATGGTGGGCAGGGCGCCTTGATGGCCCGCTGCGGCTTCGTCAGCGTGGCCTCGCGCCTGAACTTCGCGGCGCCGCGTACTTGATCTGCTACTTCAGAATGTCGCCGAGGCACAGATACTTGACCTCGACGTAATCGTCGATGCCTTGCCGCGCACCCTCGCGGCCCAGGCCGGACTGCTTGACGCCGCCAAAGGGTACTTCGGCCGTCGAGATCAGGCCGGTGTTGATGCCGACCATGCCGTACTCCAGCGCCTCGCCGACACGGAAGACACGGCCGATGTCGCGGCTGAAGAAGTAGCTCGCCAGGCCGAACTCGGTGGCATTGGCCGCGGCGATGGCTTCAGCCTCCGTCGAGAAGCGAAACACCGGCGCCACCGGGCCGAAAGTCTCTTCCTTTGCGCACAGCATGTCCGACGTGACATCGGCCAGCACCGTCGCCGTGTAGAAGCGCTCGCTGATCTTGTGGCCGCCGACGACCACCCGCGCACCCTTGCCGACCGCATCGGCGACATGGCCCTCGACCTTGACCAGTGCCGCATCGTCGATCAGCGGCCCCTGGTTCACGCCGGGCTCGAAACCATTGCCGACCTTGATGCCCTGGACCTTGGCGGCCAGCTTCTCGACGAAGGCGTCGTACACGCCGTCCTGCACATACAGGCGGTTGGCGCAGACGCAGGTCTGGCCGGCATTGCGGTACTTGCTGGCCATCGCGCCTTCGACCGCGCTGTCGATGTCGGCATCGTCGAACACGATGAAGGGCGCGTTGCCGCCGAGTTCCAGCGAGAGCTTCTTGATCGTCGACGCGCATTGCCGCATCAGGATGCGGCCGACCTCGGTGGAGCCGGTGAAGGACAGGTGGCGGACCACGTCGCTGGAGCACAGCACCTTGCCGATCTCGATCGAGTTGTCGCCATCGGCGGTGATGATGTTCAGCACGCCGGCCGGCATGCCGGCGCGCTGCGCCAGTTCGGCCACCGCCAGTGCCGACAGCGGCGTCTGCTCCGCCGGCTTGATCACCACCGTGCAGCCGGCGGCCAGCGCCGGCGCCACCTTGCGCGTGATCATCGCGATCGGAAAATTCCACGGCGTGATCGCCGCGCAGACGCCGATCGGCTGCTTGATGACCAGGTAGCGCTTGTTGTTGTCGGTGCTCGGGATGGTCTCGCCGTAGATGCGCTTGGCCTCTTCGGCGAACCATTCGATGAAGCTGGCGCCATAGCCCACTTCGCCGCGCGCTTCGGCCAGCGGCTTGCCCTGCTCGGCAGTCATGATGCGGGCCAGGTCGTCGGCATGCTGGTTCAACAGCGCGAACCACTTCATCATGATCGCCGCGCGTTCCTTCGCCGTCTTGGCGCGCCAGGGCGCCCAGGCGCGTTCGGCGGCGACGATGGCGTTGTGGCAATCCACCGGCCCGAGATTGGCGACGTCGGCCAGCTTCAGGCCGGTGGCCGGGTCGTTGACCGCAAAACGTGTCTGGCCAGCGGCCCATTCACCGCCGATCAGTGCATCGGTCTTCAGCAGGCCGGGGTCGTTCAGGGTCGCCAGCGGCGAACTGCTCATGTCCATGGTCCATCTCCGAGAGGGTTTCGCCGCACTCTAGCGGGAACTGCTGGCTTGCAAGCGGGCGGGAACTGCTTGCTTGCAAGCGAGGGGGGGCGGCTTGCCCGCAAGCCCGTCAGGCCCGCCGCCCGCGGATCCATTCGAGCACCAGCATCAAGCCGGTGGTGAAGATCGTCAGCAGCGTGGCCACCGCGGCGATCGTCGGGTTGATGTTCTCGCGGATGCCGGTGAACATCTGCCGCGGCAGCGTGACCTGCTCCGGGCCGGCGATGAACAGCGTCACCACGACCTCGTCGAACGAGGTCGCGAACGCGAACAGCGCGCCCGAGATGACGCCGGGCGCGATGACCGGCAGCGTGACGCGGAAGAAGGTCGTGATCGGCGACGCCCCCAGGCTCAGCGAAGCGCGCACCAGGTTGTGGTTGAAGCTCTGCAAGGTGGCCAGCACGGTGGTG